>JAFVYB010000083.1 GCA_017500825.1 Myxococcaceae bacterium | reverse complement strand
CGAGGGGGAAAAAACATGGGTTTTTCCCCCTCGTGCTTTCAGGGCAAATGAGTGCGACCGGAGCGCTCACGATTCGCGCTTTCCGAGCAGTCGTTCGGAGCTCCAATAAAACGTTTTTAAACAACGAATAGCGGATCGAATTCTCAAGAAAACTCAATAAATTAAATCGAGCTTATAAAAATTCAAACAAAACAAATCAAAATCAAACATGCCCAGCGCTCAAGCGTCTTTAATCTGCCCCGCGCTGAAGCGGTTTTGAATTGCCGTGCGCTCAAGCACAAAAACAATAAGGTGTGCGCTAAAGCGCAAACAATAAGGAATCGCGTCGTTTAATAATCCTCATCGGAATCATACGCCTCGCCGCCATCGTCCATATCGTCAAAGAGATCTTCTTCCTCTTCTTCCTCGACCTCTTCCTCCTCCTCTTCTTCTTCATCGAGCCGATAGGTATTGGGCAAATCGTCACTTTCCAAAACCAGGCTCATCGAGAATCGTTTGCTCAGCGTGGCGATTTGTTTGCAGAGCTCGGCCAGGGCGTTGGCGAACTCCTCGACGACGAGTGGCGAGGCCTTGGCGCCGCAATGCGGACAATGGAGGCGATCGCTGCCACCGAGCAAACCGGCGGGGTCGAGTTCAAAACTGGAATCACACTTCAGACACGTCAAATCGATGCTCATGCGTTCCTCTCGCGTCATGGGGCGTCTGCCCCGGGGACAAAAAAGCGGCGCATTTAGGAATGGGCCAAGGGGCTGTCAATTGATCAGGCGGGGGTGTCGATGGCCAGGCGTCGGGCGAGCGCAACCATGTCTGCGGGCAAGGGGGCCTCGATGTGGAGCGCTTCGTCTCGGACAGGATGGCTGAGCGACAGCGAGGCCGCGTGCAGCATCACGCGCGGAATGGCGAGGAGATCGTCGCCGTCAAGGGCGCGCGAGGTGGGGCCGCCGTAGAGTTTGTCGCCGAGAAGCGGGGCGCCCAGGGCGGCGAGATGAACGCGGATTTGGTGCGTGCGACCGGTTTGCGGCAGCGCCTCGACGAGCGCTGTATCGGCCATGCCACGCGAACACACGCGGTAATGGGTGAATGCCTGGGCACCGCTGTGGCGATTGACCTTTTGTCTGCCTGGGCGCGAGGCGTCCGCCGAGAGCGAGAGGTCGATGTCGCCCTCGTCCGCCAGAGCGCCCGCGTCCGCGACGAGCGCCAGATAGCGCTTGGAAACCGCCCGCTCGCGAAAGGCCTTTGTCAGCGCGCCGACCGCTGCCCGACTCTTGGCAAAGATCGTCACGCCACTCGTCTCTAAATCGAGCCGGTGGACGAGCCACAGGCGACCGGCCACCAGCGCCTTGGTCAGCGCCAGAAGATCGCCGCTGTCCGACCCCAGCGTTGGCTGCGAGGCGACAAAGGGCGGCTTGTCCACAGCCACAAGATGGGCGTCCTCAAAGAGGATGCGCGCGCGTTCCAGAGATGCCGCCGGTGCCGCGCGACGAGCCGCCGTTTCTTCCAGGACGAGAAGAACCTCCTGGTTCAGCCGCATCGCGCGAGAGGCCGCCTTGACACGCTTGCCGTCGACCCACACGCCGCCACGCTCCAACACCCGCCGCGCCTCGCCCCGCGAAATATCGCCCGCGCGCGCCAAAAAGCGATCGAGCCTGTCCCCCACATCCGCCGGGCCAACGCTAAGTCGCAACCGCTTCACGCCGCCTCCTCCCGCCCGCGCCGCTGTCAGCTCGAAGAGGAGGACGACGAAGAAGACGAGCCTGACGAGGACGACGAATAGAGATCCTTATACCAACCGCCGCCTTTGAGCTGAAACGAGGTGTGGTGACTCACCAGGCGATGCACCGGGCCATGGCACGTCTCACACTCGGTCAGTGGCGCCTCTGAAATTTTTTGCATCACCTCAAAGGCGCCGCATTTGTCGCACTCGTATTCGTAGATGGGCATTTTCTTTGACCTTTCACTCACCCAATGGGCCCGGGGGGGGTATCTCCCGCGCCGCCAAAAGCGCGCGCCTTTTAGTCATCCGCTGTGACGTGTCAAGACGCCGCCAAGGATTTTGTTTTTCAAATTATTTTTAATCAAAAGGCCTCTCGACGACCTTAAAACGCCAACACCCAATCTATTAAATATTGTTTGATTCACCCCCAGTCTTTCATCCAAAAATCGCGATTTTTAAACATTTACATAAAAAACAACCCAAGCAATGCATAAGCTTCAACAAATCAAACCATATTCAAAAAAATCACCCCCAAAAACCGACGCGCGCCAAAGCGCAACAGCAAAACAAAACGTGTTTTTAAAACGCCGCGCTCAATCACAAAAAAGCGAGGAAAGCGTCTGGACACCCCAAAATCGCTCCACTAGGTTGCGCCGCCTTTTGCGCCCCGCCTCATAAGTGGGGCGCTTGATTTTTGGCCTTTGACAGTCCCGCCATCCCCCACCCTTCCCCACAATCTTTCCTTCCCCATCCTGACAAGAGGTCCCCCATGGCCACACTCATCAAAAACATCGGCGTCATCGCCACCCAGGACGACGCCGGACGCGAGCTCTCCAACGGCTGGATCCTCGTCGACGGCCCGGCCATCGTCGCGCTCGGCGAAGGTGAGCCGCCCGCGCGTGACGACATCGACGAGACGGTTGACGCAGGCGGCGCGCTCGCCATCCCGGGCATGGTCAACACGCACCATCACCTCTACCAGACGTTCCAGAAGAACGTTCCCTTTGTTCAGGACGCCAAGCTCTTCGACTGGCTGACCGGCCTCTACGAGATTTGGCGTGAATTGACGCCCGAGGATGTCCGCGTCAGCGCCCAGGTCGGGCTTGGTGAATTGCTCCTCTCCGGCTGCACGACGGTCGCCGACCATTTTTATGTCTTCCCGCGCCAGCAGACGGCCAACCTCCTCGACGAGACGATCAACGCGGCGCGCGAACTGGGCGTCCGCTTCCACCCCAGCCGCGGCTCCATGTCGCGCGGCAAATCCAAGGGCGGGCTGCCGCCGGACGACGTGGTTCAGTCGCCTGACGCCATTCTCGAAGACAGCGAGCGCGTCATCGCCAAGTTCCACGATCCGGAGCGCTACTCGATGTGTCGCCTGACGCTGGCGCCCTGCTCGCCCTTCTCGGTCACCGACGATCTCCTGCGCGAATCGGCGCGGCTGGCGCGCAAGCTCAAGGTCCGGCTGCACACGCACCTGGCCGAAACCGAGGACGAGAATGATTTTTGCCGCCAGATGGTCGGGATGAGGCCGCTCGAATACATGGAGTCGGTCGAATGGATTGGCCCGGATGTCTGGTACGCGCACGGCGTCTGGCTCAATGACGAGGAGCTCAAGCGCATGGCGGCGGCTGGAACGGGTATCGCCCACTGTCCCAGCTCCAACCTGCGGCTCGGTTCGGGCATCGCGCCCATTCCGCGCGCCGTCGAGCTCGGCGTCCCGGTCGGCCTGGCTGTCGATGGTTCAGCCTCTAACGACGCCTCCGACATGCTGCGCGAACTGCAGATCTGCACCATCGTCCACCGCGTGAAGAGCGGCGTCGAGTCGATGCCGGCGCGTCAGGCACTGAAAATTGCCACCCGCGGCAGCGCGGGCGTCTTGGGGCGTGACGACATTGGACAGCTGGCGCCTGGCATGGCCGCGGACATCGCGCTGTTCAAAATGGACGACATCGGTCTCGCCGGCGCCATGCACGACCCTGTGGCCGCGCTCGCCTTCACCACGGGCATGAAGCGGGCCGACAAAGTCATGGTCAACGGCAAGTGGGTCGTCCGTGACGGTCGCCTCGTCCACCTCGACGAGCGCGCGACATTCGAGAGCGCCAACCGCCTGGCCCGCGCCATGATCGACCGCGCCCACGCGCGCACCGGCATCGAGTTCTTCAAGCGCTGCGTCTGAGACGCGCCTTTCCGTTCTCTTCGTTACACCCCGCCCGAAGCGCGCGAACAGCTGCGGCGACAGCGCGTTTCGATGTCCACCCCCACCCCACAACGCCGAGGAAAACACCCATGATTCGTGCGTATCACCAACCGAAGCGCCTCGACGACGCGCTCGCTCTGCTCAAACAGGGCGCGTTGCCTGTCGCCGGCGCCACCGGGCTCTATTCCACCCGCAAGAAGATCGACGCCGAGCTCTGCGACATCACCGACCTCGGGCTTGGCAAAATCGAGGTCACCGCCGACGCCATCCACCTGGGCGCGACCGTCACCCTGACGCAGCTTATCGACGCTGATCTGCCCGGCGAAGAAGGCGCCTTCCTCAAGCTCGTGGCGCGCCACATCACCGCCCGGCCGATGCGCAACGCGATCACCATCGGCGGCAACATCGCGCACGCCGTCTTCTGGGCCGACATGCCGGTGGCCCTGCTCGCGCTCGACGCCTCGATTGAAATCGCCCGCGCCGGAGAGGCTGCCGTAACTGTCGCCATCGCCGACGCGCTCAAGGGAAGCGCCCCCTGGGGCAATGGCGCCCTCATCACCAAGGTCGTCATCCCGCTCAAGAAGGGCCGCCGCTTTGGCTACGAGCGCCTTTCGCGCACCAAGAACGATTACGCCTATGTCACGGCCGCCGCCTCGATGAGCGTCTGCGATGGCAAGGCGAGCGACGTGCGCGTCGTCTTTGGCGCCCTGCAACCGCGCGCCTTCCGCGCCACCGACATCGAGTCCGATCTCGAAGGCAAGGCCATCAGCGCCGAGAGCATCGCCCAAGCCGTGCAGAAGGCAGCCACCGATCTCCCCATCGCCCCCAACTTCCGCGCTTCCGTGGACTATCGCCGCGACGTGGCCACAGCGCTCGCCCGCCGCGCCATCGCCCAGGCCGCAGGACAGGAGTGACACCGCCATGAAATTCACCACCACCATCAACGGGCTCGCCCGCGAGATCGACTGTGATCCGGGCGCGAACCTCTACGACGTGCTGCGCGCGCTCGGCCTCAAGGGCGTCAAACAGGGGTGCGACAACGAGGGCACCTGCGGCGCCTGCACCGTTCTCATCGACGGCGTTCCCACGCTCGCCTGCATCACGCCCGCGCCCAAAGTCGCCGGCCACGAGGTCACGACGATCGAGGCCCTCGGCACCCCCGACAAGCCACACCTCATTCAGCGCGAGTTCGTTGACGCCGGCGCCATCCAGTGCGGCTTCTGCTCGCCCGGCATGATCCTCTCGACCAAGGCGCTGCTCGACCGCACCACAAGTCCCAGCCAGGCCGAGATCGCCGAGGCGCTCAGTGGCAACCTCTGCCGCTGCACCGGTTACGTGAAAATTTTCGACGCGGTGAAGAACGCCGCCGCCGCCATGCGCAAGGAGGCCTCCGATGGCAAATGACGAAATCTACGGCCGCGACTTCAAGGTGATCGGCCATTCGGTCAACAAGATCGACGCGATGGGCATGGCCTGTGGCCAGGAGGAATACGTGGGCGACCACGACCTGTCTGGCGCGCTCATCGGCTACATCGTGCCCAGCCCCTACGCGCACGCCCGCATCATCGACATCGACCCGACGCGCGCCCGCGCCATGAAAGGCGTCCACGCCGTCCTCACCTACAAGGACGTGCCGCGCCACCTGCACACCACCGCCGGACAGGGCTACGTCGAGCCCTCGCCCTATGACACCGCGATCCTCGACAGCAAGATGAGGCTCGTCGGCGACCATGTGGCCCTGATCGCCGCCGACACGCGCGAAATCGCCGAAGAAGCCGGCCGCGTGCTGCTCGAAGACACCAAGTGGGAAGTCCTCGATCCGGTGCTCGACGCCGATCACGCCATGGACGACGGCGCGCCGGTCATTCACGACGAGGCCGACGCCAGCGTCCCCATCCCCATCCCCTACGAGCCGCAGAAAAACATGGCCTCGGCGGCCAGCATGGGCGTCGGCGACATGAACGAGGTGATGGAGAAGTCGTTCCTCTCTGTGGACGAGACCTACTCGACCCACTACGCGCAGCACTGCCCCATCGAGACGCACGTCTGCCTCGGCAACATCGACGGGCGCGACCGCATCAAGCTCATCACCTCGACCCAGGTGCCCTACCACGCGCGCCGCATCACCGCTCAGGCGCTGGGCATCCCGATCAAGCGCATCCGCGTCATCAAGCCGCGCATCGGCGGCGCCTTTGGCACCAAGCAGGAAGTCCTCCTGGAGCCTTTGGTCGCCTCGCTGGTCCTGGCCACGCGCCGCAAAATCTTCATGCGCCTGTCGCGCGCCGAGGAGTTCGTCTCCCGCGTCCGCCACCCGATCAAGACGCGCATGCAGGCTGGCTTCAACAAGGACGGCACGGTCAACGGCATGCGCATGGAGGTGCTCTCCAACACCGGCGCCTACGGCTCCCACGCGCTGACCGTCATGTGCAACTGCGGCTCCAAGGTGCTGCCGCTCTACCGCATGAAGACCGTCGCCTTCGACGCCAAGGCCGTCTACACCAACCTGCCCGTCGGCGGCGCTTACCGCGGCTATGGCGCCACCCAGTCGGCCTTCGCCATGGAAGTGATGATGGACGAAGTGGCCGAAAAGCTGGGCATCGACCCACTCGAACTCAGGCGGCGCAACCACATCCAGCCGGGCGAGGGTTCGCCTGTCTTCGCCGCCCTGGGCGAGGGCAAGCCGGGCGTCGAGCAGAAAATCGGTTCCTGCGGTCTGGCCGAGTGCCTGGAGCGCGGCGCCAAGGCCATCAACTGGGCTGAAAAGCGCGGCAAAATCCGCGGCGACGGCCCCAAAAAGCGCGGCATCGGCATGTGCGCGCTGATGCAGGGCTCCTCGATCCCCGAGATCGACATGGCCAGCGTCAGCATCAAGATGAACGAGGACGGCTCCTTCATCCTCGCCGCTGGCGCCACCGACCTCGGCACCGGCTCTGACACGGTGCTGGCCCAGGCCGCAGCCGAAATCCTCGGCGTCGAAGTCTCCGACGTCGTCGTCCACTCTTCGGATACCGACCTGACGCCCTTTGACGTGGGCGCTTACGCCTCCTCGACGACCTATCTGTCGGGCGAAGCCGCGCGCCGCACCGCCATCGAAGTCGCGCGCCAAATCCGCGAAGTCGCCGCCGACATGCTCCACGAAGAAAAGGGCATGGATCCGCGCCCTGATCCCGAGACGCTGACGCTCAAGGACAAGCAGGTCTTTGCCCAAAGCGGTGAAAGCGTGACCCTGGCCGCCATCGGCATGCGCTCCCTCTATGAGCGCGACCAGCACCAGATCGGCCATATCGGTTCGGCCATCTCTCACAAGTCGCCGCCGCCGTTCTCGGCCCACTTCGCCGAGGTCGAGGTCGACGAGGAGACAGGCAAAGTCCGCGTCATCAAATACGTGGCGACGATGGACTGCGGCACCGCGCTCAACCCGCAGCTCGCCGAGGGCCAGGTCGAGGGCGCTGTTGTCAATGGCCTGTCCTTCGCGCTGACCGAGGAATACCTCTTCAACGAGAAGGGCCGCATGCATAACGCCAATTTCGCGGACTACAAGATCTTCAACACCGACGACATGCCGGAGCTCGTGACGATCATGGTCCCGACCTATGAAGAGACCGGCCCCTTCGGCGCCAAGAGCGTCTCCGAAATCGGCATCAACGGCCCCATCCCGGCCATCGCCAACGCCATCTACGACGCGGTCGGCGTGCGCATTCACCACGCGCCGTTCACGCCCGAAAAGGTGCTCAAGGCAATCAAGGACAAAAAAGCCAAGGAGAATAAATAATTCTTCCAGGCGCTTTAAAGTGATGAATTAATTATTCATCCAGACCACCTCAGAAAAACGGCGATTTTTTGAGGTGGTTTCAGCCATCCAGACCGGTCTCTCGCAAGGGAGGCCGGTTTTATTATGAGAAAGCATTCAACGAATCAGCCCTTTCTCACTTTGATCCGACATTCGTTTTTGAATTGTCTTTTCTGCGCTTGAGCGCGCGGCATGCAAAAGACGCGTTTCCACTCGGGCTCAGCGCGCGGCGATTATTTATTTCTGCGCTTTGGCGCCTGGAAATTGAACAACGATTGAGCGACGGTCTATCCGTCGATTTGAACGTCCACCAGCTCAGTTTCATTTATTGAGTTTTATCAAAACCCCGTTTCATCAATCAAAAAGCGTTCTTTTGAATCATTTTAACAATCTCCAAAACAACCACCACAAGACACCGCCCACAAAAAGCGCGCCTTAATAGTTCCGCGCGTTAAAACGCAAAATCCTGTCAATAAACCGCGTCTTTTTACAAACACCGCGCGCTTGAAGCGCGCAAAACATTGGGGGCACGCCACCATGAGCCGTTCGTCGAACCCTGCCGATCCGTCCAACCCCGCGACGCCCGCTGAGCTGAAAGGGCCCAAAGACATCGCAACCTCCGCAGGCATGTCTGCCCCCCAATCGCCCGCGGACACGTCCGTTCAGGACCGCCTCGCCCGGCTGCGCGCCGAGATTTCTGAGCTCAATCGACAAATTCTCCGGCTCGTCGAGGAACGCGTCGCCAAGGTCGGCGAGGTGCGCGCGCTCAAAGTGGCCCAGGAACTGCCCATGTTCGACCCGGTGCGTGAGGCGCGCATGTTTGAGGAATTGATCGCGGGCGCTTCCGGCAGCCTCACCGAGCGTGAAATCCGCGCGCTGTTTCGCCCCATCTTCGACATTTCGCTCGCGCGCATGGAGGGCCGAACGCCCAACGCCAGCCTGCGCGTCTGTCGCCAGCACGGGGAGCCGGATCGATCCTTCGCGGTTGGTCCGGCGCGACTAGGCAGAACGCCGCGCCCCATTCTCATCGCCGGGCCCTGCGCCGTGGAGAGCGAGGAACAGATCGAGCGCGTGGCGGCCAGCGTCGCCTCTCTGGGCCTGAAGTTTTTGCGCGGTGGCGCCTTTAAGCCGCGCACCAGTCCGGACGCCTTTCAGGGACTTGGACGCGAAGGTCTCAGACTCCTGCGTCAGGCCGCCGACCGCCATGGGCTCGCCGTTGTCAGCGAAGTCACAGACCCGCGCGAAATCGAGGCGATGGCCGGCTGTGTCGACCTCTTCCAGGTCGGGGCGCGCAACATGGCCAACTACGAACTGCTCAAGGAGCTCGGGGCGACGAAAAAGCCGGTGCTCCTCAAGCGATCGTTTGCCGCCACGCTCGACGAGTTCCTGCTCGCCGCCGAATACCTGGCCAAGTTTGGCTGCCAGGACATCGCCCTGTGCGAGCGCGGCATCCGCACCTTTGAGCGCCAGACGCGCTTCACGCTCGACATCGCCGCCGTGCCCATCCTCAAGAAGAAGACGGCGCTGCCGGTGATCGCCGATGTCTCGCACGCGGCCGGAAGAGCGGATCTTATCGAGCCACTGGCGCGCGCAGCTCTGGCCGCAGGCGCTGACGGACTGATGATCGAGGTCCACCCCTGCCCCGAGGCCGCGCTCAGCGATGCCGCCCACCAGCTGACGATCCCGGAGATGGAACGCCTGACGCGCGCCCTCGGCCTGGTTCACGACGGCATGGACGCGGGCGAAATCTGAACGCCGAGAAACACGGGCAAAATCTGAAAGAGATCGCGCGCCCACAGTCCGGACGCCCCCTGAGCCGAAGTCAGCGCCACCTCGCGGCCGGTGAAGGCGTCGACAAAGCGCGTCCCAGAGCGAACGCCGGGCACCTCGATCAGCGTTTCGCCCCACGCCGCGCCGCCGCACAGCGTCCCGAAGCGCCGCAACAGCGGCACGCACAGCCTGGGAACGACCGCGATCAGCCGCGCGTCAGACGATGCGCGCATGAAGGCCACCAGGCGGTCGGCAAAGGCGCCGCGCGTTTCGAGTGGCTGGTAGTCGCCCTCGCGAAAGAGCGCGGGGAATCGTCGGCGCAGGCGCAATCCAATGGCGGTGACGAGGAGTTTCACCCGGCCGTCGGTCGCCTGCTCCCAGAGCGTTTGCGCGAGCGAGGCGAGGTCGCCGCCGAGGCCTGAATCGAGGTCGGCCAGCAGCTTTTGGCGGCGCGCGAAGTCGACCGGGCGGCGGTTGTCGGGGTCGACCAGGCTGAAATCCCACAGCTCGTTGCCCTGGTAGAGATCGCTGACGCCGGGCGAGGCCAGCTTGAGGACGAGCTGGGAGAGCGAGTTGTGCATGCCGACGCGCGCGATCTCTTTTTGGAAGGGGATGAAGTCGCGCCAGAAGCGGGCGGAGCGGCGAAGGTCGAAGAGGTGCTCGATGAAGGCGTCGAGGGCGTCCTCCCAGGCGGTGTTGGGGCGCGACCAGCTGGTGTTGACCTTGGCCTCGCGGATCGCCTTGCGCATGTAGTCCTGGACGCGGGCGCGGTAGGTGGCGCGCGCGCTGTCGTCCATCTCGATGAGTGGCCAGGTGCCGATGAGCGCCTGGTAGAGGATGAGTTCCTCGTTGCGCGAAGGGGCGAACGACTGGCCGACGCGGCGGCGCAAGGAGCGGTTGAGGCGGGCCCAGGTCGACAGGCGGCGACGCCATTCGCCCGGCATCTCGGAAAGGACGCTGATACGGGCGCGCACGTCCTCGCTGCGCTTGGTGTCGTGGGTCGAGGTGGAAAGGAGCGATCCGGAAAATCCGCGCGAACGGCCGAGGTTTTGCGCGTGGAAGGCCGCCACGTCGACGCCGAAGCGATCGGGCTCGCCGCCCACCTCGTTGAGCGAGACGAGGCGGTTGAAAATATAGAAGGCCGTGTCCTCGACCGACTTGGCCATGACCGGCGCGGTGAACTGCTGCAGCTTGAGCGCGAAGCTGAGCCTCTCGCAGCGCGCTGCCTCGGAGAGCCCGGATTCGCCCTCGCCAAGCAAAACGCCGCGCAAAAAGTCGAAGATCGACGGGTCGACGTTGGGGCTTTGCTCACGCGCGATGACTAGGGCCCGATCGACCGCGGCTGTGTCCGCCTCGCTCGCCTTGAGGCCATCGGCGCGGCGATAGGTCCGATAGATGGGAAAGGCGGCGACGAACTCCTGCAGGGCAAAGCGCAGGCTGTTGTGGGTGAAGTCGCGCGTGCGGCGGTCGTGCTCCGAGATGCGGCTGAGGCGTCGGGCCAGCATGTTGAGCTCGCTGACCATGGCAAAGCTCATCGTCTGGCGCCGCGTGTGGAAGACGAGATCTGCGTAGCCGACGTTGACGCCGCTGAAGCGCGCGGCCGCCTCGGTGATGGCGCGCTCGCCGCGTTGATCGACGAACAGACCGCCCACCGCGTTCATGAAGTCGTAGCCCGTGCTGCCGTGGACGGCCCAGGTCCTGGGCAGCGACTCCTCGTGGGCCAGAATTTTCTCGACGACGAGATAGAGCGGGCGGCGTTCACGCGCGTCGGTGGCCGCCAGCCAGCGCCGATAGCTGGCGTCATCTTCTGGCGAGAGGGGCTGGGGCGGACGCGTGGGCGAGGGCGACGGCGGACGGCGCGCGCAGCGTTCGGCAAAGGCGCGCTGCAGGTTGTCGAAGTAGTCCTCGGGCGCGTGCAGGCCGTCGGGATGGTCGATGCGCAGGCCACTCACCCGCCCCTCGGCCAGAAGCTCAAAGAGGAGCGCGTGGACCTCCTCGAAGACGCGCGGCTGTTCGACGCGGATGGCGGCGAGGCTGTTGATGTCGAAGAAGCGCCGGTAGTTGATCTCCTCGGCGGCCACCCGCCAGTAGGCGAGCCGGTAGGGCTGGGCGCGCAAAAGCTGGTCGAGCAGATCGAACGAGCCGGGATCGCCGACCACGCCGTTGAAGCGCCGCACGTTCTCCTCGACGAACCGCGCAATCGCCGGCGCGCTCCCGCACAGAGCGGACAGACGGCGCTTGACGACCTCCTGCTCGCGGCGCCGCGCCTCACACAGATCGCTCAGGGATGACCGCTCACCGCGCGCGTCCGGGCTTTCCGGGCGAGTCTGACTGGCCACGCGAAAGCCGGGCACAGGCTCGGGCAAGTGCTCCACTGCGGCGATGATGGAGAGGAAGTCCTCCAGCGCGATGTCGCCTGGCGGCAGGCTCTGGACGAGTTCGTCGAGGCGGTGGCGGAGGATGCGCGCGTATTGTCCGGGCGCGACCGGGAATCGGTGATCGGCGTAGGCCACCTCGAAGCGCCCCGCGCCGCGGTCGAACAGAAGCGAGAGCTCCCCGCGTTCGAGCAGCGCGCCGTATTGGTCGCCGAGGACAGGCAGGAGCACCTTGCCGTGCAGCTCTTCTTTGATGGGCTCCCAGTCGATGTCGAAGAAGTCGGCCGCCATCGCCGCCGGGCCGTTTTCGAGAACGTCGCGCCAAAGCGGGTTTTCGTGGCCGATGGCCATGTGGTTGGGGACGAAGTCGAGGAGCAGCCCGAGATCGCGCAGGCGCAGCGCGTCACTCAGAGCGTCAAACCCCTCGCGGCCGCCGAGCTCCGGATTGATGAGGCGGTGATCGACGACATCGTAGCCATGGCTGCTGCCGCGCGAGGCCTTGAGGCAGGGCGAGGCGTAGAGGTCGGTGGCGCCCAGCGCGTCGAGATAGGGGACGAGCGACCGCGCGCGCGCAAAGTCGACATCGCCGTTCAGCTGCAGGCGGTAGGTCGACAGTGGAATGCGCGGACGCGCCAAAAGCGCCGCCTTGAGCGCCTCGAAATCCCCCGGACCACGAGGCGCGGGTTCTCCCCCCATCGCTCCCCTCCCCCGAACGCCAGCGCGACAAGTCAGACAGGAGCGAAACGCTCATCCTCCCGCTCGTTCACGCGGCGCATGCGTCCGCTCAAGGTGCGGCGACAAAACGTCCGCGGCGAGCGCGCTCTTGGGGGGCGGACAAAGGGGAGGCGAAGCGCGACCGGGGCAGACGGACCACAACCAACGGCCAACAGCCAAACGCAGGCAGGCCGTCATCGCGCTGCGGCGAGGCTTTCCGGGGGCGTCAAAACGGCGCGACAAAAAGGCGCGTCGCATCAGCCGGCAGCGGCCTCGGCTTCGAGCGCTTCGGCGTCTTCCGCCTCTTCAGCCAGCGACCTGGCGATGGCGTTGAGCTCGTGGGCCAACAATTCCGCGCGCTCCAGCGTCTCTTCAGGGACGCGGTCGCTCTGACGCAGGCCGTCGGCCAGCTTGCGCGCCGTCATCGCGAATTTGCGCAGCGTGAAATCGATGGGCTTCGGCGGTTTGGGTTCGGCAAAGCGCTCGGCGATCTCGCGCGTCAGCCTGGAGCTGGAGGCCTCCTCGCCCCACAGGCGCTCGCGCAGCGCCGCGTAGTCTTCCTGCGCCAGCTGACCGCGCTCCTCCGCTCCGGCCAGGACACTGATCGCCTCGAACGTCGGAAACCGCTGCCGCGACGCCACGACCTGCGACTCATCCACGGGCGCGCCCGAAGATTCCTCGCCGTCCTCCATCGACCGCGGCGCGCCCACAATCGTCGGCTCGTGCCGCATCAGGAAGCCGTAGGAGGCGGTCAGCTTCATCGCCGTCTTCTGCCGGATGTGCAGCTCCTTGGCGCAGTAGGCCTCGAAGCTCTCAAAGCCCCACGCGCGCCAGGCAGATCGCTCGCGCACCCGCACCAGCACAGCGCCAAGTTCGACCCACGAGTTCTTGAAGCGCCGGGCCGCGGCCAGTGTCTCGGCGCGCAGCCGGTCATGCCGCCCGCCCTCAGCGCCCTCCGTCGAAGGCGAACCATCCATCTGCCGTGCCTGCATCGCTGTTCCTCATCTGCGGACGCGCCGCCTTGTCTGACGTGGGCGCCACCCTTGGCGCGGGCGCGCTCTACCCGAAAGGCGTCGCGGCGTAAGAGCGAATTTCACGCCCTGGAGAACGACAGGATCAGGCGAAAGGCGCTCAGCGGCCGACGAGCGCCCAGTCGAGGCGCTGCCGCAGAAAGACGGGCTCGGCACCGGGATCGATGAGCTCGAAAAAACCGGCTTCGGTGACCCGTTTGCGCAGCCGCTCGTCCGACGTGTCGCCCAGGGCGAAGAGCGGCGGCGGGCGGTAGCCGTGAATCGCGCTGAGTTCGGCGAAGATCGACATGGCCCGCGCGCCCAGCGAGGCGAGGTCGAGGATCACCGCGTCAGGCGCCGCCTGTCCCAGGGCAAAGCCGATGGACAGCATGCCCTTCGCCCCCATCGCCCTCAGGCCGGCGCGGCGCACGAGATCGAGGATCGGATCGAGATCACCCTTGCTCCCCATCAGCACCAGCACGCGCGGCGCGCTGCTTTCCTCCAACAGTTCGGGTGGCATGGGCAGGCCGTGGCGGCGGATGAAGGCGACGAGTGTGTCCCGCTCGATGCGGCGGTGGCCTCCCGGCGTGCGGTGCGCGCTCAGGCGACCGGCTTTGATCCAGTTGATCACCGTCGGAAGGCTGACGCCCAAAAGCTGACCCGCCTCGTGGGTCGTGAAATAACGGCGCTCCATGTCCATGCGGAAACTCCTCGCCCCGCGCGACTGGCAGACTCAAAGCGCGGCGCCTTTCAAAGGCCGGATGCGATGGGCGGCGAACATTGGCCAGGCCTGGCGCGTCGCCACCTTTTTCTTTGCTTTTTTCTCTTCAGGTGCCTGGCGTTTTTTGCCAGAGCCCCCCGCCCGACTGTCGGACACCTCTGACCCTTTCCCTCTGGAGTCGCGATGAAACGCCTCTCGACAACCCTTCTCTGTGGCTGTCTGGCCACGCTCTGCGCCCCCCCTTCCGCCGCCTTTGCCCAGGAGGACTCCGGCGAGGACAGCGATGGCTGGGTGACGCGCACAGAGCCCAATTCCGGCGCTCGCGACGAACGTGACGGCAGCGAAAGCGACAACGACAGCGACGGACGCGACGATGAGAGCAGCGATAGCAGCCGCGATCCGGACGCCTGGGTGACGCGCGGCGAGACCAACGCCGAGGAACGCGACGACGGTGACAGCGACGAACAGCGCGCGCAGGCAGAGGACAATCCCGTCGATGGCATGGTGAGCGAAGACGCGGACGATTCCGAAGCATCTGCAGAGTCCCAGGCCACTCCAGAAGAGGCGGCGGCAGACGGGTCATCCAGCCCCGCGCCCTCTGATTCCGAGACGCCAATGCCGTCTAAGACGCCTGCCACGGATGAGCCGCCCGCGGACAAACAGCGCGAGCGCGACGAGTCTGGGGAGCGCGATCAGGCGCCCGCCGCCATGGGACAGGCCTGGCGCGAACACTCTCCGGCGACCTTCCGCCACGCCGTCACCGACGAAGCCAACCACCGCGTGACATCGAGCCTGAGCGGTTCGGTGGGCCTATTGCGCACCGACTCGGCCATCCTCGGCCAGAGCGGCGTGACGCGCATCTCGCTCACCGGACAGTTCCTCTCGCAGGACAACTTTCCGACTCACGGCACGCACGTCACACACGCTGGCGCGCGCCTGGCCCTCGACCTTGTCTTCCTCAGATATTTCGAGGGCTTCCTCTCCTATGGCGTCGCCTCCGACTATGCCGACGAGGGGGACAGCTCGCGCCTCATCCAGTCGCTCGGCGACTTCCAGTTCGGCCTGAAGGGCAGCTCGCAGATCTTCGACGGCTTCTATCTGGGCGGCGCGCTGCACTTTGGTCTGGCGCCGGGCTTTGGCGCCGACTGGACATCGGGCGTGAGCTTCAACTTCGCGCCACGCCTCATCGCCAGCTGGGACGCGCGCTCGCTCAACGACGAGATCCCGATCGTCCTCCACCTCAACCTAGGCGCCATCTTCACCAACCAGGACAGCGTCTACGACGACTACAGCCCCAGCGCCTTTGACGAGCTGGCCTTCAACCTCAACCGCTACAACCGCCTGAGCGTCGCCCTCGGCATCGAGTTCCCCCTGCCCTGGGTGACGCCCTTCCTCGAATGGAACATGGCCCTGCCGTTCACTTCGAGCGACCTCTACACGCACGCGGACAAGCCGGTGGACGCGGCCTCGGCCATGGAACACCGCATGTCGCTCGGCCTGAAGGTCACGGCCCTGCCCGACATCACCTTCCTCCTCGCCTGCGACTTTGGCCTCAGCGGTCAGGTGGCCCGGGGCATCGCCGCCACGCCGAGCGTCGCCTTCACCGCCGGCCTCAGCTACGCCTTTGACCCGCTCGCGCCTCACCGCAATCTCGAATTGAGTGAACTGGAAGCCGAGCGCGCGGCCTATCTGCCGCCGCCAGAGCAGGAAGAGACCGCGTCCGAGGAGCGCGCGCCTTCCGAGGAAGCGGAATCCACCGCCTCGGACGAAGCGCCCGCCGATATGGTCGAGGAAGCGCCCCAGACCGGGGAGACGACGGCGGAGGTGGACGCGGCGGAATCGACGGCGGAAACCGCGCCTGAGACGACGCCGGAAGCGCCAGCCGAAGCCGCGCCAGAAGCGACCCCCGAGGCGACGCCCGACGATGCCGGTCCGCAAAACGACGACGCGAGCGCGGTCAACGCGCCTGAGACGGTCCCCGCCCCCGAAAACGACAGCGCGGCCCTGATCAAGGCCAGGCTCTTCCTGATGGACGGCGCGAGCGCCAAAGCCGGCCAGGTGACACTCATCGCCGACCCCGCGGGCGCGCCCATCGAGGTTTCACCCGACGGCGCCGAGATGTCGCTGCCGGCAGGCACCCACAAGGTCCTGATCCAGGCCGACGGTTTCCTCGCCAAGGTCGAGACACTGACCATCGCCGAGGGCCAGGAGCGCCTCAGCCTCGCGCTCTCCCAAAGGCCCGCCGAAGAGCTCTTCACGCCCGGAGAGACCAAGGTCGTGATTCCGACTCAGCCGATCTTCGGTGACGAGGGGACCGAGATTCCCGCCTCGAGCGACGCGCTCCTCGACCAGATCGCCGACGCCCTGCTCAGCGGCAAAATCGAGCGCCTGCGCATCGAGGGCCACACGGACAACCGCGGCGAAATGGCCAAGCTGCTCGTCCTGTCGCTCAAACGCGCCAACGCCTTCCGCGATGCCCTGATCGCGCGCGGAGTCGCCGCCGAACGCCTCGTCGCCGCAGGCAAGGCCGGGGTGCGCCCCATCGCCTCCAACGCCCTTTCCAAGGGCCGCCTGCGCAACCGCCGCGTCGAGCTGCACGCGCTTTCCGCCAATCAGACGGATGAGGAAACGGTGGAAGCAGCGTCCGCGCCCTGATCCCGCGCGGAGTCGCCGTCCCGCCCACGCGACGCGTCCGCCACACTGCTGGTGGACGCGTTTTTGTCGACAGCGCCCCGTTGCAAGCGCCCCGCCCCGCCAGACGAGAGGTGCCGGTGGAATAAGAGCAACGCGCCTCTCATTGATGGCCTGTCCTCGCGGCCCCATGTCCCGCTTCTGGCAGCTCAAAAAGCGCCGCGCGCGCCGATTGATTGGCACTCAGGACGCCCGTTCCCCAAAGGAGCCCTTCGTTGTCGCACACTGAAACATCCGCGCCGGTTTCGCTCAGACTCGCCCGCGCCCTGCTCTCGACAGGCGTATTGCTCGCGACGAACTTGGCCCTGGCGGCGACGACCGACGCGCCCGCCATGACCAACGTGGCCGTGCCCCCCGCCGACGCGTCCGCCATCGCCCAGGCGCTGCCGGTCAAAGACGAAATCCGCGCCGTCACCGCCGCCGACAAGCAGCCAGACACCGCCGCCATGTCCGACGAACAGTCCCAACTGCCCTTCGCGCCCGCCGAACGATTCTTCTTCGAGGTCAGCTACCTCGGCCTGCCCGTGGGCACGATTCAGGCGAGTGTCGCCGCCGAGACCGCCCTCGACGGCGTCGCCACCTGGCCGCTCATCGCCACCGCGACCACCAACCCGGCCTTCATCCTCTACCCGGTCAAAGACCGCTACATCTCGTGGTTCGACCCCAGAACCCGCCTCTCTCTGGGCAACGAACTCATCGCCAATGAAAACCGCGTCACCCGCCGCGAGCGCGTGCGCTTCGACCGCGAGGAACACAAAGCGCTCGTCCGCCGCGAAGGGGGCGAAAAACCGCGCTCCGAAAAGACGCACGAGCTGCCGTTGTCTGCCCAGGACCTGCTCGCCACCTTTTACGCGACGCGGACGCACCCCCTCGAAGTGGGCGACGTGGTCGAGAGCCCCATCTTCACCGGCAACCGCACCTTCACGATGCGGGCCAGCGTGGTCGGCAAGGAGCGCCTGCGCACCAAGGCGGGGACATTCGACACCAAGCGCGTCCACGTCGAAGTGGCCTTTTCCGGCAAGCTGCAGAGCAAACGCGAAGTCCGCATCTTCTTCACCGATGACGCGCGGCACATTCCCGTGCGCATCGACGCCGAGTTCTTCATCGGCACCCTCGCCGCCGATCTCGCCTCCTTCGAAACCGGCCTGTGAGTGGCGCCCCTGCAAGGCCTGATCGGCTCGGCCGTCCCGCTGTCGCCGCGCCCCTGTCGGCGGCGGACGCCTGAAGACGCCTCTCGCGGCGCGCCCTGTCATCGCGCGCCCTTGCCCATCAGCACGTGGCGCACGGTGTGGAAGATGACGCTCAGGTCCAGGAAGAGCGTTCGATTCTTCAGGTAGTAGAGGTCGTATTCGAGCTTGGCGCGCGCGTCCTCGACCGAGGCGCCATAGGGGTAACGCACCTGGGCCCACCCCGTGATGCCCGGCTTGGCGATGAGGCGCAGCCGATAGAAGGGAATCTGCCGTTCGAGCCGCTCGACAAAGAAAGCGCGCTCCGGCCTCGGCCCCACGAAGCTCATCTCGCCGCGCAAGACCGAGAAGATCTGCGGCAGCTCGTCGACGCGACACTTGCGCAACAGACGCCCCACGCGCGTCACCCTGCTGTCCCCCACGCGCGCCCACTGCGGCTCACCCGCTTTCTCGGCGTCCACGCGCATCGTGCGCAGCTTGGTGAGGAAGAAGGTCCGCCCGCCCTGGCCCACGCGCTCCTGTCGGTAAAAAACCGGCCCGCGCGAATCGAGGCGAATGCAGATCGCCGCCAGGGCGATGATCGGCAGGGCCACGACGAGCAGGAAGAGAGAGGCCGCGATGTCGAGCGCCCGCTTGAGGCATCGGTCGACTCGTCCCTGGGAAAAGCCGCGCGCGAAGACGAGATCTTCAGCTGTGAGGAGCTCCACTGGCAGGCGCCGTTCTGTCCGCTCCAAAAAACTCGCCGCCTCGAAGACCGGAACGCCGGCGAGCTTGAGGTCGAGCAGCGTTCTGGCGCTGGGGGCGCGCGACGAGGCGTCAGCGCAGAGGACGACAATGTCAAACGCGAATGAAGTCGCGGGCGCGTCCGGGCAGCTGGCAGTCGAGGTGGAAGGCGCGCGTTGGGCGTCGGTCGATGTCCAGCCCATGGCCACAGGCGGCTCGGTCGAGGCCTCGTCCACGGTTTGCCGCGCGGCCGCGTTGAGCAGGGCGTCTTCGAGGGGCGAAGTGGCGAGGATGGGGCGCAAGGCAAACAAAGGCGAAGGCTGCCCACCGTTCTCGGCGAGGTAGCGCGGCACGTCCTGCCAATCGAGCGCGGCGACGCGGATGAACTGGTGATGTCCCTGAATCAGGCGGCAAAACTTCTCGGCGCGGGCGCTGTCGCCGACGACGAGCAGGCGCGCGGGATGGCCGCCCAGGCGCTTGAAGGCCGCTCGCGATGCCCAAAGGCAGAACGCTCCCGACAAAGCTCCGCAGATCAGCGCGGCAAGGGGGAGCGCCTCGACGATCCAGACGGCGGCGAGGGCAAAGGCGCCCAGGCCAAGGCCCATGGCCACAGGCAACCGGGCACGCGTCCGGGCGAAAAACCGCGCGTCATCCAGGTCGTAAAGGTCGATGAGGTAGAGCCACAGCTGCAGGCAGGCGGTGAAGACAAGCGCCGATACGCCAAGCGCCGTCAGATTCGCCGCTGCCACACGCCATGAGGCCAGCGCGCCGCCGAGCACAAAGCCGAGTGCCAGCGCGACCGCGTCCAGCGCGAACAGCCCGACCTTTTGCAGCGAGCACCAGTGCTCAAAGAAACGAAAGCGCCACACCCTCGTCCCCTCCCCTGTCCGCCTACCGCGTGGTCGACGGCCTCCGACCTGCATGCGCCTGCCCGCCCGCCGCAAGCGCGCCCCATCCCCTCTCCCGCGCGCCTCCCGGTCAGCCCCTGCCGCCCTGCCGCCGCGCCTCGACGCCGTTGAGCACGCACCCCAAAAGCCGCGCCTTGCCCAGCGTCTCCACAGCCTGGGCCACCATCTGCCGCGAGGTCTGAAACGCCCGCACCACGATCAGCGCGCCATCGCTCACCCCGGCCAAAAAGGCGCCGTCCGCGCAGGAAAGGAGCGGCGGCACGTCGAGATAGACAGCGTCGAAATCCTGTCGCAGCGCGCCGATCACCCGCTCCAGCGCGGCGCCCGTCATCGCGCCCGAGACATCCCGCGCCCCGGGCAACGCGCCAGCGGTGAGCAAACAGAGGCCACACCCCTTCAGGGAACGCACCGCGACAGCGCTCGTCACCTCGCCCCGCGCCAGCTCGAACAGGCCAGGAGAGGCGGGAACGCCAAAAAAACCGTGCAGGCTGGGGCGGCGCAGATCCGCGTCGACGAGAAGGACGCGCTCAGACACGCGCTCGCCCGCGGCGATCAGCGCCAGATTGGCCGCCGTCAGACTCTTGCCCTCGCCGTCGGTGGCGCTCGTCACGGCAACCACGCGCAAGCACTCGCCCTGGTCCATCTCCGCGCGCCGCAACCGATGAAAGAGCAGCCGGTATTGGTCCGCGGCCTCACTGTCGGGCGATGTCAGACTCACCAGGTTGCGATCGAGCCGGTTGGCCAGCGCCTCAGACGTCCCGTTCGCGCCCTCGTCCTCCGGCGCCTCTCTGGCCGCGCCCTCGACTGACGCGCGCCGCGAAAGCCAGCCCCACGCCCCATCCCCTCGACGCATCCCGCCACCTCCCGCACACGGACGCCGACGCCCCGCGCCGACGACGCCTTCAGCTCACAAACGCCCCATAAACATCCCGCTCGCCAGCCACGCCCCTCCACATGGCCAATTTGGGTCCGCCGCGCCCAATCCGGGAGTGCCCCGCCTCATGCGCGCCGCCGCGCGTCAATCCTCGGAACAAGGGCCAACACCGGCACATCGAGAGAGCGCGCGTCCTCCACACCGCGCAGCGAGTCGTCGGCCAAAGTTCGCGCCATCGAGACAAAGAGCGCGAGCGCAAGCGACAGCGCCAGGATGAGCGCCACCGCGTTGAGGCGGTTCGGGCTGTGAGGCTGAAGCGGCACTGCGGCAGGGGTGAGCAGACGAAAGAGATGCGGCCCGGCCACCCGCTCCAAATCGCGCGCCACCTCGGCCTCGACCTTGCGAGAGACGAGCGACTGATACTTGCCGCGCAACAGCTCGTGGTCGCGGTCGAGCACAGAAAGCGCCTGGGCCACCGCCGGCGTGCCGTCGATCCGCTCGCGATAGAAGCGCGCCTCCCGCTCGATGCCTCGGATCTCCGCGTCGATGGCCGCGATCTCGCCGCGCAAAAAAGCACGCTCCATGTCCTGCTCGCTCGCCTCTGATTCGGCCCGTCTGAGCGCCTGCTCGGCGCGTTCGAGTTCCCGCCTGAGGCGCTTCACCTCGGGATGTTCGGCCTGCCACTGACTCAGCGCCGCGCTTAAGGCCGCGCTCAACTCAAAACTCTGGCGCCGCAACCGCCCAAGCCGCGTCTCGCCGCCGCCTCTGCCCGCCTCCAAATCGGACAGGCGCCGCGTCAACTCCCGCCGCGACTCGATGCGCGCGACCTGCGATCCCGTGAGCCGCTCCAGACCGCGCATGTTGCCCTCCAGCTGCTCGGGCAGGCGCCCGGCGCTCTCGCGCTTCAGCCGACCAATCCGCCCCTCGACCGCCTCCACCTCCCTCGTCACACGCCCAAGCTCGCCCTCGATGACGCGCAGGATGTCCTCGGCCTGTGACACGCGCGCGGCGATGGCCGTGGCGATGTAGCGGCGCGAAATCTCGTCGGCGATGGCCGCCACCTGCGCCGGCTCGCGCCCCTCGACCTCAATCTCGACAACCTGCGTGCCCATCGGAACGCGCACCTCGACCATGGCCCGCAAAAGGCCTACCGCCGCCGCCATCCCCCCTTCGGCGCGCGCCTCGGCAAAGAGATCGAGCGAACGCACCGTCCCTTCGAGCACCTCGCGCGAGAGGATCTCCTCGGCCGCCGCCCCCACCCGCGCCTCCATCGACAGCGGAACGCTCGGCTGCACGAGCTCGACCGCCGGACGCACGCTCTCCAGCTGAAGGACCGCCACGCTCCTGTAGCGCTCAGGGACAAACGCCAGCGCCACCAGCCCCGCCATGGCCGAAACGCCCAAAATCGCCAGAAACGACCAGCGCCGATGCCAGACACCCCACAGGATCTCGCCCACCGAGAGTTCTCGTTCCATGCCGTGCCCATCCCGCCCCGCCAGGGAGCCCGCACACTCGCCCACAACGACTTGCCGCCACCAAACTGCGCACGACGCCCCTCCTTCGGGAGGTTTTAGTGTGATCCGCCCAGCCCGCTCCCAGACGCTCCAACGCGATCCGCTCTGCCCGCTCCGTTCGCCTCGGCGTTCTCTCAACGGCGCGTCCCGGCGCGAAGGCGCCAAAAAAGCCCGGCCACGCGGGGTGGTCGGGCTTCGTGTCAGGCTTCAGAAATGTCGTCAGGGACGCATCGCGCGACAAGGGCGCGGGATCACTTGCGCCACTGCGGTTCGCCCGGCGGATTTTGCGGAATGCCCCCAGGACCGGTGGGCGCGGCCGGACGCGGCTCGCTGGTGGGCTTGGGCGGCGGCGCGGGCATGATCTCGACGAGCTCGACTTCGAAAATCAGGGTCGATCCGCTGGGAATCTTGGGGCGCGGGCGATTGCCGTAGGCCAGGTCGGCGGGGCAGACGAGCTCGGCCTTGCCACCGACCTTCATCTTCTGCAGGCCCTCGGTCCAACAGGGGATGACGCCGCGCAGCGGGAACAGGGCGGGAGGCGCCACGCCGTCGGCGCCCGGTCGATCGAGCGAGCTGTCGAACTTGGTGCCGTCGATCAGGGTGCCCGTGTAGTGGACCTTGACGCGATCGTTGACCGTCGGACTGGCCCCCTCGCCCTCCTTGATCGACTTGTAGAGGAAGCCCTTGGGCGCCTTTTCGACGCCTTCTTCCGCGGCGCGCTTCGCCACGTAATCGGCGCCCGCCTTGAGATTCTTCTCCGTCAGCCGGTCGTTGCGGCGCTTGGCAAAGGCCTGAATTTTGGGCCCGATGTCCTTCATCTCGATCTTGGCGGCGCCAGGCTGAAGCGCGGTGAAAAGGCCATCCTTAAAAGCCTTCCACTCGCTGTCGGTCAGGTCGAACTGGCCCAGACCCATGGTGGCGCTCATGCCCATCGAATAGCCGTGGAAATAGAGCGCCTCTTCATCCTCGCTGGCGCCGGTGGGTGCCTTGGGCGCCGTCGCGCTGGTGGCAGTGGCGGCGTTCTGGGACGCGTCAGCGGGCGCAGGAGTCGCTTTGTCCGCGGACGGCGTGCCCGAGGCGCTGGAGGCGGGTTGACAGGCGGCGCAGGCGGCCACGAGGCCAAGGCCAATCAGGGTTTTCTTGAGCATGTCTTCGCAAAGCCTTTCTTGAGGGATGCGGTGGTTGGGAGTCAGGCGCGCCTCGGCGAACGGGGCGTGCGGCTTCAGGCGCCCATTCAGGGGCGCGGGGTTATTAGCGGTGAGAGGCGGGCGGGCAAGTTCGCTTCAGAGCCTCTTTCGGCAAGTGTCGGCACTCGCCACGGCGCGGTGCCCCTCAACCCAGGATCGCCGCCGTTATTTCCCAGGCGTGACACGCGGGCTTGAGTCACTGGCCGACCCAATCGCTCCCGACCTTCGCGACACTCAGCGCACCGCCACGAGGTCGACGCGCAGCGACATGCGGGCCCGCCCAGGCTCGACCATGGCCTCAAAGGGCAGATGTCCCGGCAGGCGCACCTCGACAAAATGCGCGCCCTCGCTCAGGGCGAGTCCCTGCCCGGTGAAGTCGGCGCAATGACCCTGCAACACGCCGTCGAGCAGGACTTCGGCCGCCGGATGCGAACACTCCAGGCGCAATTCCGGCGAAAGCGCCCGCCCCTCCTCGGGATTCCCCGACAGCATCCGCTCAAAAAAACTCGGCTCGCGCGCGGCACACCCGCTCCCCACGACAGCGACGAGACACGACAGCGCGAGCGCGGCGGCGATTTGGCGCGCGCCCCCCCAAACATCCCGACAGCCTCCAGCCAATTCACAGCGCCGCTTCGCTCGATTGCCCCTGACGCCTGATTTGCCATCGACCTTCATCGCGTTCCCAAAAGCGCCAGCTGCCGCTCGACATACGCCGCGATGCGTTGGCGATGCCGCGCTTTCAGCCGTGTGAAGAGGATGCCCTGCCCGCCCTGGCCCTCGCGAACGGCGATCCCCTCCGCGTAAATGACCTCGCGCTCGCCCGGCAGCCGCCACTGAATACCGATGCGCGATTCGCAGTCGGCCGGCGCGATGACTCGCGTCAGATAGATTCCCTCGACGCTGATGTCGCGCGAACGGGCCATGACGGGCGTCCCGCGAATGTATTGATTCACATAAATGTCGAGCGGCGCGCGCGGAGCGTTTCTGTTGTCCATCGACATGGTGAATTCTCCTCAAAAACCGCGGGGTTTGAACGCCTGGGACGCCATTGGAAGGGAATGACAGGTGTCGGCGTTCCCCTCATCCGCGCCGACTTTCCCGGCAAAAGGCGGGGCGTTCTAGGTCGAAAACCATGAAAGGCAAGCGAGCGATTCCATGGGCTGCTTTCCAGTCTCGTTTGACCGCAGTCCTGACTTTGGCGCGCCACCCAATGGCGGGCGCGACCGACAAAACGCCCATTTATCGGCGGACATTGCTTTTTCTGGCCGCGAGTCCCGCCAGAGAATGACCGCGCCATCGACCCCGTCTTTTTTATTCATTGCATCAATCAATAATACATTCATTGCCGACCAATACGCGCCGCGCCCTCGATTCTTTCAATACAGACCATTCATTGTCCGCGATAAAGCCCGCGCCGACCGTCCCCTGGCGCGCGCTGGATTTCTCTCTGATGAAAACAGCTGACAGCCATTGTTCGAGCGCCCCGCCGCCATATGCGCGACGCCTTTTGAAGAAAGGCAAAAAGGCGCGCCTGATTGGAAAACGCCACCTTGACACCCCTTCGAAGATGAAGTTTGGCGCCCCGCCCATGAGTCATCGCTTTTTCGAGAGCGCCCCCCTTCGCGAGTTGCTGACCGGCATGAGGCGCCAGGACGCGCTCCGACAGCGGCCAGAAGGAGTGGGACAATAGGCGTCGATATTGCTTGGAGCGCGCCTTGAACATGCTCACGCGCTGACGCGCCGAATTGGGGGACTTTTGAGTGCATCCCCGCGCATCTTTTTCAGGAGGAGAATTCGTGCACAGGCCAGACATTCATTTGGAAAATCCCCGCATCCTGGACATCGCGCCGCCCGAGCCAAAATCCATTGAGGAAACCGGCCTGCGCATTTCGCTGCTCAGCGATATCGCCACGAAGTTTCTCTATTACCGGGGGACGGGATCCGGCGTCGAAATCGCCGCGGAAATGCGCCTGTCGTGGACGGGCGTCATCGAGCACGTGATCGACTTTTTGGCCGGCGAAAAGCTCGTCGATCTGCGCGGCGGCAAGGGTTACGGGCGCGCCACTGTCGACTTTGTCCTCACCGAAAAGGGCCGCGAATTTGCCCGCGAGGCGCTCGGCCGCTCGACCTACATCGGCCCCGCCCCTGTCCCCATCGACCAATACAATTCGCTCATCACCAGCCAGACAGCGGAAAACCCGGTCGTCGGCAGGGAAGACCTCGAAGTCGCCCTCTCGCACCTCATCATCGATGAGGACATCATCGACAAGCTGGGCCCGGCGGTGAACTCCTCGCGCTCGCTGTTCCTCTACGGCCCCCCGGGCAACGGTAAGACCTCTCTGGCGGAGGCCATCTCGGCCATGCTCGGCGGCGAGACCTACATTCCGCACTGCCTGGAGATCGACAGCCAGATCATCAAGGTCTTCGACTCGCTGAGCCATTCGCCCATCCCCACCGAGCACTTCAGCATGCCTGGCCCTGGCGGCAAGCGGCGCGGACTCGACATGGACCAGCGCTGGCAGCTGTGCCACCGCCCGGCGGTCATCGTCGGCGGCGAGCTGACCCTGGAGACGCTCGACCTCGTCTACTCGACCTCGGCCCGCTTCTATGAGGCGCCGTTCCAGATCAAAGCCAACGGCGGCATGCTGCTCATCGACGACTTCGGCCGCCAGAAGGTCCACCCCACCGACCTCCTCAACCGCTGGATCGTCCCGCTCGAAAAGCGCGTCGACTACCTCACGCTGCACACGGGCAAGAAGTTCGAGATTCCCTTCGACCAGCTCGTCGTCTTCTCGACCAACCTCGACCCCAAGGAGCTCGTCGACGAGGCCTTCCTTCGGCGCATCAAATACAAGATCGAAGTCGGCAACCCGAACGAGGCGCAATACCGCCAGATCTTCAAGCGACTGTGCGACGCCTCGGGCATCCCTTACGTCGATCAGGCCGTCACCTACCTGTTCGAGCGCTTCTACAAGCCGCGCGGCGTCTCTCTGCGCGCCTGCCATCCGCGCGACATCGTCGGCCTCATCAAGGACACCGCCCGCTACCGCCAGGCGCCCCCGGCGCTCAGCCGCGAATTGATCGACCAGGCCTGCAAAGTCTTCTTCGTCGATCTGTAATCACGCCAGTTTCAGTTTCTTAAGAGGGAGCAAGTTCAAACATGAAGACGCGTTACCAGGAGATCGAGAACCGAGCCGACGAGCTCAGGCGCTGGATGGACTCCAATCGGGCGCAGGCCCAGGATTTCATGAGCAAGTTCGAGATGTCCTACATCTACCACGAAAACGCACTCGACGGCATCGTGGTCACCGGCCCCGAGCTCCTCAGCGCCCTGGGCACCATGGACGAAGCCACCGACTCCTCGCTCGTCCCCATCTACCGCGAGATCCGCACGCACAAGGCGGCGCTCGACTTTGTCCACGCCGCGGTCGCCGATCCCAAGTCGCGCCTCTCCATCGAGATGATCGCGCAGCTGCACGCCCTGCTCAGCCCGCCGCCGCCGCCCGAAGAGAAGCCCATCAAGGACGAGGATCTGGTCGCGGGCGAAGAGAGCGACTGTGACGAAAACGCCGAATCCGCGGTCGAACCCATGGTCGAGACGACGGCTAGCCTCTCGGGCCCGCGTTACCGCAAGGAGCAGCCCGTTCACCGCAGCTACTTCCACGAGATCGCCAAGCCCGAGGACATCCCCGATCGCATGGAGGCGCTCATCGACGAGACCTACCAGAGCGACTTCAAGGAACTGCACACCATCGACCAGGCCTGCACCATCCACTGGACGCTGATGCAGATTTTCCCCTTCGTCGAAAAGACCGGAAAGCTCGCCCGCCTGCTCGGCAACTACATCCTGATGAATCGCGGTTACCTGCCCGTCATCATCCACGCCGCCGATCGCCAGCGCTATTACGAGTCGCTGCGCGGTTCAGAGGAAAGCCTGCGGATGCTCGTCGTCGACGCCATGATCAATTCGCTCGACAACGCCCTGCAGTATTTCCGCGGCTCACGCCCCGTGCCGCAGGCCAGCCACCGCCACCGCTGATTCTGGCCCGCCCCCCTGGCTCACCTTCCCGCCTCGCTCGACCCCCCGCGTCGAGCGGGGTTTTCTTTTGGGCTAACCACGACGCGCGCCGCCACCCCGGGCGCCGTTCCCACCAATCCCAGGCCCCAGACGCCTCTGCCGACGCCGTTCTCTTTCTCCCTCCCCCGCGCCATCCAGCCCCGCCCGCACCCCCCGATGAGCCCCGTCGATCCCTGCCTGATGCTCCTCTATTTCGCCGCCACCTTTGTCTGGGCGGCACGCCGCGCGCGTCAGGACAAAGGCGATGACGCCAAGGTCGACTACCTGCTCGCCGGCCGTCGCCTGACCCTGCCCGCCTTCGTCGCCTCCATGGTGTCGAGCTATTACGGCGGCGTCCTCGGCGTGGGCGAATACAGCTTCAAATACGGCCTCTCCAACTGGCTCGTCTTTGGCTTGCCCTACTACCTGTCAGCCGCCCTCTTCGCCGTCTTCCTCGCCGGACGCGCGCGTCAGGCCCAGGCGCTCACCCTGCCCGAACAAATCCGCGCGAATTACGGCCCCGGTCCCGGTCTCATCGCCTCGGCCATTGTCTTCGCCACCTCGCTGCCGGCCGCCTACCTCGTGGCGCTCAGCGTCCTCATCCAGGTCGTCTTTGGCGTGCCGCTTCTCGCCGCGATGATCGCCGCCATCGCCTTTGCCGTTCTCACCATCTGGCGCGCCGGGTTCCGCGCCGTGGTGCGCTCCAACGCCCTGCAATTCGCCCTGATGTTCGGCGGCTTCCTCGTCACGCTGCCCCTGCTCGCCAGCGAATACGGCACCCTCGACTTCCTCACCGCCAACACCCCCGCCAGCCACTGGACCTGGAACGGCGGCCGCCCCCTGCAGTCGATCCTCGTCTGGTATTTCATCGCCCTGTCCACGCTCGTCGAGCCGCTCTTCTATCAGCGCTGCTTTGCCGCCAAGTCGCCCCGCGTCGCCCGCCTCGGCCTCTTCGCCTCCATCGGCTGCTGGATCACCTTCGACTTCCTCTCCACCTTCACCGGCATCTACGCGCGCGCCCTGCTCACCGACCTGCCCATCGAACGCGCCGCCGAGGCCTACCCGCTCATGGCCCAGCGCTTTTTGCCCGCCGGACTGTGCGGCCTCTTCTTCATCTCGATGGCCGCGACCGTGCTCTCCACTCTCGACGGCGGCCTCTTTGTCAGCGCCTCCACCCTTGGCCGCGATCTCTTGGGCCGCACCCGCCGCTTTCAGGCCCGCATCCTTTGGGCCACCCGCCTCGGCCTCATCGCCTCTGCCCTCCTCTCGCTCACCCTCGCCTGGCTCTCCCAATCCGTCGTCGCCCTCTGGCACGGCCTGGGCTCCATCTCGACGACGACGCTCCTGCTCCCCGTGCTCGGCGCCTTTCTCCCGCGCCTGAAGATGTCGCCGCGCGGCGCCACCGTGCACATGGCCCTCGTCTTCACCCTCACCAGCGCCTGGGTCATCCTGCTCAACCTCAATGGCGCCCCGCCCCTCGGCGTCGAACCCATCTTTGTCGGCCTTGGCCTCGGCATTTTGATTTGGATCGCCGACCGATTGTTTGGGCGCTTCAACGCCACCTTATAAAAACACGTTTCCACTCGGGCGCCGCGTCCACAAATGCGTTTCAGCACGCGGCGATTCAAAAGCCTCTTCAGCGCGGGGCAGTTTAAAGCCGCTTGAGCGCGGGGCAGTTTTTTGAATTGGAACCGCATAAGCTCGATTTAATTTATTCAAAAACGCGTTTTCTCCCCCAAACGGGCTCCCCCAAATGATTCGATGATTTTAATTTGGCCAACGTGTATTTTGACGGGGCGGAGGTGCTGGAGGGAGG
>JAFVYB010000082.1 GCA_017500825.1 Myxococcaceae bacterium | reverse complement strand
GCTCGACTTGCATGTGTTAGGCACGCCGCCAGCGTTCGTTCTGAGCCAGGATCAAACTCTCCAATTATTTCTAATTAGAGCACCAATCGCCTCAGCGATTAGCTCTGATTCCTGTTTGGATGACTTTTCATCATCCGCATCCACCCCATTAATTGCCTCAGCAATTCACAGGTAGATGCCTCAAAGTATTACGTGTGTCCGCATATGCTTCTTTGCAGACTTGCTATTCAGATCTCAAAGAGCGACTCGCTTTCGGCTTTTCTGCCGCCGAAAAAAACGGCGCGGGCTTTTACTCGCCCTCGCTCTCTCTGTCAAGAAGTTTTTTCTCTTTTTTCGAAGCGCCCCTCGCAGCTCATCACCACTCAAGACACCTAAAAAAAAACTCTGCCGCCCAACCACTCTAAAGCGACAGCCTAAACTTCCTAACTTTTCTCTTCTCTAAAGAACTCTCTAACTTCCGCCCCGGCGGGCTTTGTTCCCCGTCGAAAGCGGGGCGCCTTTTAGTCGCCTCGCCCTTCCCTGTCAACTCTTTTTTTCAGCATCGCGTTTTTTTTCGACAACACGACTGCTCCCCACTCGCTTCTCTCGACTGCGGAAAGGGGGGGGCTGGGAAGCAAAGGTCAGCGCGCCCGACGACACGACTCCGCGCGGAGAATGGCCAGAACATCCGCCAAGGCGCGTTCGAGGTCGTCGTTCACCACAAGATAGTCGTAGCAAGCCTCGCCACGCTCGATCTCTTGTCGGGCCGCCAAAAGCCTGCGTTCGACAGCCTCGTCTGACTCAGTTCCGCGGCTGCGCAGGCGGCGCGCCAACTCCTCGCCAGAAGGAGGAAGAATAAAGACGCTCACCGCTTCAGGGTGCTTGCGCTTGATCTGCTCACCTCCCTGAACGTCGATGTCGAAGACGACGACCTCATGGTCGCGCGCGGCGTCTGCATAGCTGCGATGCGTTCCATAAAAGTTTCCGTGCACCTCAGCCCATTCGAGGAACTCGCCCGCGTCAATCATCGACTCAAAGCCGGGGCGCTCGATGAAGTGGTAGTCGACGCCATTTTGCTCTGCGCCTCGGGGCGCACGGGTCGTGTAGCTGATTGAGAAGAGGCAACCATCGCCAAGCGCCTGGCCCAATCTGCGAGCCAGCGTGGTCTTCCCGGCGCCAGAGGGCGCGGAAAGAATCAGAAGCGTTCCCTGCCGCTTCTTTCCGCTCATCTCGTCACGTCTCATGTCCATCTCGTCCATCTGATCCTGTCCGTCCGAACGACGCGGCGCCTTGGCCCACGCGCTCACTCAATGTTTTGGATCTGCTCGCGGATGCGCTCGATCTCGGCCTTGAGCGCCACGACATCCTGGGCAACCTCTGCCGACTGGCTCTTGGAGCCGATCGTGTTCACCTCGCGATTGATCTCCTGAATCAGAAAATCCATGCGGCGACCGACTGGACCATCGCCAGAGAGGAGCTTGTCAAAAGCGTTCAGGTGAACGTCGAGCCGCGTGAGCTCCTCTGCGACATCCACGCGGTCGGCAAACAGGGCGACCTCCTGAGCCAGTCGCTGGGGATCGATCACCAGGCCGCGCGTCAGCTCAGCGATGCGCTCGTCCAATCTCTGGCGGTATCGATCGACAGTCTGAGGCGTCAGTCGCCGCACCTCGCCGACCTTTTCGCGAATGAACGCAAGACGCCGCGCCAAATCGTCGCGAAGCGCCTCTCCCTCTCGCAGGCGCATGGCCAAAAGCCCGTCAATCGCTTCGTCCAGAGCGGCGAAGAGCACCTCGCGCAACGCGTCGAGATCGAGCGGCTGGGCCTCGAAGCTGACGACACCCTCGACCTGGGCCAAGGCGCAGAGGTCGATTTCGCCCTTCAGCGAAAACTCCCGCGCCAGCTCAGCGGTCGCGGTCAGGTAATCGCGCGCCAGTTTGCGATCGATGACGAGCGAGACGTTCGTGCGCGTGGCCTTGGGCCGCTTGATCGACACCTCAATCGAGCCGCGCGAAACGCGTCCCTTGATGTGTTTCGTCAGCTCCGCTTCGAGCGAATTCAGCTCGAAAGGCATGCGGCATTTGACTTCGCAGAACTTGTGATTGACCGCGCGCATCTCGATCGAAAACTCGCTCTCGTCCGAGCGCGCGTGGCCGGCCCCAAACCCCGTCATTGAAGAAATCATGGGCGCGGCGTCTAGACAGAGCCCCCAATTGAGGTCAAGCCTCTTCTGGCCGCGACAAAAACTCATAACCTACTGAAATTACTAGATTTTTTAGGAGATGGCGGCGGCATGGAGCGGGCTTTTCAGACAAATTAAATCGGCGTGTTTTCAGGGAATCGGCAGGGGCTTGGACGTCGGTTTTTCGACCTTGAGGACCTTGATTCGAAGTTGGCCAAACAGGGCGGCCACGTCGTTTTGGCCCTCGACGCCAAAGGCGAGGTGTCCGGTGTCGGCAACGCTCTGATCGAACGTCGGATCGACGGGGACCCACTCGCCCACAAAGACCTCCACCCACTCGTGCCAGTAGAGCGAGGGGACGCCGTCGTCGCTGTCCATGTAGACGAGGCCGTTGATGCGGCGGGCGGGGATGCCCGCGGCGCGCGCCATGGCGGTGAAGAGGAGCGCGTGCTCGGTGCAATCGCCTTCTTTCAGGGCGAGGACCCGCGTGGCGCGATCGCTGGAAACGCCGTAGCTCTTCTTGAGGAAGCGATAGACGAAACGCGTGAGCTTCTCGACGGCCTCGAAGGCGTCCGTGGTCTGTCCCAGCGTCTTTTGGGTCAGGGCGACGATGTCGGGCGCCTGGGATTCGACGGCCAGTGTCGGCCGCAGCCACTCGTCGAGATGGTGCGCGGCGATCTGGGCCGGGGCGAGCGGCAGCGTGAGCGCCTTTTGCGGGGCCATCGCCGTGACCGCGAGCGTGACGCGACCTGGATTATCCGAGGCGACGGGGCTGAAGCGCTGCCAGCCATTCGAAGTCCAGTAGTCCTTGGGCAGGCCATCGATCTCGTAGACGACGCGCGAGGGTGCACGACGCGCATCCGCGCTGAGCTTTTGATCGGGCGTCGCCGTGCCGCCGAGGACGATGCGGGTCGTCCCAAAGACATCGACGTGTCCCTGTCGCTCCGCCACCTCGCGCGGCTCTGACTTGGCCGTGAGCACGTTGCCGTAGCGGATCTCGATCGTCCTGCCCTCCGGCGTCATCAGCGCGCTCTGCGCGACACGGCTGTCGGCCTCGACCAGGGAGAGCTCGGTGAGCACAGTCTCGACGCCATCGATCGTCTGATTGCGGCGCGAGGCCAGCGAGGTCGTGACGCGCTTGTCGGCCATGAGGTGGCTGAGGTCGAAGGCGCTGCCCTCGTGCGGCTGACCTGTGCGCAAGACCCGCAGCGCGGCCAGGGCGTCGTCGATGTTTTCGCGCGTCGCGGCCAGCGTCATTTCCTGCGGCGCCTGTCCCTTGGCCTGGCGGACGAGGCGAACGCCCTGGGGGGCGCAGTGCCCGATGAAACTCTCGTCGCCGCCATCACCGACGCGCTCCTCGCGGAAGAAGACGAGCCGCCCTTCGCCCGTCAGCTCGTAAACGCGCTCGCCGCGCACCTGACGCATCACCTTGTTTTTGCCGACCGAGGCGTTGAGCACCGTCAGCTGGCTCGTGACGAGGACAGGCCGACCGTCGCGTTCGGACATTTTGGCGCTCGTGAACATCGAGCCGGCCTTCTGTCCGAGCACGTAGAGGCCGAACCACTCGTCGCCGACTTTCAAAAGCTGCGCGACCAACTCGTCGCGGCCGGGAACGGACGTGGACGCGGCGGCGGCAGTCGTGGCCCGGGCAGGCAGGGCGATAAGCGGCGCGAGGCAAAGGACAAGCGCGCAGGCAAACAGAACGCGACGGCATCTCACGGGGGGCGGGCTGGTTCTCATGGCGACGGGGTCTCGGGCTGGGGCGTTGTGGCCACCGGGGCGCAACAGGGGATGCGCGACGAAAGGCCTTCAACGTTGGCGGGCGGACCGTTCATCCGCGCGCTCTATGGTGTTGTGTCGTGAAACGCGAAGGGCACCCGCGCTGGGTGCCCTCCTCTCTGACCGCTGTCCTCACGCGGTCATGTCTGCGTGTCGGCGTGGCTCATCCAAAGCCGCCGAATTCACAGGGAAAAATCGCCGCCGTCGTCGTCGGCCATCAGGCGCTCGCGCCGCTCGGCGATCTCGCGCGCCATCTTGCGGGTGAATTCGTGGTCGATGGCCTGGAGATCGGGCGTGAGCCAGAGGCCTTCGCGCGCGCCCTGGGGCAGTTGGCTGCGGGGGATGACGACCTCCTTCTCGTCGATGAGCAGGACGGCCTGGGAACCTTCGATGCGGTCGATAAACGCGCTCTTGGACATGTCGTGACTCTCTTTCGCTGAAGGATGGGGGATCAGGGCTTGCAGTCCTTGGCCGGTTCGCGGCCCGAGGCGACGGCCTCTTCGCGCGTCGCGAAGGTGATCTTGTTCGCGGGCTTGATCTTGGCCGCAGAACCGCAGCTCGCCTTGTGGAACTTCTTGGAGCGCTTGCTGCTCGCGTAACCGCCCTCGCTGGGGGCTGCGGCGATCGGCTCGTAGGCGGCGGCTGAATCGGGCGCGTCCAGAGAAACGTCGCTGTCCTGCGCGTCGCTCTGGGGCGTGGCCGGGCGATCCATGGCGGGCGCGGCGGCGGCACTGGTCAGGACATCGTCCTTGAGACAGCAGCGCGCGGGCTTCTTGCCAGAGGCGCGGGCCTCTTCCAGCGTGGCCAGGTGGACGCGGTTTTGCGGAACGATCTTCTGCCCGTTGCGGCAGGTCGCGGCATGGAAGCTCTTGCTCTTGCGCGAGGCGATGAAACCACCCTCGGGAACAGCCGCCGAAGCCGCCGCCTTGGCCGGTTCGACAGAGGCGTCACGCGCTGAACGGGCCACTTGCGCCGTCGCGATCGCTTCCTCGTCGCCGCCCTCGCGATCGGTCTTGACCGTCACCTTCTTGCCGTCGCTCGTGAGGACGACCTCGCCGTGCAGGTCGGTCCGGTAAATTTTGGCGCCAGCCTTGCTGCAGCGCGCCATGGCCTCGGGGGTCGGGTGGCCGTAGCGGTTGTTCTTGCCAGCGGAGATGACGGCGATTTCGGGCTGGATCTCGGCGAGCAGCTCATCGCTGGAGGCGTGGCGGCTGCCGTGGTGCGCGACTTTGTAGACGTTGGAGCGGATCGACTGCCCCTTGCCCTTCACGATCTCCTCAAGGACGCGCTGCTCGGTCTCGTGCTCCGAGTCGGCCGCCAGATAGAACGCCGTCTGACCGAACCTGAGGTGGGCCACGATGCTGTTGGCGTTGGCGTCTGAACGCGTGCCCTTGTGGAAGGGCTGACTGGGCGCGAGCAGCTCCATCACCGCGCCGCCGCCGAGATCGATCTTGCGGCCGGCCTGTCCGCGCTTCACCGGGATGGCGAGCTCCTCAAGCGCCGTGACGACGCCCGCATACATCTTCGAGGCGTGGTCAAAGCCGGGGTCGAGGAAGAGCTTGGTGCCCTTCTTGCGCAGCACCTCGGCCATGCCGCCGATGTGGTCGGCGTGCGGGTGCGTCATCACGATGAGGTCGAGCGGTCCGCGGACGAGCGCGTCGAGCCGGGCGAGAAGCGACTGCGTGGATTCGGGCGTGCCGGCGTCGATGAGGACGTTTCGGCCCGCGGGCGAGGAGACGAGGATGGCGTCGCCCTGGCCGACATCGAGGACGTGGACCTTGAGCGAGGCGGCGTCGGCGGCCATGGCCAGCGGCAGGCCGAGACAGAGGAAAAAAAGCGCGAGGAGCGCGGGGAAAATCTTCGGGAGTCGGGTCGTTTTCATGGCGGCGCACCATAGTCGCGGCGCCTTCGATGGGAACGGGGCAAAATCCGCGAAATTCTTCGACACAAAATTCGCCTTTTCCGAATGAAACGCCCCTGCCGCGGCGCGCCTTTTCCCCCGTCCGAGACGTTCGACCGAAAGCGCCGTGAGTCCCTGGAACCGCGAGGTTTTCCCCATGCAGCAACCCTTCCTTCCCGCCGATTTCACCCTCGCCAGTTCGACCGCGCTCGTCGGTCCCTACGGCAGCGGCAAGAGCGAGATAGCGCTCACCTTGGCCTGTCTGATGGCGCGGCGGTTGCAGGCGCGGCCGGACAATCGCCTCCAGGTAGCGCTGGGCGATATCGACGTGCTCAAGCCTTATTTTCGCGCCCGCGAGGCCGGCGAGGCGCTCAAGGCAATGGGCGTCCGGCTTCTGGCGCCGGGTGGTTCGCTCAAAAGCGCCGATTTGCCGATTCTCACGCCCGAGCTCGGGTGCGCCGCGCGCGAGGCCGACACGCTGCTCGTTCTCGACGTGGGCGGCGATCCGGCTGGGGCGCGCGCGCTCGGTTCGCTTCGCGACGAGGTGGACACCAATGCGCTCGATCTCCTTCTCGTGCTCAACAGGCACCGGCCCTTCATGGAAAGCGTCGAGAGCGTCGTCGAGCAGGCGGACAAAATTCAGCGCGCCAGCGGACTTAGGCTCACCGGCGTCGTCTCCAACACGCACATGATGGCGGAGACGACCTTGGACGATGTCGCCCTTGGGCTTGAGCTCGCGCGTCGCGTTGGCGGCGCGCTCGACGTTCCAGTGCGGCTCATCGGCCTCGGACGCGCGATCGCCACGCTCATCGAGCGGGACGACCTCGCGCCCTCTCTCCTCCAGGGCATCCCGGCCATCGTCCTCGACAGCGCGCTCAAACCTGCCTTCCTCGGCGGCTGCGCGCTCTCACCGGGCGACCCTTGAAAGGGCAGAGGAATGGTGCGACGGCCGCGCGCCTTTTGCGCCTGCCCGCCCTTTGACGCCGTCCGCCCTGGAGCAATCCCGCCGCATCGCCGCGCCCAGATCGCCCCAGTCGTCCCAAGCGCGACGGCGAGGGGCCCCACCTTCCGCCTTGCATCCGACTCGCCCACCCATGAACGCCACGCCGACATCCCCGACCAAGCAGACGATCCCGACCTCGCCGATCCGCCTCCTCCTCGTCGACGACGACCGCGCCAACCTCGAATCGCTCGTCCGCATCTTCGCCAAGGAAGGCGTCGCCGCCCTCGCGGTGACCAACGGCGTGGACGCGCTGGCCATGATCCGCCAGCACCCGATCGAAGTCCTCGTCACCGATCTGATGATGCCCGGCATGACCGGCAGCGAGCTGTTGCGCGCGGTCAAGGCGGTGCGCCCCGAGGTCGAGGTCATCTTCATCACGGCCTATGGCACGGTGGAGGCCGCGGTCGCCGCGATGAAAGAGGGCGCCTACGACTTCATCACCAAGCCGCCCAAGCGCCACGACATCCTCAAAGTCGTGCGCCAGGCCTTCGAGCGCAGTGGGCTGATGGCCGAAAACCGCGCGCTCAAGGCGTCGCTCGCCGAGCTGACCGGTGGCGGCGGCAAAGCGATCGTCGGCCAGAGCCCCGCCTTTCGCCGCGTCATGGAGATGATGCAGCTGGCCGCCCCCTCGACCGCGACCATTCTGCTCCTCGGCGAGAGCGGCACGGGCAAGGAGCTCTTCGCGCGGGCGGTCCACGAGCATTCGGCGCGCGCCAAGGGTCCATTCATCCCCATCAACTGCGGCGCCATCCCCGACACGCTGCTGGAGAGCGAACTCTTCGGCTACGAGAAGGGCGCATTCACCGGCGCCATCGCCCGCAAGGAAGGCCGATTCGAGAGGGCCAGCGGCGGCACGCTCTTCCTCGACGAGGTGGGCGAATTGTCGCCAGCGGTGCAGGTCAAGCTGCTGCGCGTGCTCCAGGAAGGCGAGATCGAGCGGCTGGGTGGCAGCGGGCCGATTCCTGTCGACGTGCGCATCGTCGCCGGCACCAACCGCGACCTGAAAAAACGCGTGGAGGAGGGGCATTTCCGCGAGGACCTCTTCTACCGGCTCAACGTCGTGCCCATCACGCTGCCGCCCCTGCGCGAGCGCCGCGAGGACATCCCGCTGCTCGCCGACCACTTCCTCAGGCGCTACGCGAACAAGAACCAGAAGCCGATGACGGGGTTTTCGCCCGAGGCGCGCGCCAAGCTCGAAGCGCACGGCTGGCCGGGCAACATCCGCGAGCTCGAAAACGTCATCGAACGCGCGGTCGTGCTCTGCCGCGGCAACGCCATCGACCTGGAAGACCTGCCAGACGCCCTGCGCGCCGGTGTGCCTGGCCTGAGCGCGGGCCACATCGCCATCCCCATCGGCATGCCCATGGACGAGATCGAGCTCAGGGTGATCCACGAGACGCTGCGCCACACGCGGGGCGACAAGACGCTGGCGGCGCGGCTGCTCGGCATCTCGCCGCGAACCATCTACCGAAAGCTCGAAGGCGAAGAGGGCGAGGCGGAGCGCGGCTGAGCGGCGCGGACGGGCATGTCTCGTCGCCGGTTTTCGCGCGCCGATTCTCTTAAGGATCGCGCGGCTTGAGGGCGCCGGCGGCACGGCGCGGATCAATCGGGCGGCGCACGGCTGGCCGGGCAGGCTTTTCGCGATGGGGCGCGTCTTCCGAGGATGGGGACAACGCCGCGAAACCGACCTCGGCAACGCGCGCGGACGGACGCCATTCAGGGTGGAGTTCGAGCGGCAGCACCAGCGTCGCATGGCTGTTCCCGGCCGCAAAAAGCGCGCGCACCGACTTGGCGATCTCGATTCCTGCCGAAAGCAGATCCGCGTCAAAGCGCGCCGCTGGCAGACGCCTGACCGCACCGCTCGACGCGTCGATGATCAGGGCACTCAGGCGCACCATGCCGCGCCCGCCCTCGGATTCGCGCGAAAGCGCGCCGACGATGATCTCCGCGGCGTTTCGCGAAGAGGCCCATGCCCGCGCCGCAGCCAGCGCCTCTGGGGTGAGTCGGTTGTCGGCCAGGCCATCGAGCAGCGCGCGAAGGGGATCCGTGCCTTTCAGACGCGCCTCAAACCGCGCATCGCCCTGGACCTCGATCAGGCGCGCCAGGGGCAGCGCCGATGTCGGCAAAAAGACGCGCACCAGATGCCGTCCCTCGGGCAGGCCGCGCGCAACGAGCGGTGTCACGCCGAGAAGCCGACCATCGACCTCGACGCGGGCGCCGGCGGGCACGCTTTCGACCATGAGGCTTGAATGCGCGCTCTGACTCAACGCCTCGCGCAGCAGACGCGCCTCGCGCGCCAGCCGTCGACTCGCCCGCTCCTCAACGAGCGGCGCGTCCGGAGAGAAGAGGATCGCCTGGCGCAGCTCGATCGAGGCCTCCGCGTCGCGTCCGCGCTGAAAGAGCAAAAACGCCCGCAGCGAATGGAGCTCGGCCAGGGTGCCTGGCTCGATGTCTGGCAGGGCCAGTTCGACAGACGGCGACGCCCCCGAAAGTGTCCGCAGCGCCTGGTCGCGCGCCCCATCGACGAGTTCCCGCCGCGCCGCCGCGATCGCCGATTGGACCTCGGCCACAGCCGTCGCTGAATCGGATTCGGTCGGCAGCGACACGGCCTCGGCCTCGATCGCCCCCGCCTGATCCGCGCCCGGACTCTGCCGGTTGAGTTCCGCGGCCAACAAATCGCGCAGCGTCTCGCCCGCGCCCCGCTTGATGCCCGCGTCGAGCGGCACGAATGGCAGCACCGCCGTCACTTTTGGCTGTTTCGTCACCGGCGCCGCCGCCTCGGCCCAGGCGAAACCGGTCAGCGTGAACCAGAGGGCGACAACCACCGCCATCAGGCGCGGCAGATCGTGGCGCGGGCACATGGGCATGGCCTTTCGCGAGGGCATGTTCCGCGCTCAGCGCGTGACCAGAATCGGCAGCGCCAAAAGCTCGTCGAGCGTCCCCAAGGCCCAAGGCTCGGCCAGATCGGCCATCAACTTATGGGTCAAGCGCTCGCTGTAACGCGCCGCTGTCTCGACATGCGCTGGCGAAAAGTCGACCGCGCGTCGCCTGAGCTTGCCCGCGAGGAGCTCGACAAACCCGGGGCGCAACGCCACCTGGCCATTGGGCAGCCGCTCGAAGGCCGCCGCGCCAAAATCGCCGACGCTGTCGCGCGGCAGGGGCGCGAACGAAAAGCCCAGTCCCGTCACCTCGCGGGCGATCGCCGTCAGATAGAGCGTCGAATGGCGCGCGAAGAGACCTTCCTCCTCGATGCCCGCCTCGACAAAACGGCGGCCAAGCTCGTCCAGGTCGAGTCCGAGCGCGGCCATCAGCTCGACGAGGTGCTCTGTCTCGGCAATCCAGGCCTCGGCGCGGGCGATGTCGCCCAGATCGCGGAAGGCGCGCGGGGGACAATTCGGCGCGTCGAGATCAACGTCCTCGCGCCAGTCGATGAACAGCGGTCGCTTGCGGCGCAGGGCGCTCATGAGTTGGCCATAGGGGGCGTCGAGGATCGGCTCCCGCGAACCCGGCATGAAGAGCGGCGTTCGCCGCGCCAGGCGGTCGAGTCGGAATTTGAGCCTGAGCGCGAGGCTGACGCCGATTTGGAAGAGGCGCTTGAGCGGCACGGTGGCGAGCAGGCGCGCGCCGACTTCAGGATCGCCGCCACTGGCCTGCTCCAACCCCAGCGAGAGGGTGTCGCGGGCGCGTGAGAGCGCGGCCTCCACCGCCTCGGTGTTCGCCGGATCGACGCCATCGACGACGAGGACGGCGTTGAGCAGGGCGATGGTCTGACCCTCGATCGCGCCCAGCGCCGCCGGATCCACGCGCGACAACGCGCGTTCCCAAAAACGCCGTTCGTGACGGTCGGGCGACATCGCGAAGATCGCACCGAGCGGAGACGGCAGGGGCGAGGCCGCGAGCGCCGCGTTGGGATCGATAAAGGCGAAATACGAGAGCGCCTCCTCCAGGTCGGGAAACCCCAGATCCGACAGGCGCGCGGTGCGCCAGCGATAGGCCGACTCGGTCAGCTCGGCGCTCAATTCCCAGCGCACAGCCTCGATGAGACGCGCCGCCTGCAGCGGATCGCGGGCGTAGAGGGCGCTGACGAGGCGCTTGAGGCCGCTGAGCTCGACGCCTTCGACGAGGAACTCCAACAGGTATTTGCCCTCGGGCGAGCGGAAGACTTCACCGGCGGGCTCGGGGTCGGGCGTCTCCTCCAGATCCCAGATGCGCACGCTGGACTGCAGCACGCGCTCGACGAGCTCGATGTCGAGTGCCTGGAGCTTGCGTTCGAAGCGCTCCTCGTCGGCGTCGGTGCCGGCGGCGCGCAGCCAGGTGATGACTTTGGCGGGCGACAGCTCGTCGCGATCCCAGGCGTCGAGGTCGATGAAGCTCTTGAACTGATCCGGCGAGCACAGGTGGACGAGCTCCAGCGCGTCGGACAGGCCCGTCCCCTGGATGATGAAAAAGAGCTGCTCGGCGCTCAGGCGCGGGACGATCGCCTCGGCGTTGGTCGCCCCGATCAACAGGTCGAGACGCTTTTGGGCCGTTGGCAGCGCCGCCGCTTCGCGCGTCAGTTCCGCGATTTCACTGGCCAGCGCCGCTTCCGCCGCCGCCTCGGCCGCCTCCGCCTTCGCTTTTTCCGCCGCCACTTCGGCGCGCGAAAGCTCGTCGCGCGTCATCTCACTCGTCATCCAGACACCTGTCTTCCCGGCCCATCGGGCCGCTCACGTCTCCGCAAAATCACCCAGCTCAAACCGCCCCGCGTAGCGCTGCCCCACCCTGTCGATCCGCACCGTTCGCGGCGCCTCGCCGCAGCCCTCGATGTGAATGGCCATGTGCCCGGGCGGCCTGGCCTCGGGGATCCGATCGATCCACTCGACGAGAATGGCGCCTGTCCCGTCGTCGAGATCGCCAAACCCGGTGGCGAACAGCTCGTCGGCGTCGGCCAGCCGATAAAAGTCGGCATGGTGAATCGGCAGCCGCCCCTGGTGACTCACCACGATGGTGAAGCTCGGGCTGAGCACCTGTCGCGGATCGACGCCACACCCAGCGCAGACGCCGCGCGCCAGGACGCTTTTGCCCGCGCCGAGATCGCCCGTCAGGCCGATGAAGTCGCCCGGCAAAAGCTCGCCGCCGATGCGCCGTCCCAGCTCGAACATGGCCTCGGCGGTGGCGATGGTCAGCTTCAGGCTCTGGGTCAAAACCGGCGTTGAGGTCATTCGGTGTTCCAGGCGGCCCTGCGTCCGCGCGTGCCATTCGGCCAGTCGGCCGAGTCAAAAGGGCGGCGCCCTTAGCGCTTCCACCTGCGCCAGACCAGCCCCAGCCCGTCGATCAAATCCCCGGCCGTCAGCCCCAGCTCTCCGCGCCTCTCCCGCGTCAAATCGCCGCTCAGACCATGGGCAAAAGTGGCCGCGCGCGCGGCTGACCAGGGCGGAAGCGACTGCGCGCACAGGGCCGCCACACAGCCGGTCAAAACGTCGCCTGCGCCTGCCGTGGCCATGCCGGGATTGCCCGTCGGATTGATCGCGACCTCGCCCGATTTGTCCGCGACCACGCTCCTGGCCCCCTTGAGAATGAGCGTCACGCCGCGCGCCATCGCGAACCGCCGCGCCAGCGCCACCCGATCCGCCTGCACCGCGGCAACCGTCGTTCGCAAAAGGCGCGCCATCTCCTTGGGATGCGGCGTGAGGACCAGGGGCGCCAGGGAGCGCTTCAGCTCGTCGAGATGGTCGCTTTGGGCCAGCGCGTTGAGCGCGTCCGCGTCGAGAACGATCGGCAACCGAACCGCTGTCATCAGCGCCGACAGCGCCTCGGCCGTCCCCGCCCCGACCGCGAGTCCGGGCCCCACGGCCAGCGCGCCTTTGCCAGCGCACAACTCGACAAGGCGCGGCAAGTCTTCGGGCGAGAGCGTGCCATCCCCCTCGATCACGGCGCCCATCAACTCTGGCGACCAGCGCCGCGCCGCGGCCACCTCCGCCTCGCGACCGACGAGGGTGACGAGTCCCGCCCCACTGCTGAGCGCGGCCAATGCGGTCATGGCGGCGGCACCCGACTTGCCCGGCGCGCCCGTCAGCACGACCACATGCCCCGCTCGTCCTTTGTGAAAATCGAGCGCGCGCGGCGGGAGGAGCGAACGCGCATCGGCCTCTTCGAGCAGCGACGTTGTCGGGCCAGTCAGTTCGGCCTGCGCCGCCTTGGGAATCGAGATGTCCGCCACCTCGACATGGCCGGCGAACTCAACGCCCGGACCTGTGGCGACGCCCTGCTTGCAGAGCGCGAGCGCGATGGTCTCGTCCGCCCGCACCGCGACGCCTGGCGTCTGCCCGGAATCGCCATCGACGCCGGAGGGCAAGTCGACCGCGAGGATGTGAACGCCGCGCTGACGGACCGCGTTGGCCGCCTCGATGAGTTCGCGCGACGCGCCCTCGGGTGGCCGCGTGAGTCCCGTGCCAAAGATGGCGTCGATCACGAGATCGCCCGCGCAAAGCGCCTCGAACCGTCCCCTCCCCTCTGGCCAGACGCGCGCGTCGAGTCCCAGCTTGCGGCAGATGGCGAGGTTGACGCCCGCCTCGCCCTTAAGTTCGCCGCGCGTGAGCAGGATCGAAACCTCCGCGCCCGCCTGCGAAAGATGGCGCGCCGCCACCAGACCGTCGCCGCCGTTGTTGCCCGGCCCGCAGAGGATGAGGACGCGGCGTTCCCGCGAAGAAAGCCGCCGCAGCGCGAAACGGGCCACAGCCGCGCCGGCGTTTTCCATCAGCGCGATCGCCGGAATGCCGAATGCGCCGATGGTCACTTCGTCCAGGCGCCGCATCTCGGCGCTCGTCACGACTCTCCGGGCCATGAGCTTTCTCTTCCTCCTGCTCCCCCTGCCGCTCAGCCGCTGCGGCGACGCGCTTCAACGCCCGTGTTCGCGCCGAATCAGGACGCGCCCTCTGCGATGCCGACGCCGCGACGCGTTCAAACGCTCTCGATCAGCGCCCGCATGTCGCGCACCGCCCGATCGAGTCCGACGAAGACCGCCCGCGAGACGATCGAGTGCCCGATGTTGAGTTCGTCGATCTCCTCGACGCGGGCGATGTCCTGGACGTTGGCGTAGTCGAGGCCATGGCCCGCGGCGACGCTCATGCCGAGCTGACTCGCCAGATGGGCCCCCTCTTCGATGCGCCGCAGCTCGTTCGCCCGCTCCTCGCGTGTGGCGGCGTCGGCGTAACGCCCGGTGTGCAGCTCGATGCGCGGCGCGCCGACTTCGAGCGAGGCGCGGATCTGCTCCGGGTCAGGGGCGATGAAGAGCGAGACGCGGATGCCGGCGTCGAGAAAGGCGCGGATGAAGGGCTTGAGGCGCTCTTTCTGGCCCGCCACTTCGAGTCCGCCCTCCGTCGTCAGTTCCTCGCGCCGCTCAGGGACAAGCGTCACCGTGTCGGGCCGAACGTCGAGCGCGATGCGGGCGATCTCGTCGGTCGCCGCCATTTCGAGGTTGAGCTCGGTCTGCACCGTCTGGCGCATCAACCTGAGGTCGCGCTCCTGAATGTGGCGGCGGTCTTCGCGCAGGTGGAGGGTGATCTGGGTGGCGCCAGCCAGCTCGGCGATGGCCGCGGCGGTGACGGGATCGGGCGATGACCCGCGGCGCGCCTGCCGCAGCGTGGCCACGTGATCGATGTTGACGCCCAGGTTGGTCTTCATGGCGGTGACTCCTGCCGTCTCTCGTCGGACGGCGTGATTGAGGATGGGATGCGCGGGGCCGGCCAAAGCGGCGTGGTGCCAAGGCGCATGGCGCGGACGTTCCCCCAAAGAGGTCTTCTGCGAGCGCGGGGGCCAGGCGAACGAACGCCCCGTCTCCCAGGCGCGTGACACCTCTTTGGGGTGCGACGGCTCAGGGCGGGGCGAACGATGCGGGACAAACGAGGCTGGAGGTTTTCAGCAGAGGGCGGCGCGCAGGGCCTCGACGATCTGCTCGGCCAAGGTCTCGTTGGTGTCGCGATTCGGGCCTTCGATGAGCACGCGCGCCTTGAGCTCGGTCCCGGAGAAGCGGACGAGCACGCGGCCTTCTTTGCCCAGCTTGTTCTCCGCGTCGCGAATCGCGCGCGTCACTTCCGGCAAATCGGCGAGGTCGCGCTTGCGGGCGATGGCCAGGTTGACCTGCGTCTGGGGGACCGGCTCGAACAGGCGCTTGAGCTCCGAGAGGGGCTTTCCGCTGCGCAACATCACGGTGAGCAGCTCCAGCGCCGCGATCACGCCGTCGCCCGTCGTCGTGTGGTCGAGGAAGATCAGGTGGCCGCTCTGCTCGCCGCCAAAGTTGAAGCCGTTTCGGCGCATGTGCTCGACGACGTAGCGGTCGCCGACCTGCGTGCGCTCGACCCTGAGCCCGAGGCGCGCCATGGCGATGTCGAGGCCCATGTTGCTCATGATCGTCGCCACCACCGTGTCGTGGGCGAGCTTCTTCTGCAGCGCCAGGTGCTGCGCGCAGATGGCCATGATCGCGTCGCCGTCGACTGTCTCGCCCTTCTCGTCGACCACGATCACGCGATCCGCGTCGCCATCGAGAGCGATCCCCAGGCGCGCGCCGTGTTCGAGGACAGCCTTGGCCATCGACTCGGGATGCAGCGCGCCACAGCCGTCATTGATGTTGGTGCCATTGGGCGCGACGTTGAGGCGGATGACCTCGGCGCCCAGCTCCTCGAAGACGAGCGGCGCGACCTTGTAGGCGGCCCCGTTGGCGCAATCGACCACGACCTTGAGCCCCTCCAGGCTGAGCTCGCGCGGGAAGGTGCTCTTGGCGAAGACGATGTAGCGGCCCTGCGCGTCGTCGATGCGGGTGGCGCGGCCGACGTGCATGGCGGTCGGGCGGAAGCTGTCGAGCCGGTTCTCGAAGATCAGCGACTCGATCTGCAGTTCGACCTCGTCCGGCAGCTTGAAGCCGTCGCGGGCGAAGAACTTGATGCCGTTGTCCTGAAACGGGTTGTGCGAGGCACTGATCACGGCCCCGGCGTCGGCGCGCATCGATTGCGTGACAAAGGCGATGCCCGGCGTCGACAGCGGGCCGACCAGGTAGACATCCACGCCCATCGAGCAGATGCCGGCGGCCAGCGCGTTTTCGAGCATGTAGCCCGACAGGCGCGTGTCCTTGCCGACGACGATCTTATGGCGATGGCTGCCGTTGCGAACGATGTGGGCCACCGCCCGTCCCACCTGCATGGCCAGCTCCGCGGTCATTGGCTCGGTGTTGGCCACGCCGCGAATGCCGTCGGTGCCGAAAAGCCGGCGTGTCTTTGTCGTCTGGGCTGCTCGATACATGGCTCTGCCAAAACCTCCTTCTCATCGCGCCCGGTGCGGATCGTCGGCGCGGACGGGCGGGCCCAAGCGGTGCCCACCGGCGAATCGGCCCACAAACTGATCACGGTGGCGCGCGGCGAAAAGCCTCGGCGCTCCCCACGGGGCCGAAAAAGGCGCGCGGGATAGTGCAATCACCCGGCGCTGTGAAGTGCCTCACCAGACGCCGTAGGCGCGACCGTCCTCCAGTTCGAGTCCGGCGTGCGTCAGCATCTTCTCGATGCTCTGCCGCGCCTTGCGATACTGCGCTTCGGCCTCGTCCCAGAGCGCGGCCTGGAAGCGCTCTTCCTTCTCGTCGCCCGCCTGCACGGCGCGCTCATGCGCCCAGGAAGCGTCCTCGATCGCCGTCAGCGCCCGCTTCAGCCTGCGCGCCGCCTGCTCGTATTCGGGCGTGGCCTTGATCGCCTCGACCTTGCTCTCGCCCGCCTTGCGCCGCTGGGCCACCGCGTCGTCGTAGAGGGACGGCGTGGCCTCGATCTGATCGATGCACTTCTCCATGCGGCGCAGCGCGAGGCCTGTGCGCATCTGCTCGGGGCAGCGATCCTTGAAATTGCGCCAGGTGTCCTTGGCGCGCTGGAGATGATCGAAGGGAAGCGTCGGCGGCGGGTCGTCACACAGCTTGTAGCGGGCGTCCTCGATCTTGAGCGCGCAGTCGGCGTCCTCCTGCTCTTCGGGCGGCACCGGGACCGTGGCCACCTCCTCCTCGTCCTCGTCATCCGACGAAGAGACGCCAAAGGTGGCGCAGGCCGAACCGAGGCAGAGCGACAGGCCGCAGCAAAGGACGGCGCTCAATCTGAAAACATTCATGGACGTGCTCCTCACTCACTCTGGCGCGACGCCCGGGGACAAAGGGCGCGCGGGGTTTGACGACAAAAAGCGGCGTGCGAAAAGGCGCGCCGCTCAAAGGGGGGGGCGGAACCTGAAGCAGCCACATGTTCAACGTCAAGCTCACTCTGGCCAAAGACCTCTCGCGCCAAATCCGCGCGGGACATCCCTGGATTTTCAAGAACGCGCTCAAGCCGGCGCAACAGCTGCCGCCGGGCGCCATCGTCGATGTCGTGGACGGTCGCGATCGCTTCGTGGCGCGCGGCTTTTGGGACCCCAAGTCGGCCATCGCCGTCCGCGTCCTGACGCTCGACCCCGACGAACGCGTCGACACCGCCTTCCTGCGCCGCCGCGTGGCCCAATGCGCTCAGCTGCGGCATCAACTGGTGGCGAACGAGGGCACCGACGCCTTCCGCCTCATCCACGGCGAGGGGGACGGCCTGCCCGGCGTGATCGTCGACCTCTACGCGGGCTTCGCGGTGCTCAAGCTCTACTCGGCCGGGCTCCTGCCGCACCGCGCGCGCATCGTCGAAGCCCTGCGCGCCGAAGTGCCCCACCTCAAAGGCGTCATTGGCCGCGACGATCTCGACACCGAACGCGGCGAACACCTCTGGGGTGAAGCGCCCGACGAACACCTGGTCATCCGCGAAAACGGGGCGCGCTTTGAGGTCGACCTCTTCACCGGCCAGAAGACCGGCTTTTTTCTCGACCAGCGCGACAGCCGCCTGCTCGTCCGCTCGCTCGCCGGCCAAAAAACCGTCCTCAACTGCTTTGGCTACACCGGCGGTTTCTCTGTGAACGCGGCACTTGGCGGCGCCTCGCGCGTGGTGACTGTCGATCTGGACGCCGAGGCCATCGGGCTGAGCCGCCGCAACTTCGCGCTCAACGGCATCGACGCCGCGCCGCACGACTTTTGGGCCGCGGACGTGGGCGAGACGATCAAGCGCCTGCAGGCCAGGAACGAGCGGTTCGACATCGTGATCCTCGACCCGCCCGCCTACGCCAAGAGCCAGCGCGCGGTGGAGGCGGCGCTCTCGGGCTACGCGGCGCTCAACCGGACCGCGCTCGCCCTTGTCCGAAAAGGCGGCCTCCTCTGCACGGCGAGCTGCACGGCGCGCGTGTCGTCCGAGGCGTTTTTGGAGGCCATCCGCGAGGCGGCGGCCAAGGCGGACGTTCGGCTGCAACTGCTCTTTCAGCGCTTCCAGCCACCCGATCACCCAATCGCGCTGCAGTTCCCCGAGGGGCGCTACCTCAAGTTTTTCGTGTTGCGGCGCGTGTGATCTCGACGGCGGGCCCGTCCATCCGCCCAGGCGCGTCCAAGGATTCAGACCCCTTCCCCCGCGCCATCGACGGCCTGTCCCAGGCGCTTCTCGTGCTGGCGAAAGGCTTCGCGCGCGTCGAGCGCCTGCACGCCGACAAGAAGGCCATCCTGAATGACGAGGACGCACAGTCCCTTCTCGGTGGGCACTTCGCGCAGACGCGATCCCTCGGGCTGAGCCGCGCCAATCGCCAGGATTTCCAGATCGGGATGCCGGTAGCTGAGCGCGGCGCCAACGCTCCGATAGACGGCCTTGCCGCCCGCCGCGTTCTCACCGGCCACGCGACCCTGCTTCACCGCTTCGAGCGCGACACTGCGGGTGACGCCGTCGACCTCCACCACATCGCCGCAGGCCCAGACGCCCTCGACGCTCGTCGCCAGCGAACCGTCGACCCGAACGCCGCGCCCCACCTCCAGCCCGCACACGCGAGCCAGGTCCAAACAGGCGCGCGCGCCCAACGCGTAGACCACCTGCTCAAACTCGCGGACGCCGCCGTCGGCGAAGCAAAGCCGCAGCGCGCCAGGCACCTCCTCGAAGCGCTCGACACAGGCGTTTGTGACGACCTCGACGCCGCGCCGCGTCAGATTGTCCCGCAGCGCGCCCGAGACGAGGTCGGAGAGCTGAGCGCGCATCAGGCGATCCTCGCGTTCGACGACCGTCACCGACACGCCGGGACGCGCCGCCGCCCCGAGCGCCAGCTCCAGGCCAAGGATGCCGCCGCCGATGACACACAGGCGCGTTCCCGGGACGAGCTTCGCGCTCAACGCCCGGGCATCGGCCAGAGTCCACAGGGGCGAGAGGCGCTCGCGCTTCGTCGCGTAAAGCGGCGGCGTGAAGGGACAGGCGCCCGTGGCCAGCACCAGCCGGTCGACGCGCTCATCCTTGCCTCCGGCTCGCACCACAAACCCCGCGTCCACGCGCTCCACCGATTCGACCGGCGAGCCCAGCCTCAGCTCGATGCCACGCGCCTCAAACCACTCGCGCGGATGAAACAGGATGGCCTCCTCCGCCTCGCGCCCCACGGCCACGCCCACGATGCGCGGCCGAAAATAAGGCAGCGCGCTCTCCGCCGAAAAAAGGACGACCTCGGCGCCCTGTTTGGCCGCCGCCTCTGCCGCGGCGACGCCCGCGTGACCAGCTCCGATGACTGCGATGCGCATGACCTGTGCTCCTGTGTCGTGAAGGTCCAAAGGCCTGGGGGCGATCCCCCCGACAGGCGTTCCCTTTGGATGCGAGCGCGCCGTGCCCGTTTCCGAAGGCAGCCGCCAGCCATCTCGCCCTGCCCCTCGAAGCGCCCGCCTCCACGGCGACAGCGCGCGGCGAGTCCTCTGAACAGCGACAAAAAAAGGGCGGCCCCGCTCTGGGACCACCCTCGCTCGATTCGGTCGGAAGCCCTCGGGCCGAACGCCCCGCGCGCCGCTACAGCGCGACGTTGAAGACCATCGAGACGTTCGCCTGCTCACCCTCGTAGGCGGGGAACTGCCAAGTCTTGAGCGTGTTGAACATGCACTTGTGAAGCTCGCTCGACGGGTCCTTGTAGTCGTGGTGGTCGATCCAGAGCTTGGTGACCTTGCCGGCGTTGGACACCGTGAATTCGAGCGGGACGCGCGCCGACCAGCCCGGGTTCGTCTGACGGTGCGCCTCGGCGGTCAGACAGGGGTGCAGCGTCTTCTTCTTGGAGGCGAGGATCTGCTGGATGGCGTCCTCGTCCCAGCTCTGCACGCTCTCCAGCCCGTCGCGCTCGGCGGGGCGGCTCGTGGCGCGCGATGGCTTGCCCGCGGCGCTGGCCTGTCCCTTCGGCTTTGCCGGACCTTGCCTGGCACTCCCTGAACGGCGTTCGCGGCGGGCGGATTCAGGCGCGTCGGACGGGTAGGCCACGCCCTCGTCGTCGGACGATCCCTTGGAGGCGAGCGCGATCATCGGCAGCTCGTCGGTGATGACGGGGTCGGGCAGGACGACCTTGCGCTCCCAGGGGCGGTGGACGGCCAGGTAGTGCGCCAGCGCGCCAATCAGGGCCACGCCCGCGACGGACAGAACGCCGATCACAAGCGCCTTGACCCCGAACGCGCGCCGCTCGGTCTGAACCACGTCACGCCGCTGCGCCTCGACCTTGAGCTTGGCGCCCGCCTTGGCCAGCGGCACGAGGAAGAGCGCGTTTTCTTTGAGGGGCTTGAACTCGCCGCCGCGATCGCCCTGCTCGCATATGGGCGTCTCGCCATCGAGCTCACCGGCGTAAAGCTGCTCGACGATTGTCTCGTAGGGGACCGGCCCGAGCAGGAGATCGTGCTGCTTGTAGAGCCAAAACGTGCCCTCGCCCGAGGGCTGAGCGTTCTCCAGCGAATCCGTCACGTCGCGTTCTCCCGCAGGCGCCCTGTGCGGGACCTGCTCTCGGGGGCGCCATGCCCGCCGTTGTTTTCCAAGGTTGTGGCCGCGATCAGGCGGCACGCGTCGTTCGCCCGGGGACGCTCAGCGAAGACGGCCGACAGCCACGGGCTTGACGCCAAAGCGCTCCAGTTCTTCGAGCATCAGGCCGTCGCGCAGACCGCGCCGCGCGCCGCGAAAGTTTTGCACCGAGAAGAACTGCCCGATCTCGTGCAGCAGGATGGCGCCCGCCACGATGATCTCGGCCCGACGCTCTTCGATGCCACGCGTGTCACGCCGCTCGGCGATGTCCATCGCGCACAGACAGGAACAGGCGCGCGTCAGGTCGAGGAAGGTGAACTTGGCCCGGCCGCGGTTGTTTCTCTGACGGGCCCACTTGCCCGAGGCGGCGCTCACCCGGCGCTGAATGAAGTTGCCAACCGCGCCAAAGGTGCCGGCGCTGCCGATCATCGTCGGGCACGGCAAGAGCGACTCGGGGACACGGCGCCTGAGCTCCTGGCGGATGAACTCGCGCAGCGCGCGCTCGTCGGCGCCGCTCAAGGGATCGGAGTGGCAGAACATCTCCGTCAGGCGCGCCGACCCCAAGGGCAGCGACATGCCAAAGCGGCTCTCCCCGCGCTCGATGACGCTGATCTCTGTCGAGCCGCCGCCGATATCGGCGAGCAAAAGTTTTTTGGCCGGAACGGTGAAGCAGGAGAGCACGCCACGCGCGATGAGCTGGGCCTCGCGCTCGCCGCTGATCACCTCGACCTTGAGACCAGTCGCCGCCTCGATCTCCTGGGCGAAGCGCTCGCCGTTCCGGGCCTCGCGCATGGCGCTGGTGGCGACCGAACGCACTTCGTCGGCGCCGTGATCGCGGGCGATTCGGCTGAAGCGCGTCAGCGTCTGCATCGCGGCGGCCATGGCCTCGGTCGAGAGTAGCCCGGAGCGAAACACTTCGGCGCCGAGGCGGATGGGGTCGCGCTCGTCGGCGATCACGCTGAAGGCGCCGTCCTGAAACAGGCGGACGACCTGGAGGCGGATGGCGTTCGAACCGATGTCGATGACGCCGACATGCGCCTTGACCGTGTGACCGGCGGAGGCAGGGGAAGGGGCGGCTGCGGCGCTGCTGGCCTGGGGCGGGGTGGTCACGTGTGCTCTGTCTCGAAGGCTGAGGGTTCGTCCCTCCCAAGGGGGGGGGCTCAAAGGGCGCGGCGTCTTAGTTCACGGCGGGAAAAAGGGTCAAGGAACGCCCGGCGCGCGCAAACGGACGCGTTTCGAGAGGGGAAAACAGCGGCGCGGCCAAGGTTGTCCGGCCTCATCCGGGAGGCGTGACGCCCCGCGCCGGACGACCCAAGTTTGTGGCGAACATCGGGGTGGCCCACGGACGGCGGGGGAGGCTGGCGGCAATGGCGGACAGGATCGATGCGCTCGAAGATGAGGTCGTCGCGTTTCTGCGGCAGGTCGCCGCCAATTCGGCTCAGCGCCGTTCGAACAGGCTGGCCGATCTCCTTCACGAGGCGCGGCAGAAGGGCGCGCGCGAGGTGGATCGGGTGCTTCCGTTCCTGCGCCGCAACCAGCTCCTCGCGATCGACCGCGAGGCCAGACTCTCGCTCACTCCCAAGGCGCGGCTGCTCCTCGGCGAGGCGAAAGAAGGCGACAGCGCGGGCGCGGGCGATGACGCGGCGCGAGCGCAGCTGCGCGAAGCTCTGCGACGGGCGTTTTCGGAACGAGGCGCAAGCGCGGCCCCAGCGTCACCAGCCAAGGCACCCCAAGGTCTCCAGACCGCGCGGGCGGGCGACGGCCACAACGGCGCGGCGAGCGCGATCTCAAGAGCGGTTCCCGCCACAGGCGATCAAACCCAAGCGGACAACGCCAAGGACTCGGACTCGAACCAAGGCGCGCTGCCCGGCGGCGACGAAGTGACGCGCCTGAACCCCACGCGACCGACCGCCCGTTACGTCCGCTACGACGCCATCGGCGACGGGCCCTTGTGCCGCGTCTACCGGGGCCGCCAGAGCGCGCTCGGCGTCGACGTGGCGATCAAGGAACCCCTGCCGCACGCTGGCCACCTGGCCCTCTTTTCCCAGGAGGCGCTTCTCGAACGCCTTCAAGAGCGCGTCTTACTCCAGGCCTCGCTCAGCCATCCCTGCGTCGTCGCGGTCCTCGACATGGAACTGCATTCGGCGCGGCCCGGCTTCGTCCTGGAGTTCTGTCCGGGCGGCAACCTGCGCCAGAAGCTCGCGAACCGTCGCGGCGTCGGACTCGATCTCGAAGAGGCGCTGCGCGTCTTTGCCCAAATCGCGCACGGGCTCGCCTTCATGCACGCGCACGGCGTCGCCCACAGAAACCTCAAGCCGGAGAACGTGCTCTTCGACCGCTTTGGCAACGCCAAGCTCACCGACCCGGGGCCCATGCGCCTGACCTGCCTCGACGGCGATCGCGGTCCGGCCCGACTCGTCATCGGCACCGGCGGACTCGACTACCTGCGCCCCGACAACCTGCGCGAGGACGAGAGCCGCGCCGCCCCGTCGCTCGAACAGGGATTCGGCGCCGACCTCTACGGCGCTGGCGTGTTGCTCTACGAGATGCTCACCGGTCGCCTGCCCGGCGTGCGCGCGCCCCTGCCTTCCGAACTGAACAAGCACGTGCCCGTCTCGCTCGACACCATCTTCGACCGCCTGACCACGGGCCTGGAGGAGAGCCGCTTCAAGAACACCGCCGCGCTCTTTCTGGCGCTCGGCGAGGCCGGCGATTTGCCCCTGCGCTTCGACGCCGCCGAGGTCCTGACGCGCACCACCGCGACGCCACCCGAAAACGCGCCCGGCGAACGATCGCGCTGAACCGCCCCGCCAAAGCCCGGCCTCAAAGACGCGCCCGCGTCGGGATTTGGGGTGTTGAAGAAATCCGCGTTTCCCGTTTTTCAGCGCCCCCCTCGCGGCGTGGCGACTGGCCGCCGCCCGCACACTCCAAGTCCCGAAAGGCCTCGATGGGCGTTGAATTTTTCAGATCGCGCGCGTTCCCCGGATTCGCCCTCGGCGCGGTTCTGCTCGCCTGCCTCTTTTGGGGCTTTTGCGCGCCGCGTTCCGAAAGGCCGCGACAGAGCGAGATCACATCGCGCGTCCATGGCGCGGGCGAGCTGCGCGCGGGCGCTGGACGAACAGCGCTGAACCTCGTCTCCAAGGTGGCCAAGGCCGGCTATCCCCCGCCGCGACCAACGGCTCAGGGCCAGGACACGCCGCTCATGGCGCGGGCGCTCGTCCTCAAGGTGGGCGAGGTCTCCATCGGCCTCGTCTCGCTCGATCTGCTCGAAGTCTCAGAGGAGCTCTCCGACGCCATCGAGACAAAGGCGCGCGAACTCGGCGTTCAGGCGACCCTGGTGGCGGCCACGCACGTCCACAGTTCACTCGGCGGCTGCGATCGCAACCTCGCCGCGCAAATCGCGGCGCTCGGCCCGTTCGACGGCGTTCAGCAGCAAGAGGTGATCGATCGCGCGCTCGAAGCGCTCTCCATCGCCGCGGGCGACCTGCGACCGGCCAGCGCGCGCTGGGGCAGGCGACCGCTCACAGGACTCAACCGCAACCGCGCCGAGCCAGGCGGCCCCATCGATCGCGATCTCAAGGTCCTCGCCTTTGACGCGCTTGAGAGCGGCGCGCGACTGGCCACGGTCTTCTCCTTCGACGCCCACCCGACGCTCGTGGCGCGGCAGAGCGCGCGACTCGACGCTGACTTTCCCGGACGCGGCGCGGCGCTCATCGAGGCGAGGGACGGCGGAACAGCCCTCTTCTTCCAGGGCGCGGCGGGGGACGCGGGCGCGACGCCGCCAGAGCTCGAATCGCTCTCCAAAAGTGAAGCCATGGCCGCGCGGCTCGCCGACGAAGTCGCGCAGGCGCTCGAACACGCCGACCTTTTGCCGCTCTCCGAAGCCTCCCTGACGCGGGCGCGCATCGCCCTGCCACACGCGCAGCCGCCCTCGACCGTGCCCCGCCTCCTGACGCGCCCCGCCGCCAAAATCCTCGAAGCCGTGCTCATGGATCGCGCCAACCTCACGCTCCTGCGACTGGGGCCGCTGACGATCTTCGCCGTTCCGGGCGAGCCCACCTTCTTCGTCGGCCAATCGCTGCGCCAGGCCTTCGCGCGCGCCCAGGGCGCACCGTTGCTCTTCGTCGGTCTGGCCCATGGCTATGTCGGCTACGTCGAATCGGCGGAGCGCCGCGCCAGAGGCCAGGGCGAATCGCGCCGCGCGCTGTGGGACGCCGATCTGGAGGCACGCGTCACAGAAGGGTTCGAACTGCTCCTCGACGAGCTGGACAAGGCGCCAGCGCCCGCCACCTGACGCGCCGTTTTCGCCGCCCCCCATCCAAAGGAGGCCGCCCCCATGCGCTCCCCCCGCCCGTTCCTGGCGATCGCCCTTTTGGCCGCGCTCTCCACAGCCGCCTTGCCCGCCGCCAGCCACGCGGCGAACGCGAAGGCGCCCGCGCCAGACGCCACCTCCCCCATCGATCCCCCTGCTGCGCCCAGCCCAGAAGACGCCGAGTGGGAATCGATAACCGCCAAAGCGCGCCAGGCCGAGCTCGACACGATTGCCGAGAGCCTCGTCGCCAGTGAGCGCCGGCGCGTCCTTAACGCCCTCGATGGCCGTGGAGGCATGGGCCGCCTGCCGCACTACCGCCTCGAAATCGACCTCGACCCTGACGCCTCGAGCCTGCGCGGCCGCCTCAGCCTCGTCGTCACGCCCCCTCGCCCCACCGACACACTGCACCTGCGCCTGCCCGCCAACGCCAATCAGGCCAACGTCACCCTCGGCGAAATCGCGCTCGGTAAGACGCCCCTCTCCTTCCGCGAACGCGACGGCGGCCTCATCGACATCCAGCTGCCATTCGTCGCCCGGCCTGGCCGCGCCATCGAGCTCGACATGCGCTTCACCATGCGCGTCCCAAAAGAAGGCGACGCCGCGCGCTCCGAACCCATCGGCCAACTCCTCGTCCAGGCGTTTTCCCTGCTCGGCATGCAGTCCGGCGCCTCGCCCTTCGACGCCTTGCGCGATCTGCAATCGCCCGCCCCTGGCCAGCCCCGCGCCCCGGCCCTCGCCGGCGCTCTCTCCATCAACACCGGCGACACCATCGTCCTCTCCGGCTTCCACCCCGAGCTCGTGCGCGAATCCAACGGCATGCCCGATCTCGACCCCGAGCCTGCCCACGGCGAACCGCGCTGGGGTCCGCTCGCCAACTACATCGTCACCGTCGTCGCCCCGCCCGAGTTCGAAGTCGCCGGCACCGGACACCAAATCGGCCGCTTTCCCGAACGCGACGGCCGCATGCGCACCACCCGCATCGCCGCCGCCGTGCGCGGTTTTTCCCTGGCCCTGGGACGCGGCTGGAAACGCCACGAGGCCCAGGCCGGCGCTGTCCAAATCCGCGTCTTTGCCCCGGAACGCGGCGGCGAACAGGCGCCCAAGCTCCTCGATGTCAGCCGACGCGCCATTGCCCACTTCTCCAGCCTCCTCGGCCCCTACCCCTGGCGCGACTTCGAAATCGCCGCCGTGCCGCTGGGCCACGGCCTGGAAGCGCTCGCCATCCCCAACGCCGCCCTGGCCTCGCCGCTCATCGCCGACCCCGAGGTCAACAACCTGCTCAACGGCCTTCTCCCCAACATCACCCGCGCCACCGACAGCGCGCTCGAATTCACCATGGCCCACCAGATCGCCCACCAGTGGTTCCGCGGCATCGTCGGCTCAGACGCCCGCCTCGCCCCTGCCATCGACGAAGGCCCGGCCATGAGCGCGGCGCTCAGCTACGTCGAACACCGCCGGGGCGCGAAGGCCAGAATCGCCCGCGAAAAGGAGCAGATCACCGGCGCCTGGCGCCAATACCGAATGATGTCCGGCCCAGACCTGCCCCTCTCGACACCGCTCGGCGCCTACACCTCGCCCGGCCAAATCACCGGCCTGCTCCAGGGCAAGGCTGCCGCCTTCCACCTCGCCGCCCAAAAACACCTCGGACGCGAGGCCTACCGCGCGGCGCTCAAGCGCTACGTCGAGCGGCACTATTTCAAAGAGGCCACACTCGACGACTTCACCTTCGAGGCCACGCGCCACCTGTCACCCAACGCGGCCGACCGCTTCCTCAAGATGAGCGAGCGCTTCCTGCGCCAGACACACGGCGACGACGACATCGGCCCGCCCTACTCCGTCGAAGAAGTTCTCGGCGCAGCCAACCTGCCACCCGAACTCGGCGCCCTCCTGCGGCAATTTTTCAACGCCCCTGCCCTGCCAGTCCGCCCCAACCCCGGGAATACCCCAACGGCTACGCCCCCAACGGCTGCGCCAGCACAGGCCGCGCCCGACAATGAATAATTGTTTTATGCGCTTGAGCGCGCGGCATTATTTAAAATCCGCTTCAGCGCACGGCAGTTTGTTTCCCGCTGTGCGCCAAAGCACAAAAAACAAAGGTGTGCGCTGAAGCGCAAAGATTTAAATTATTTCACCAACGAGCATGGCCCTCTGACGCAACCTCCTGGGCAGCTCATGACTTCGAGGAAATTGCCCGGCGCTTTGCCCGCGGCGTGGAGCTTGAGGGTGCGCAGGGTCTTTTTATCGATGCCATTGATGGTCTGCACGTCGAGTTTGAAATCGGCCAATTCTGGAATTGATCGGCGCAATTCGTCGAGCACGGCCGCGCTCACGCCACAGCTGCGGGCGTAATTGCGCGCCGATTCGGCGGCTGGTCGTTCCAAAGGCCAGGGCGGTTGACCCTGCAAATCGATGTTGCGTCCGGCGAGCAGGGCGCCGAGCTCTTCGAAGGTCATCACCGCGTCGACTTCGGCCGCCTCCCGGGCCTCGTGGCGCTTGGCGATGCAGGGGCCGATGAAAACGACCTTGGCGTCGGGGTGGCGCGCGCGGGCCTGTCGGGCGGCGAATTTCATCGGACTGGGCGTGGTCGAGATTTTGTCGAGGAGCGCGGGCACATGTTTGCGCACCAATTCGACGTAGGCGGGGCAGCAGGAGGTCGTCATCAGAGGCTGTCCGGCGAGCATCTTTTCGACGAACTCCCTGGCCTCATGGGCAGTCGTCTCCTCCGCGCCGAGCGCCACCTCCATCACGTCGCAAAAGCCGGCCTGATGAATGGCGCTGAACAGCTGCTCGACCGATCCGGGAAACTGCATCAGGGCCGAGGGCGCGACGATGGCGACGAGCTTCTGGCCGCGCTTCATGGCCTGAAGGATGTGGACGAGCTGCGAGCGCTCCATGATCGCGGCAAAGGGGCAGGCGCCGAAGCACTGGCCGCAGAAGACGCAGCGCGAAAAATCGATTTCGGCCACGCCGTGCTCGTTTTTGCGGATGGCGCCCACCGGGCAGGCGCTCTCGCAGGGGACGACGGTGCGGGTGATGGCGTTGAAGGGGCAGGCCTTTTCGCAGCGACCGCACTTGACGCACTTGTCGTAGTCGATGCGCGACTGCTGGTTTTCGACTGTGATCGCGCCCTTGGGACAGCTGAAGAGGCAGGGGCGGGCAAAGCAGCCGCGGCAATTGCTCGTGACGACGACGCGGCTTTCGGGACAGCCGGAGCAGCCAGCGGAAGCCACGGTGAGCGGCTCGCCCTCGATCGACAGGTCGGCGGCCAGCGCCTCGTTCAGGTAGGCGCTCAGAGGTTTGCTTTCGTCGTCCTCGTCCTCAAGTCGGCAGCCGAGGAGCGCCATGAGGCGATATTTGAGCACCGCGCGGTCGTGGTAGAGGCAGCAGCGGCTGAAAGGCGCGTTTTTGGGCCTGAGCAGAATGGGGATGCGGTCGATGGTCTCCTCCAGCCTGCCGCCCGTGAAATCGCGCACCACGCGGATCATCAACTCCCGCCGCATGCGTTCGGCGCCGTTCATCGGGCACCTCCCCGCGTCTGTCCGCTGATGAGCTCAAAGAGGCACTCGCAGATCGCCTCGGCGCTGGCCCGGGGGATGAGTTCACCGTTGACGCGCACAAAGGGCGCCTGGCCGAGTTTGTCGGTGGTGCAGGCCTCCAGACAGGGAACGGCGGCGATCTCGACCTTGTCCTTCCACTCGTCAGGGAGCTTGGCTTCGAGCTGGACGAGATCAGCCGCGCCCAAGAGGTAGCAGGTTGTCCCACAGCAGATGTCGATTTTGATTTTGTCGGCGCACATGGCGCGTCCTCCTCGGGGCAATGGGGTGAAGGCGACTTGGGGCGGCGCCGGGGCCGTCTCAGGCGGCGGGGCGTCTTCCTCAGAAGCATTGAAGCGAGACTTCCTTGCGGTAGCGCGTGCGCAGGACGGTCTGCAGGCGTTTGATGATGTTGCGGCGGATTTCCAGATCGAGCGGCAGGGACAGGGCCTGGCGCCAGTCGCCGTCGACAATCAGCACCGGCCCGTCGTTGCACTGCCCCTGACAGAGCGCGCCTGCGAATTCGAGATCGACCTCGTCCTCAAGATGGCGCGCGTCGAGATAGGCGCGAATCACCTCCAGCGTCTTTTGATTGCCGCGGGCAACAGACAGGAGATGGTTTATGCTCTTTTAATATCGATATTTTTTTAGCCATCCCAGGCGCGCCTTGAACGCTTCCGCCCGCGCATGTCAAGCCCCACCCTATAAAAAGACGCGTTTCCGAATTGTTTTCATTTGCGCCCCGGCGCACACCTTTGTTTTTTGTGCTTGAGCGCACGGCAATTCAAAAACCGCTTCAGCGCGGAGCAGATTAAAGCAGCTTCAGCGCTGGGCAGTTTTTTTGAATTGGAACCGCATAAGCTCGATTTAATTTATTCAAAAACGAGCTTTCTCCCCCAAACGGGCTCCCCCGAATGATTGGCTGATTTTAATTTTGCCAACGTGTATTTTGACGGGGCGGAGGTGCTGGAGGGAGGGGTGGGGCG
>JAFVYB010000081.1 GCA_017500825.1 Myxococcaceae bacterium | reverse complement strand
TCTCCAGCTTCTTGATGTTCTCTTTGATCTCGCTCTCGATGGCCTTCGAGATCTTCTTGCCGCTCGCGTAATACTGCTCGCACGCGGGGATGGAGATGGTGAAGCCGGCCGGGACGGGGAGGCCGATGCTCGTCATCTCAGCCAGGCCAGCGCCCTTGCCGCCCAGAATGTCCTTGGAAAGGCCTTTTCCCTCGGCCTTCTTGTTGCCGAAGAAATAGACGAACCCTGCTTTTGCCTTTGAAACTGCCATGTTGGAAATGCCTCCGAGAGGGGTGTCCTGGAGGCGCCGCAGCGCAGGGATTGTCGCCAATTCTGGCTGAGCGCCCGCCTCGAACGGTGAATGGCGCGCCGCGAAGGAGCGCCGGCATCGCTAACGACTCGACGTCAATTCGTGCCGCTTTTGTTCGCCGCGAAGGCGTCCTGATTCGGCACAGCGGCTCAAAAGAACAAAAATTCATTCGAATGGGCCGCAAAACAAAACCGATGAATTTCAAGAGGCGAAATTCATCGGCGGGGGGGGGGAAATCGGCGCGCAGCCTAAAGCTGTTGCGAATTTGTTGGAAGGCCAAAAATCCGGGCAATGAGCCCTCGGGTAAACCCATCAGCGAGAGCGGGACGCAGGCAATTGTCAGCGGATTTCGTCCACGCCCATGTAGGGCCGCAAAGCCTCCGGGATGGCGATTGAGCCGTCGGCACGCTGGTAGTTTTCGAGAATGGCGACGACGGTGCGCCCCACGGCCAGGCCGCTGCCGTTGATCGTGTGGACAAAGCGCGGCTTCTCTTTGGGTGTCTGGCGGAATCGGATGCTGGCGCGTCGGGCCTGGAAATCCTCGAAGTTCGAGCAGCTGGAGATCTCGCGGTAGGTCGCCTGTCCGGGCAGCCAGACTTCGAGGTCGTGGCATTTGGCGGCGGAAAAGCCGAGGTCGCCAGCGCACAGCGCCACCACGCGGTAGTGCAGCCCCAGGCGCTGGAGGATTTCTTCGGCGTCGCGCGTGAGCGCCTCGTGTTCGGCCTCAGAGTCCTCGGGACGGGTGAATTTGACGAGTTCGACCTTCTGGAACTGGTGCTGGCGAATGAGTCCGCGCGTGTCCTTGCCGTAACTGCCCGCCTCGCGGCGGAAGCAGGGGGTGTAGGCGCAGTAGCGGATGGGCAGGCTGGCGCCGTCGAGGATTTCGTCGCGGTGCAGGTTGGTGACGGGCACTTCGGCAGTCGGCGCGAGAAAGAGCTCGTCCTCGCCTTCGGTCCGGTAGCTGTCCTCTTCGAACTTGGGCAGCTGGCCGGTGCCGGTCATCGAGGCGCGGTTGACGAGGAATGGCGGCAGCACCTCGGTGTAGCCACGGCTGGTGTGGACATCGAGCATGAAGGCGATGAGCGCGCGCTCCAGCCTGGCGAGCAGGCCCTTGTAGACGGCGAAACGGGCACCCGCGACCTTCGCGGCGCGCTCGAAATCGAGCAGTCCCAGCGCCTCGCCCAGCTCCCAGTGCGACTTGGGCGTGAAATCAAACTTGGGCTTCTGTCCGACGGCGCGCAAAACCACGTTGTCGGCGTCGCTCGTCCCGTCCGGCACCGATTCGTGAGGCAGATTGGGCAGGCGCATGAGGATGTCGCCCAGGGCTCCCTCGATGTCGGCGAGCTCGGCGTCGAGCGACTTTTGCGCGTCCTTGATCGACTTGGAGAGCGCGCGCAGCTCGGTCTTCTGCGCGTCGTCGAGAGGCTGGGCGTAGAGCTTGCCGTCGACTTCGCGCGACACAGGCGTTTTGGATGGCGCGAGCAGTTGCCCCACGGCCGCAGCTTCGGCGCGCACCTTTTCCAGCTTGAGATTGACCTCGCGACGCCTGGCGAAAAGCTCGTTGAACGCGCCGAGATCCACCTTGCCACGGCGGCAGAGCCGACGGGTGACCTCGTCAAAATTCTGCGCCACGTATTTCAGGTCGTGCATTGCCTAAGTCCTTGATTTTATTGATGTTTTTTCGTGCGCACCAGCGGCGCGGCGGGCTTTTAGGCGCTTCGGCCGCAGGCCGCAACGGATTTGTCGGGCTGTCAACGCGGGACAGATTTGCGGCTTTCAGCGCTGGATGGTTGGCGCACCACTCGAAGCGACGGCTGGAGACGTGAGCGGATCCTGATCGAGCGCGCGCAAAAGGCGCAGCAGCCGGAGCATCGGCAGCCCGATGATCGCGTGGTAGTCGCCGCGGATGGATTCGAAGAGCGCAAGCCCCCTCGACTCGACGCGATAGCCGCCGGCGCACCCCCGCCACTCGTCGGTGTCGAGATAGGCCTCGATCTCGCGTTCGCTCAGGCGCCTCACGCGCAACCGCACCGTGGCCACCGCTGTTTTGAACGCGCGCGGATGTTGGCGGCAGAGGCAGATTGCCGAGTGCAGCGCGTGTGTCTGGCCACTGAGGAGGCGGAGCGATTGACGGGCGTCGTCGCGGTCTTTGGGCTTGCGCAGGAGCGTTCCCTCGAATTCCAGCGTCTGATCCGCGCCGAGGACGAGCGATTCGGGATGGCGCGCCGACACGGCCAGGGCCTTTTGACGCGCGAAATCGAGGGCCAGCGCCTTGGGCGACAGGCCCGCGGTGGCAACCTCGTCGACGCCGGGAGAGACAGCGGTAAAGGCGACGCCCGCCTGGGTCAAAAGCTGGGCGCGGAAGGGCGAGGTGGAGGCGAGAACGAGCATGGGATTCCTTTGCGGCTGGTCGAAGAGAAGGCCTGGCGGTCCGCCTCACAGCAGTGGCGCGAAGAGGCGCAGGGTGGCGTCGATGAGCTCGCGCAACGGTCCTCGCAGTCGGGAGCGCGGGGGGCGGGGAACCGGGCGACAGCGCCGGAGCGTTTCCTCCATGTCGGCGGCGATCTCGGCGACGACGGCGCTTCGGTAAAAAAGGCAGCCGCACTCGAAGTGCAGATAGAGGCTCCGGTAGTCCATGTTGATTGTCCCGACGGTGGCGATCTCGCCGTCGCAGACAAAGCTCTTCGCGTGGATGAAGCCGGGCTCGTATTCGTAGACCTCGACGCCGCCCTCGATGAGCTCGGGAAAATGCGAGGCGGCCAGCCGTTTCAGAACGCGGTTTTCGTGGATGCCGGGCAGGATCAGGCGCACCCGCACGCCGCGCCCCGCCGCCAGGCACAGCGCGCGCGTCATCTCGTGATCGATGACGAGATAGGGCGTGAAGATGTCGAGCGAGCGCCGCGCCTGGTTGACGATGTTCAGATAGACGTTCTCGGCCAGCACCTCGTTGTCGAGCGGCGTGTCGCCATAGGGCTGGACAAAGCCGTCGTCGGCAAAGCTCTCACCGGGCAGCGCGCGCGGGCGAAAGGCGTCGAGGCTCTCGTCGGTCGGGCGGAAGGCGTTCCACATTTCGAGGAAAAGCCGCGTCAGGTTCCACACCGCCTCGCCCCGCAGGAGCACGCCGGTGTCCTTCCAGTGGCCGTATTTGGGGCGCGCGTTGATGTATTCGTCGGCCAGGTTGACGCCGCCGGTGAAGCCGGTGTGGCCGTCGATGACGGTGATCTTGCGGTGGTCGCGGTTGTTCATCACCGCCGAGAGCACGGGCCGGAAGGGGTTGAAGGCGAGGGCGCGGATGCCCTGACTCTCCAGGTAGCGCTCGTAGCGAAAGGGCAGCGTGTTCATGCAGCCCACGTCGTCGAAGATGACGCGCACATCGACGCCCTGGCGCGCTTTGCGGCGCAGGATGTCGAGGAGGCTGTCCCACATGCGCCCTTCCTCGATGATGAAATACTCCATGAAGATGAAGCGCTCGGCCTTCTCCAGCTCGCGCAGCATGGCGGCGAACTGCTCTTCGCCGAGGCGGAAGTATTCGGCGCGCGTGTGGCGGTGGACGGCGAATCCCTGGGCGACGAGGTAGCGGCACTGGCCAGCGACGCGGGGATCGAGCCGGGCGATCTCGTCGAGGACATCGGCGCCGGGCAGAGGGGATGGCGCGTCCGGGGTGGCCTCGGCCGTCTGGGACAACCGGGAAGGCGATGGGGGACGCGGCGCGGCCAAGGTGGACGGGCTGGGCGGTTCGACGCTCTGCGGCAGGGCAGACGCGGCGCCTCTCAAGGCGGCTGGAGGCGGTTTGGCGGCCTTGTCGAGAACGGCGATCTTCCGCGCGGCGCCCTCGATCTGGCGGCGCATCCCGCGGCGCGGTTTCTTGCCTCCGGCCATCAGGTAGACGACCCCGCCAAAGATGGGAAAGACCATGATCGGGATGATCCAGGCCATCTTGATGGAGGGGTTGCCGCGCGCGTTGATGATCCAGGCGACGACAGCCACGCTCAAAAGGCAAAAGCCCAGCGACAGGGGCGCGTAATACTGGCCGAGCCGCAGGATCATGACGAAGAGCCAGCCGACCTGCAGCACGAGCGCCGCGATGACGATGGCCATGCGGCTGAAGAGGGCTTTGAGGATTCGCTTCATCGCGCTCACCGTCGCGTCACGCCGTCACGGTCGCCGCCGCTCCAAAAAACGCGCGCCTTCGAGTGAGAGCAGGCCGCGCTGGATGTCGAGGCCGCTGGCGTAGCCGACGAGCCGGCCATCGCCGCCAATGACGCGGTGACAGGGGATGACGATGGAGATGGGATTCTTGTGGTTGGCCATGCCGATGGCGCGCGAGGCCTGGGGGATGCCCAGTCTGCGGGCGATTTCGCCGTAGGAGCGCGTCTGGCCATAGGGGATGCGCCGCAGTTCGTCCCAAACCGCGCGCTGAAAGGGCGTGCCCACGGGCGCCAGCGGCAGGTCAAAGTCGCGCAGGGCGCCTTCGAAGTAGGCCGTCAGCTGGCGAATGGCCTCGGCGAGCAGAGGCGTCGGCGCGCCCGGATCCCGTGCGACACAGCCACCCCAGTCGATGCGGGCAATGGCGCCCTCCACCTCGACAATGGAAATCGGCTGGAACGGCGATTCACAGCGCGCGACACGCCTCATCGGATCACGCGCCAAAGCTCGACCTCGCGCGACTCGCCGCGCTCGATCACCTCGCAGCGCCCATCGATATCGACGCTGTCTTCGAGGGAGAGGCGGAGGCGCTTGCCGAGCTCGCAGGCAAGGAGGCGGGCGTTGAGCGTCACCTCGCACGTCTGGCCACCGTCGATCTGAGCCTTTTGACGCAGGACACCGACAAACCCGTCCGGCGAGCGCGTGAACTCGATGAACAGCGCCTCGGCGCCTGTGGCTTCACCCGGTGCATCGTCAGGGGAGAGGCGCGCGACAAGGCCATCGTCAACGACGCGATAAAGGCGCGCGGGCGCGTGGGCGGCGGCCAGGCGATCGGAGCCCAGGCGATACATCCCGGAAAAATTCCACTCGCAGCCCTCGGGGACGCGGATGGAGCGCGGCGGCTCGACTGGTGGTTCAGCCAAAGTCTCCGGCGCCACTTCCAACGCGGCCACGGTCTCCGCCTCGGGCGCGTTCTGGGCGGTGTCGCTCGATGGCGTGGGCGAGTCAGGCGCTTCGGCGTCGTTGGCGGCGCTCGCGGGCGACAAAGGCGTCAGGGGCGCGTCGAGGGCAGCGGCGCGGTGTCCACAGGCGCTCAGGCCAAGGATGATCGCCCACAGCCCAAAATGTCGGACAGCGCGGCGGCTCATGGCGTGTCCCTCGCGTCAGGAAACGGCAGGCAGGCACAGGCCTCAGATGTCGAGGTCGCCCATCGCCGAGCAATTGCGCAGCGCCGCGAACTCATCCTTGCCAATGCTCATAAAGGCCTCGACCGCGCGTGGATCGAACTGCTTGCCGCAGCAGCGCTCGATTTCGGCGCGCGCCACCTCGAACTCGCGGGCCTTGCGGTAGGGCCTGTCGCTGGTGATGGCGTCGAGTGTGTCGGCGATGGTGAAGATACGGGCGCCGATGGGGATGTCCTCGCCGCTCAGCTTGCGCGGATAGCCGGTGCCGTCGAAGCGCTCGTGATGCGAGAGCACGATCTTGGCGGGCGCGCGCAGGAAGTTGATCTGCTGGAGGATGTTGAAGCCGATTTCGGGATGGCGGCGCATCTCGTCCCATTCGCGCGGGTCGAGGGGACCTGGCTTGAGGAGGATCGAGTCGGGCACGCCGATCTTGCCGATGTCGTGCAGGAGCGCGCCGCGGCGGATGACCAAGAGCTCGTCCTCGGCGAGGCCCATCCGGCGGGCGATGGCCTCGGTGTAGCGGACCACCCGCTGGGAGTGGTTGCTCGTCTCGTGCTCGCGCGCGTCGAGCGCCGCCACCAGGGCGAGGAGTGTGGAGCGATAGGCTGCCTCGACATCGCTGAGCGCCGTCTTCAGCTCCTGCGTCTTGTCCTGGATGTTCTTCTCCAGCCGCTGCTGGTAGCGCCGCTGCGCCAGTGCCACCCGCCGCTTGGAGAGCGCGCGCTCGATGGCCCGCACGAGCTCGGTGATCTTGGGCGGCTTGAGCAGATAGTCGTTGGCGCCGCGCCGCAGGCAGTCCACCGCCGACTCTGTGTCGCCGTAGCCGGTCAGCATGATGACGGCGATGTCCTGGTCCGACTCGCGGATGCGGTCGAGAAGCCACAGGCCGTCGTAGTCGGGCATCTTCAGATCGCTGACCACCAGCTGGAAGCCCTGCGGCATGAGCGCCAGCGCCGTGCGCGCGTCCGGAGCACAGGTGCAGGCGTAGCCTTCCTCGGACAGCAAAACGGACAGGACCTCGCGGACGGCCATGTCGTCGTCCACGATGAGGATGTTCGGCGATTCCAGATGATCCGCCGCGCTGACGGTCGAACTCTCCACTGCTGCCTCCGAGAGGCGCCCCGCGATGGCGAGGCGTCCCTGCTTCTCTGCGTCTGGCGATCCCAGGCGTCGCGGCCTGTCGCGCATCGGCTCAGCCCTGTCGCGGCACACCGAACGCCAGCCACTGCGCCCGCGGCTAGCCTTCCAAGGCGTCCAGCGACTTGGCGGGGTCGAGATATTCGGCCAGTTTCTTCTTCAGGTAGGTCGTGGCCACGGCGCGGATCATCAGGCCGGGATCGCTGCCCTCGGCGTTGATCTCGCGGTCGCCGACCGTGACCTGGGCGTCAAAGTGGATGCCCTTCACGTCGCCCGCGAAGTGGCCCTTGTCCCCGTTCCATTCGACGTTGACGCCGTATTCGCGCTTCCAAAAGGCGGTCAGCTTCTCGACGCGGCGAAGCGCCTCTGCCTTGTCCAGCGTGTGCTTCTGCGAGATCTTCATGTGTGTTCTCCCAAGGTGGAGTGGGTTAAAATCATACCTTTCATCACGTTGGCGACAAAAAGGGCCGGCTCTTTACCCCGCCTGGCCGACTTTCTTCAAGAGACTCTTCTCATCGAAGGCCGCGGCGCGCGACCGTTGGTCAAACCGCGATGACAGAGGCGGCGAACCTGCTTGGACAGCCCAACGCCGCGCACAAAAAGGGCGGGGTTCCGCAAAACCCCGCCTGAAACGACCTGACACGACACAGGCCCGGCTCACCGCGTTCAGGTGGTGACCGGCGTTTCCGGAGCAAGCGCTTCGAGCGACTGGACCGTCTGATCGCCCTGCGCCGTCTCTCCGGGCATCGGCTCGATGGGCATGCTTTCGGCAGCGGCGAGCAAGGCCATCGCGATGTCGAGCGCCTTCCGCGTCTTGGCGCGCAGCTCCTCGTCGTTGCGCAGCTTTTGATAATTTTTGTCGGCCCGCGCCTCACTCAGGCTCAGGTTGGCCTCCAGCGCCTCGATCTGCGCCCGCAGGGAAGCGTTTTCCTCAGACAGCTCGGCCAGTCGGGCATCGCTGCCCTCGTGAGACGGATGGGAGGCGGCCAGCGCCGACGCCAATTCGCCGCGCAGCGTGCTCCGCTCAGCCTTCAGCGACTCCACCTCCGCGGTGAGCGCGTCGCGTTCGGCCTTGACGCTGTCCAGATTGGCCTGCGCCGCGTCGCGTTCAGCGCTCGCAGCGTCGAGCTTGCCCAGGAACGACTCCTTCTCCGTGGTGAGCCCGTCGCGTTCAGCCTTGATGGCGATGTTCTCGGCGCGCACCGACGCGATCTTGCCCTGGAGCGTTTCTTTTTCCGCGGCGAGCGCGTCGCGTTCAGCGCGAATGCTGTCCACATCCGCCTGCGCCCCGCTGTGTCCAGCCTTGGCCGCCTCGATCTGCCCCTGAAGCGCTTCTTTTTCCGCGGCAAACGCCTCTTTGTCAGAAGCGAGCGTGTCGCGTTCGGCGGCAAGCGCGTCGCGTTCGGCAGTCACAGCGTCAATCTGGACGAGGAACGCTTCCTTCTCTGCGGCAAGCGCGTCGCGTTCAGCAGCGACCGATTCCATCTGACTCTGGAACGACTCCCGCTCAGTCCACAGCGCATCAAGGTCGGCGTGCGCGGCGTCAAGCTGGGCAACCAGCTCATCCCGCTCGGCCCACAGCGCCTCCACGTCGGTGTGCGCGTAGTCGTGACTCACCTCGCCCGACTCAGCGTGCGCCATGGCGCTCTCATCAGTGGCCACTTCTTCCGCGTAACCCTCGTGCGCCATCTCGGGCGACGACGCCTCCGCGTAAGGCTCAGCCACTTCTTCCGCGTAACATTCGTGCGCCATCTCGGGCGACGACGCCTCCGCGTAAGGCTCAGCCACTTCTTCCGCGTAACCCTCGTGCGCCATCTCGGACGACGACGCCTCCGCGTAAGGCTCAGCCACTTCTTCCGCGTAACCCTCGTGCGCCATCTCGGGCGACGACGCCTCCGCGTAAGGCTCGACCACTTCTTCCGCGTAACATTCGTGCGCCATCTCGGACGACGACGCCTCCGCGTAAGGCTCGACCACTTCTTCCGCGTAACATTCGTGCGCCATCTCGGACGACGACGCCTCCGCGTAAGGCTCGACCACTTCTTCCGCGTAACCCTCGTGCGCCATCTCGGACGACGGCTCCTCCGGGAAATTGACGATCGTCACCTTGGGCAGCGACGGCACTTCCTCGATGGCGATGTCCTCGACTGGCATCTCGGCAATGGCCACGGCCTCGGCAGTCGCCAGCCCATCCTCCACCTCTGTCCCCTCCCCCATCTCAACGACCGGCTCGACCTCAACGACCGGCTCGACCTCAACGACCGCCTCTGCCTCGGCAACAGGCTCAGCGTCCACGATCGACTCAGCGTCCACGATCGACTCGGCGTCCACGATCGGTTCAGCGTCCATGACAGGCTCCGCCTCAACGATCGGCTCCGCTATCGCAGCCTCCTCGACATCCACATCCACAACCTCGGCCGCCTCGACGACGGCTTCGGCTTCCGCAACCGGCTCCGCCTCCACCACAACCTCCTCCGCCTCCAGCGCTTCGATCTCGACGACCTCTTCCTCGACGACCGCTTCGGCCTCGACTGCCTCTATCGGTTCCGCGCTCACCGCCGCGCCATCGTCCTCCTCGATCTCCAAAAAGAACGAATCGTCGGCAGCTTCGCCCGCTGGCTGCGTCTCTGACTGCATGTCGGCTGCCGCGGCGACCATGTCAGGCGCGGTCTCCTCGAAATAATCCTGGAAGAGCTGATCGACGGCCTGCGCCTGCGATGCCCGCGCCACATCGGCCCTGGAGGCGACTTCACCGACATTCGGCGGCGGCAGACGGGAAATGGTCTCGATGAGCGCGGAAGCGTCGAAGGGCTTTTGCAAATAGGCGTCGGCGCGCGAACTCAGCTGCTGGTGCTGCTCGAATCCGCTCGCGTCGTGCGCGCCCAGGATGACTGGAACGTGGCAGAGCGACTCGTCTTTTTTCAGGCGCCCACAGAGGATGTAACCGCTCTGACCAGCCATCAACTCAACGGCGAGAAAGATGACATCGGGGCGGACCTCCCGCAGGGACTCAACGGCGCTGCCGCCATCGGCCATCTCGGTCACCGCATAGCCAGCGCTTTCCAGGCCCGCGCGCAGCTGCGAGGAGAATGAGGCATCGCTGTCGATGAGAACGATCTTTTGAGACATGTTTGTCCACCTGAAAGAGAGGATTGGAGGAATGGCGTCGCAGGTCGCCGCGCCAAAACACCGCCGCGCGACCGTCCCGGACATGGGAACGACCCGCGCGGCGAAGCGGGGCAATCTAGGGGGCAGCCATTGAGGCGTCAACGTTTCGGGGGCGTGATTTGTTCAGGGTATTGTCGCGCATTTGCCTGTTTATAAAACAATTCGCCTTCGAGATTTGTTTTAAATCAATTCACCACGAGCTCAAACAATACACTTCTCCAAATAAACCAGAAAAACTTTTAAACAATGAACACTTCAGAAAAAGCTCATTCTTTTGTTGATTTTCAAAAACATTTTATTCTCATTCCGACCGCCGTGATGTGAGTGGCTTTCATTATGCTGAGAACACTGCAGAAGAAGGGGGCGGGCATGAGATCAATCACCTGGCTGAATGTCGCCTGGAGCGCGCGCAATTCTCTCGAACAAGCGGTGCGCGAGGCTGTTCAAACCGCCATGCGCGACTCGGAAAATCCCGTTTTGGCGCTCATCTTTTCGGCGGGCGACTGGGATCGGGAGGCGCTGGCGCAAACGCTGACAGCCGAACTCGGCAGCCTTCCCTGGTGCGGTTGCACGGCCACCGCGGTCTTCGCCAACCGCAAGGTCCTGACCAGCGGACTCGCCCTCGGCGTGCTCAACGCGCCTGACATGTCGGTCGGCATCGGCCTGGCGGGAACAGCCGGCGCAAGTCCACTCGCCGTCGGCGGAGCTGCCGTGGCGCGCGCCATCGATCACCTCCCGCCGCTGTCCCATCCCAACGCGACGGGCGTCACCTCCAACCGCGCCATCATCCTCTTCGCGGACACCTTCAACGGCAGTGGCACGGACACGGTGCGCGGCGCGGTGCGCGAGGGCGGGACGAGCGTCTGCTGGGCAGGCGGCGGCGTCGGCGGACTCGGGCGGGCGAGCGGGCGCATGGCGCTTTTGGCCAATGGACGCGCCTTTCTCGATCGGGCCATCGCGCTGGCCATCGATCTTCCGGCACCCATCGGATCAGGCATGGCCCACGGCTTCACCCCCCAGGGACCGGCGCTCACCGTGACAAGCGCGCGCGACAAGATCGTCCACCAACTCGAATACCGACCGGCAATCGACCTCTATGAACAGATCGCCCACGGTCGGAGCGCCTCCCTCGACGGCGATCGGCTCGCGGTCCACCGCATCGAACACACCTTCGGCATCCCCCAGGCCGACGGCGAATACGTCCTGCGCGAGCCTGTCCGCGCCCGCGAGGACGGCGCGCTGGAATTCGTCTCCTCCATCCCCGAAGGCGCCATCGTTCGCCTGATGCGGAGCACCCCCGATTCGCTCATCGAGGGCGCCCGTCACGCTGCCCGCGCCGCCCGCGCCAGACTCAAGGCCTCGCCCGGCGGCGCCCTTGTCTTCGATTGCGACGCCCGCTTCCTCAGCCTCGGCGACGACTTCTCCAAAGAGCTCGACGCCATCGCCGAAGCGCTCGGCGAAGACGTGCCGATCCTGGGCTGCACCTCGTATGGCGAGATCGGCGCCCTCGGCTGCGGCTTTCCCCAGTTTCACAACAAGACCGTCCACGTCATGGCGCTGCCCGGAGAGGAGTCGCTCTCATGAACGCCACCCCCGACCTCGCCCTCGTCGTCCCCAACGACGAACGCCACATCCGCGACAGCGTGCTGCAGGAGCTGATTGTCTCCGCCTTTGAGCTCTTCGACCCGCGCACGCCCATGGACGCCTTCATGGACAGCGTGGCCATGCGCCTGGGTTGCGCCGCCGTGTTCGCGCTGAACTTCCGCGGCGATCATCTCGAACTCCTCAGCGCCGCAGGCTTGTCGACCAACTCGCGCAAGCTGCCCCTGCCGACCTGCGCCGAGTTTCGCGACGGCGTCTATCCCTGGCCCGAAGTCAGGCGCGACGACCTCGACGTCTGGGACTTCGACCTCAGCGACCGCGCCATGATCCAGAGCGGCGACGAGGTCCACCTCGTCCTCTTCATCCCGCGCGCCGCCAACATCTCCCCCCTCTACCGGGGGCTGCTCGAAAGGCTCTGCCGCATCATCTGCAGCGCCCTGCACCACCGCCGCCTCTTCGCCACAGTCCTTAAAAACGAAGAGGAGCTCTTCGCGACCAAGAGCCTCTACCTCTGCATCGCCAACGGCTCTTCCGACGGCATGATCTTCCAGCCAATCGACGGCCCACCGCTCTGCAACAGGCGCTTTTTGGACATCGCCGGCATGAGCGCGCAGCCGCAAAACGCCGATCAGCTCAGTTCCCACCTGGTGAGCCTGATCGAGGCGCCGCGCGATCTGCTCGCCCGCATGGCGCGCCAGACATTCCTGGCCACCGCGCGCGCCCACCTCTCGGAAAAATCCGAACCGCCGCGCGATCACCAGGGCATCGAGCTGCTCTTCCACGACGGCCGCGAATTCCTCTTCTTCTGCCTGCCCGTGACGAGCCCCGAGGGCGTCCGCTTTGGCCACTGCTGGTATCTGCGCGAGGTCACGGCCCAAAATCGCGCCCGACGCGAGCGACTCAGCCTGCTCACCCAGGAACGAGAGGCGAGGGCCATCTCAGAAAAGGCGCGGCTGCGACTCTCCTTCCTCACCGACGCGGGCCAAATCCTCCTCTCCTCGCTCGACCTCGAACAGCTGCTGCAAAACATCGTCCGCCACTGCCTCCCGACTCTGGCCGATGTCTGCGCCATCGATCTCTTTGACCAAGGCGAAGAACGCCATGTCGTCGCCGCGGTCGCAGGCGATCCGCCGTCCTGGGTCGACCTCAACGGCTTCACGATCTCCCTCGACGCCGAAGCCGGCCCCGGACACGTGATGGCCACGGGAACGACCGAGCTCTGGCCAAACCTGCGCGCCAGCGACCTCGAACGCTTCACCAAAGACGACAACGTCCGCCAGCTGCTCGCCTCGCTGGGCCTCACGTCGGCCATCTACGTCCCCCTCCTCGCGCGCGGACGCTGCATCGGCGTCATGACACTCGGCGCCACCACCTCCGGCCGCGTCTACGGTGAAGACGATCGACTGCTCGCCGAAGATCTGGGGATGCGCGTGGCCATGGCCGTCGACAACGCGCGCCTCTTCCGCCGCTCCGAAAAGGCCATCGAACTGCGCGACAACTTCCTCTCCAGCGCCTCCCACGAGCTGCGCACCCCGATCACCGCCTTCCGCCTGGCCACGTTGGGCCTCTGCCGCCTGGTCGAAAGCGGCCGCCTGACCCGCGCCGACATGCCGATGCTGCGCGACGCCCTCGACACCGCGCGACGCCAGAGCGCCCGCCTCGAACGCCTCGTCCACCGCCTGCTCGACACCTCCCGCCTCGACACGCACCGCGTCCCCCCCCAGCCCGAGCCGCTCGACCTCGCCTACGTCATGGAAGAAGTCCTCCACGACTTCCGCGAAGAAATCCGGGCCGCGGGCGCCGAAATCGTCCTCGATCTCAAGCCGACGCCAGGCCGCTGGGATCGCTCCTTCATCGAGCAGATCTTCACCAACCTCCTCACCAACGCCCTCAAATTCGCCGGCACGCGCCCCATCGAAATCAGCGTCGCGCCCGATGGCGACTGGGCGCGTCTGATCGTCCGCGATCACGGCATCGGCATCCCAAAGGGAGACCAGGAGCGCATCTTCGAGCGTTTCGAACGCGCCGTTTCGCCCAAGGACTACAGCGGCTTCGGCATCGGCCTCACCATCGTCCGCGATCTGCTGCAGGCCATGGGCGGACGCGTCCACGTCGACAGCGACAGCGGCCAGGGCGCGACCTTCACCGTCGAACTGCCGCGCGAATGCTGACCACACCGCCACCAACCGCCCCGCCCTCTCATTCCGCCTCGAAAGGACCCGCCATGAACGCCCCCACGCCCAAAAACCAGACCATCCTCCTCGTGGAAGACGACTACGACATCCGCGCCATGCTCGTGATGCTGCTCGACATGGAGGGCTACCACGTCGTGCGCGCCACCAACGGTCGCGAGGCATTGACGCTCCTCGAAGAGGGATTGCGACCCCACCTCATCCTTCTCGATTTGATGATGCCCGTGATGAATGGCTGGCAATTCCGCGAAGAAACATTGAATGTCCCCGAATTCGCCAGCATTCCCGTCATCGTTATTTCGGGCGACGGTCGCAGCGCGGCGCAAAATATGGCCGACCACGTCGCCTGCTTCCTCAAAAAGCCATTGGAACTCGACCGCCTCCTCAGCAAAATCGACGAATTCGCCCTGCCCGTCTGAATCCTCAATTTTAAACTTTAATTTTCATTCATCTCGACACCAACCTATCATGACAAAAATACTCCCGAGCGCGTCCTGTTATCTTCAACACATTCGTTTCGCAGCGTTCCCAAGAAATTCGCCGTTTTACGCTGAACTTTTATTTTTCAATCACCACTCCAAGACAACGCCCAAACAGCTCGATTTAATTTATTCAAAAACGCGTTTTCTCCCCCAAACGGGCTCCCCTGAATGATTGGCTGATTTTTATGTTAAAATCGTCTATTTTAACGGGGCGGGAGGAGCTGGCGGGGAGGCAGCGGGCACCCGCAATTTTCATGCCAAATCATATTTGTATGATGAAAGACATGATTCCAAGACGCCGCTCGAAATGAGTGTTTTTAAGATATGAACATCTTTTAGAGAAATCGCGTTTTTCGAGCAGCCACTCGAAGTCCCGACAAATGTTTTTAAACAACCAACGGCAAGTCGGATTTTCAAAAAAAACTCAATAAATTAAATCGAGCCAATTCAAGTCCAAATCAAAATCAAAAAAAATAAACCGCCGCGTGCCAAAACACAAAAAACAAACAAATGCCGCGCGCTCAAGCGAATTGTTTTGCGCGACGCCCGAGTGGAAACGCGTTTTTAAACGCGCGCTCAAACGCATAAAATCAATTCGGTGGCACTGAAGCGCAGAAAACAAAAAAGCGCACAGCAAAAAAAATAAACCACCGCGCGACAAAGCACAAAAAAAACAAACAAATGCCGCGCGCTCAAGCGAATTGTTTTGCGCGACGCCCGAGTGGAAACGCGTTTTTAAACGCGCGCTCAAACGCATAAAATCAATTCGGTGGCGCTGAAGTGCGAAAAACAATAAGGGGCGCGCCTTTTTCAACGCGGCGCGCGCAGGGTCGAGGCGCCGTTTTTCACGAGGAGCCAGCGCTTCATGGATACGACGCTCAAGCACGACACGATTTCCACAACCGATACCCCAGCCGATTCAACCGCCCACGCGCCCGTCTCCGAGGTGGCCGATCTCTCTGAGGTCCGCGCCACGGCGCTGCGCCTGGCGCGCCTTGGACTCGAAAAGAAGGCGCTCGATGTCACGCTGCTCGATGTGCGCGGCATGGCCTCCTACACGGATTTTTTCGTCGTGATGACGGCTGAGAGCGATCCGCAGCTGTTCGCCATCGCCGACCATCTGGAGATGACGATGAAGGCCGAGGGACGGCGGCCGATGAGCATCGAGGGGCTGCGCGCCGGGCAGTGGGTCCTGCTCGATTACGGCGATGTCGTCGTTCACCTGTTCCACGCTGACGCCCGCGCTTTTTACGACATCGAAGGGCTGTGGGCGGACGCGCGGCGCGAGCGCATTGAAGACGAGACGCCTGAGAGCGTCAGCGAAGCCTGAGACGCCCGAACCGACCGCCGCCACGCCTTTTGAGTGCCGTCACCTGACCGCGCGGCTTCCCGCGCCTTCCCGAGGTCCCCCATGCGCCCAACCGCTCTGCAAGCCATCGATCCCGACATCTTCGACATCATCGCCCGCGAGACGCGGCGCCAGGAGGAGGGGCTGGAACTCATCGCCAGCGAGAATTTCGTCTCCAGGGCCGTTCTCGAAGCGCTCGGGTCGACGCTGACCAACAAATACGCCGAGGGCTACCCGGCCAAACGCTACTACGGCGGCTGCGAAGAGGTGGACCGCGCCGAGTCGCTGGCCATCGAGCGCGTGAAGAAGCTCTTCGGGGCTGAGCACGCCAACGTCCAGCCGCACTCCGGTTCGCAGGCCAACATGGCCGCCTACATGGCGCTCGTCACGCCGGGCGCGCGCGTGCTCTCGCTCGACCTCAATTCGGGCGGGCACCTGACGCACGGCGCCAGATTCAACTTTTCGGGCAAGCTCTACGAGGTGACGCACTACGGGCTCGACCCAAAGACGGAGCGCATCGACTACGGGCGGCTGCGCTTTCTCGCGCGCGAGCACAGGCCGCAGGTCATCGTCGCCGGGGCCAGCGCTTATCCACGGATCATCGAATTCGACCGCTTCCGCGAGATTGCCGACGAGGTGGGCGCGGCGCTGATGGTGGACATGGCGCACATCGCCGGACTCGTCGCCGCCGGTCTGCATCCCTCGCCTGTGCCGCTGGCCGACATCGTCACCTCGACGACGCACAAGACGCTGCGCGGGCCGCGCGGTGGCCTCATCCTCTGCAAGGCGGATCTGGCCAGGAAGGACGACAGCCAGATCTTCCCCGGCATCCAGGGTGGGCCTCTGGAGCACGTGATCGCGGCCAAGGCCGTGGCTTTCAAAGAGGCGCTCGATGGCTCGTTCGTCGATTACCAGCGCCGCGTGCTCGCCAACGCCCAGGCGCTCGCCGAGACGCTTATCGCGCGCGGACTCAGGCTTTGTTCCGGCGGCACCGACAACCACCTCGTGCTCGTCGACCTGCGCGCCAAGTCGATCAGTGGCAAGGCGGCGGAGGACGCGCTCGGGCGGGCGGGCATCACGGTCAACAAGAACATGATCCCGTTCGACCCTGAGAAGCCGACGGTCACCTCGGGCATCCGCCTCGGCACACCGGCGCTGACGACGCGCGGCCTTGGTCCGGCCGAGATGGCGCTCGTGGGCGGCTGGATCGTCGATGTCCTCGAAAATCCGGAGGACGAGGGCGTGCGCGGCAAGGTGCGGGGACGGATTGGCGAGCTGTGCGCCCAGTTTCCGCTCTACGCGGGCGGCTGAGCGTCGACGCGGGCGGCCTGGCGCCGACGGGGGAGGACGCAACCTCTGAACGCGGCGCGCATCCGAATCGACCGCTCCCCACTCATTCCTCTGGCAGTGGCGCAAAGATGGGCGTGGTCGCGCGGGGCTTTTGAGTCTCGTCGCGCCCAAAGGTCTGCCCTGACGCCTCGCTGCCGCCCTGGGCCGTTCGTGACCGGCAGGCGACCCACGAGCTCTGTTTCGATGCCGGGCCAGGAGAAGAGGCGGAAAGCCGATGACAGACTCAGATGTGGCCCAGACAGGCGCGTTCATCCGCGACGACGAGATTGCCCAGGCGCTGGCGGATGGCGCCCAAGCCGAACCAGCCCGTGTGCGCGACATCCTCGCCAAGGCGCGCGAACTCAAGGGCGTCTCCCTGGAAGAGGCGGCGGCGCTCTCGACCATCAGCGACCCTGAACTGTGCCGCGAGCTCTTCGAGAGCGCGAGAGTGGTCAAAGAGCGCATCTACGGCTCGCGCATCGTCCTCTTCGCGCCGCTCTACATCTCCAACCTCTGCAACAACGAGTGCCTCTACTGCGCCTTCCGCGCGAGCAATCGGGAGCTCGAACGCCGCGCCCTGAGCCGCGCCGAAATCATTCGCGAGGTCGAGGCGCTCGTCGATCAGGGGCACAAGCGCGTGCTGATGGTGGCTGGCGAGCGCTACCCAGGAGAGGGCATCGACTACGTGCTCGACTCGATCGACGCCATTTACTCGGTGAAGCGCGGTGGCGGCGAAATCCGGCGCGTCAACGTCAACGTGGCGCCGCTCAGCGTCGAGCAGTTCCGCGAGCTCAAGGCGGCGCGCATCGGCACCTTCCAGCTCTTCCAGGAGACCTACGACCGCAAGGTCTACGCCGAGGTCCATCGCGGTGGTCCCAAGCGCAACTACGACTTCCGCGTGACGGCGATGGATCGCGCCATGGCCGCTGGCATCGACGACGTGGGCATCGGCGCCCTCTTTGGTCTGGCCGACTGGCGCTTCGAGCTGCTCGCCATGATGCAGCACATCCACCACCTGGAGGCGCGCTTCGGCGTCGGGCCGCACACCATCAGCATGCCGCGCATCGAGCCCGCCTGCGGTTCGCAGATGGCTTCGAGTCCGCCCAACGCGGTTGGCGACGACGACTTCCGCAAGATCGTCGCCATCCTCCGCCTCGCCGTGCCCTACACCGGCCTCATTCTCTCGACGCGCGAGAGCGCCGAACTGCGCCGCGAGCTGATCGAGCTGGGCGTCTCGCAGATTTCGGCGATGAGCCGCGTCAATCCGGGCGGCTACACCGAGCGCGAGGACGAGCAGGCCGCGCAGTTCCACATCGGCGACCACCGGTCGATGGAGGAGATCGTCGTCGACCTGATGGCCATGGGGCACATCCCCTCGTTCTGCACCGGCTGCTACCGCATGGGGCGCACAGGGCAGGACTTCATGGATCTGGCCCGGCCCGGCGACATTCAGCGCCACTGCGATCCCAACGGCCTGTCGACCTTCCTCGAATACCTCGTCGACTACGCCTCGCCTCAGACGCGCGCGCGCGGTGAACAGCTCATCGCCGAGAAGATCGCGGCCATGGACCCCCTGCGGCGAAGCATCAGCCAGGCGCTGATCAACAGGGTGAACGCCGGCGAGCGCGACGCTTACGTCTGAAACGGGAACGCAACGGGCGCGCGAAAGCGCTTTCAACGCGTCGGAAAATGCTGTTTCCCGCGCCGCCCACCGCGCCCACGCCTCGGCCGGGGGATGACGGACGCCGTTCTCTGTCGAGGCGCCCGCCTTCTGTCGCGGACGACACGCATCCACCCGTGCCGGGGTCTCCATTGGGGAGACTTTGCGCGACGCGTCCTTTTTGCGCCGAGGGGCTTTCCCCTGTTCGAGGCCCGCCCATGACGACACCTGCCGATTTCGCCCCCCCCTTCGCCACCGCCGAGACGCCCGCCGAGAGCGCGCGCGATTCGCTCGTCGGCCGCACCTTCTGCATCCAGACCTTTGGCTGCCAGATGAACGAATACGACTCGGAGCGCATGGCCGAGCTCTTGACGCGAAGCGGGATGACGCGCGCCGACTCACTCGAAGAGGCAGACCTCGCCCTCATCAACACCTGCGCGGTGCGCGAGAAGCCGTCGCACAAGGTCATTTCGCTCCTCGGACGGCTCAAACCCGTGCGCGGTGGACGCCGTCGCTGCCTGGCCGTGGCCGGATGCGTGGCCCAACACCAGAAGGACGCGCTCCTGCGACAGGTGCCGTGGCTCAACCTCGTGCTCGGCCCTGATGCCATCCCGCGGCTGCCAGCGCTCGTGCGGCGCGCCTTTGACGGCGAGCGCCTCTGCGACACCTCTTTCACCGATCGCCACAGCTACGCCTTTCCCGGCGCCGACCCCGAGACAGTGCGCGGTCGGGCCAGCGCGCTCGTGACAGTGATGAAGGGCTGCAACAACGGCTGCGCCTACTGCGTCGTGCCGCGGACGCGGGGCCGGGAGTTGAGCCGTCCAGTGGCCGAAGTTCTCTCCGAGGTGCGCGCCATGGCCGATGCCGGCGTGCGCGAGGTGGTTCTCATCGGCCAGAACGTCAATTCCTACGATGGCGGCTGCTCCTTTGCCGCGCTGCTCGGCGCTGTCTGCGAAGTGGATGGCATCGCGCGCGTCCGCTTCACCACGAGCAACCCGCACGACCTCGGCGACGACCTCGTCCAGGCCTTTGCCGATCTCCCCAAGCTGATGCCGAGCTTCCACCTGCCGGTGCAGTCGGGCTGCGATCGCGTGCTGGCCAAAATGAGGCGCGGTTACACCGTGGCCGACTACCTCTCGCGCGTCGCCAAACTGCGCGCGGCACGCCCCGGCATCGCCCTGACGACCGACATCATCGCCGGCTTTCCAGGCGAGACCGCAGACGAGTTCGAGGAGACGATCGCCCTCTGTCGCGAGGTCCGTTACGAGAACATCTACTCGTTCGTCTTCTCGCCACGCGAAGGCACGAGCGCCGCGCTGCACGAGGAGGAATGGGGCCGGGTGCCGCACGAGGAAAAGGTGCGCAGATTGGAGAAGCTGCAGGCCGTGGCGCGCGACATCTCGCTCGCCTACGCCGAGGCCAAGGTGGGGCAGGCCGTCGAGGTCCTGGTCGAGGGCGTTTCCAAGACGCGTGGCGACAGGCTCTTTGGCCGCACGCCGGAAAGCAGGACGGTCAACTTCGAGGGAAGCGCGCGCGTCGGCGAGATCGTGCCGGTCGAGATCACCTCGGCCTCGGCCAACGCCCTCTTCGGCGCCCAGAGAGGTCACGGCACATGAACAAGCGCGGTCTGTCGGCTGGGCTCATCGCGGGTCAGGTCGGACCAGTGGCGCTCTACATCGCGATGATCTTCGCGCTCTCGTCGCTCTCCCAGTCGCGGCTGTCGCCCCCCGCCTCGTGGATGGCCATTCCCAACGCCGACAAGCTCGCGCACCTCCTCGAATACGCCGGCCTCGGCGCGCTGGGGCTCAGGGCGCTTTTTCTCAAGGGAAACGGCCTCGAACTCAGGCGCGCGCTGCCCGTCATGATCGCCCTCGGCGGACTCTGCGGCCTTGCCGACGAGCTCTACCAGGCGACGGTTCCATCGCGTGACGCGAGCGCGGGCGACCTTCTGGCCGACCTCTGCGGCGTCACCATCGGCGCCACCTGCGCGCGAATTTTCCTCGGGCGCGGCGGCGTCCTCTCCCGGGTCGGGGCCTGAACCATCCCTGGCTGGCGCGCGACAACCGCTCTCGCGCTCTCGGGGGCGTCCCCATCGATTCAGGAGTCACAGCCATGGCCCTGCGCGGTTACCTCGGCAAATTCCCCAGCGTCGCGGCGGACGCCTATGTCGACGAGAGCGCCCAGATCATCGGCGAGGTGACGATCGGTCCTCGCTCCAGCGTCTGGTGCAACGCCGTGATTCGCGGCGACGTGAACTTCATCCGCATCGGCGAGGAGACCAACGTCCAGGACCTCGCCTGCCTCCACGTCACCCACGACACCCACCCGCTCGTCGTCGGCGCGCGCGTCTCCATTGGCCACGGCGCCAACCTGCACGGCTGCGCCATTGGCGACGGCTCGCTCATCGGCATCGGCGCCATTGTCCTCGACGGCGCAATCATCGGCAGCGGGTCGCTCGTCGCCGCCGGAACGGTCGTCACGCCGAGGACAGTCGTCCCGCCGCGCAGCCTGGTCATGGGTACGCCCGGCCGCGTCCTGCGAACGCTCTCCGACGAAGAAGTCCAGGCGCTCCTCGACAACGCCGCCAACTACCTGCGCTACCAGGCAGGCCATCGAGAGGCCGCCGCCCGCGCCATGGAATTTGCCAAGCGCGATCCACTGGTCTGAGATCGCCCGCGAGAAGAATCCCCGCGCCGACGCGCGCCTTTCCCAAGAGAACGCCATGAGCAAACCGACACAGCCGAACTCGCCGCTTCGGCCGCCGCAACCGAGACTGTCGAGCCAGACGAACATGCCGCTTCGGCCGCAGCAGCCGAGCCTGTCGAGCCAGTCCAACCCCGCGCTCCGCGTCACGCCCACCCACCTGCAGAAGGCCCCTGTCCTCAAAGACTTTCCCGTCAGCGGGCTGGAGCTCATCTGCGACATCGCGCGCCGCAAATTCCTGCGCGTCGGCCAGATTCTCTTCGACGAGGGCGCCCCCTCCGAGGCGCTCTACCTCGTCATCGAAGGGCGCGTTCAGCTGACAATGAAGGCCGAAGACGGCCGCGTCGCCAAACTGGGGGCCCTGGGCGAGGGCGAATTGCTCGGGCAGTCGGCGCTCCTCGACGACGCCACCCACCACCTGTGCACCGCCATGGCCGAGAGCGAGACGCTGCTCATCGAGATCACCGCCGCCGACTTCCAGCGCCTGTCCCAGGAGAAGCCGCGCCTCGGTGTGACGCTCAAGCAGTTCATCTCGGTCGACCTGGACCAGAAGCTGCTCAGCGCAGGCCCCGCGCTCCGCCCCCTTTTCATCCGCGCGTTTGCCAGCTGAGTGCCCGCCGGCCGCGCCTTCCGCCCTTCGGGGCGCCTTCACCCGCACGCCTCACCGCGTCCAACGAGAGAGAGGTCTGACATGACAAAGAACGCCACGCTTTGGATCGTCCCGCTCGCCCTGCTGCTCGGCGCCTGCGCCCACAAGTCGCTCAACCCCGAAGTCCTCGGCACCATCGAGCGCCCCGCCATCGTGATGCGCGCCGAAACCGACCCCCAGCTCGCGCTCGCCGAGAAGGACGCGGCCCACGAAAAACGCCTGCGCGGCCGCCTCAACGCCTTTCAGATGAACGAGCGCCTGCGCTCGGCCATCATCGCCCACCTGCCCAACGTCGAGCCCTGGACCTCGATCATGCCGAGCGTCGAGGTGTCCACCGTCCTCGACCTCCTGCTCGTTCAGGATCGCGCCGAGAGCCCCCGCTACGAGCTGCTCAAGGAAAAGGGCGCCAACACCGTCCTCGAAGTCATCGTCGAGCGCTCGGGCCTGCGCTTCAACCCCGAGACCGGCAAGACGGGCTTCTTCCTCGAAGGCCGCGCCCGCCTCTTCCACATCGGCGGCGACACCTTGTGGAAGGCGCCACTCGAACTCGACTCGACCGAAATCCCCGAATTTCCCGGCCTCGTTCCCGCCGAGCTGAGCCACGACGGCTATTTCGACGCCTTCAACGACTTTCTCTTCCGCCTCACCGATCCGATGGGCGCGGAGCTCTCCGCCGGCATCCCCATCGAGCCGCCTCAGACCGCCCCGACAGAGGCGCTTTCGGAAGACCGGACCGAGCTGATCGACGAGTGATCGCCGCCATGTCAGACCGCTCGTTTTGCGCTTGACAAAGCGAGAGCAGATAGGCAGAGGGCCGCGCCGTTTTTCGGCGGCTTTGGGCGATTAGCTCAGCGGTAGAGCACTGCCTTCACACGGCAGGGGTCGCTGGTTCGAACCCAGCATCGCCCACCATTCAGACCGGGACTCGCTTCAGCGTGGGTTCCGGTTTTTTGTTGCCCAAACGGGAGAGTGGCGGCGCGCCGTCACTTCCGTGCGCAGCTTGCAAGGCTCGCTCGGACACTGGGGAGGAGGCTGTCTTGAAGCCCATCGACACCGCTGGCGCGTTGGACGGGCCATTGGGCCATGAAGAGCGGCGTTTTCTTCTCGCCCGCCGTCAAAATCTTCCGGCAGAGGCCATCGCCGCCCTCTGTGGCGCGAACAAGACCGTGGCGCTCGCCGAGTCGTGTACCGGCGGCCTCTGCGCGGCCCTCCTCACCGAAGTCTCAGGCGCGAGCGCGGCGTTCGTCTCCTCGGCGGTCGTCTACCAGACGCGGGCCAAGAGCGATCTGTGCGGCCTCGACCCGGATTTCGTGGCGCGATTTGGGCCTGTCTCGGCGCCGGTGACAGAAGCCCTGGCCCGAGCGGTGCGCGAGCGTTCGGGCGCGGATCTCGGCGTTGCCATCACGGGCTGGGCAGGTCCCTCGGGCGGCACTGCGGACGACCCGGTGGGAACGGTCTATCTGGCCATCGCCGACAGCGCTGAAGCGCGCGTTTTTCGCCGACACATCGAGGGTGAACGCGGCGAGGTGCGACTTTGCGCGGCTTTGCTGGCCCTGGAGCTCGCGCTCGAATGGGCGCGGCGCGATGGGGGCTGACAAATCCATCCCGGCCAGAGGCTTATCGAGCGCCGGCAGCGCCTTCTCCCCTGGACACACGCGCGACTGAGGCCTCCGGCGACCGCGGTTGAGCGGCGGATCTGTCGACCAGCTCTGGCGCCCGGATTTGTCGCCGGAAACCACTGGCCGTCCCGACGCGCGCCGTCGCGTCATTTTGCATGGCATTGCCAGGCCGCTGTGCTACAGAGCGCGCCCTTTTCTCAGGACTCGGGAAAAAGCTCAATAATTTCAATAACTTAGGCGATTTTCAGACTTCAGGAGCAGTCAGAGCGATGGCACTTTCAGGAAAAGATCGGCGCTTTTTGCGGGGGCTCGGCCACCACCTCGACCCCGTTCTGCAGGTGGGCAAGGAGGGGCTTTCCGAGGCGTTTCTGGCGGCTGTGGAGCAGGCGCTGAGCGATCACGAACTCATCAAAATTCGCGTGGGAGAGAGCGCGCCCATGGATCGCCGCGAGGCGGCCGACGCCCTGGCCGAAGCCACGCGGGCCGAGCTCGCTCAAGTGTTGGGCAGGACCTTCCTCCTCTATCGAGCTGACGCCGACGAACCGCGCATCGCGCTGCCTTCCGATGGCGCCAAAGCGGGCAAGACCAAGACCGTGGCGCGCGCGGGCGTCAAACCAGCGAGCCGGGACAAGGCCGAAACCGCGGGCGACGACCCCTTTGCCCAGGCAGGCGACGCGACTGAATTCGAGCGGCATGTCCCCGCGCCGGTTCCCAAGGCGAGGTCCAAGCGGCGCTCTTTGCCCCATCGTTCATCCAAGAAGGCGATGCGCTGACTCTGTGGAGCAGGCGACGCGCTGACGCGGCACTGGCGGCGAGATCTGCCTCGGACAGCCGATGTTTGAGGGAAGAAGACCGGCCTGGCTGGCCCAAACGCGGCGCTTTCATGCCTTTGCAAAAGGCGGATCGGAAAAGTAGGCAGCGCGGCCTTTTGGCGACGGCCCGGGGAGCGGGAATTTGGCGCGGTGTGGGCGCTGTCCCTGAGTTGGAGCGCTCCCGGCGGGCGGGGGCTGCGTTCAGGCGGTGTGGGCGGTCACTGTGGCGCTGGCGACAAGGGCGGCACAGGACAGCTCTCACCACAGAGGTTTTCGACGACATGGCAGACAAGAAAGACCCTCTGATCCAGTCGGATCTGCACAACGCGCGCGGCATCGAGCTGGCCGATCGGGGGTGGCTCGACGAGGCGGCCAACGAGTTTCGCAAGGCGATTGAGCTCGATCCGAACAGCGCTCACGCCCACGACAACCTGGCGACGGTCCACGCGGAGAAGGGGCGGTTTCGCGAAGCGCTGGCCGAATACCTGACGGCGCTCGACATCGAGCCGGACAGCGCCATGGCCCACTACAACCTGGCCTGCTTCCTCTCGTCGCACGCGCTCGACATGGCGGTCAGCGAGTATCGCCTCGCCATCGAGCAGGAGCCCGACTACCGCGACGCCCACGTCAATCTCGGCATCACCTACGCCGAGCTGGGCAAGGTCGACGAGGCCAAACAGGCGCTCAAGACGGCGATCGAGCTCGAACCGAACGACACCTTCGCGCGCCTGGAACTCGCCGATCTGCACATGGACGACGACGAGCTGCGCGAGGCCATCAACCAGCTCAAAGAAGTCATCCGCGCCGACCCCGAGGAGTTCGAGGGCCACCTCAATCTGGGCATCTGCTACGCGCAGAAGGGTTTCTACGCCGAGGCCGAGCGCGCCTATCAGCGGGCCCAGGAGCTCAATCAGGAAGAGGTGCTCATCCCCTACAACCTGGCCGCGCTCTACGCCCTGTGGAACAAGCCCGAGTCGTCCATCGCCGCCCTCAAGGACGCCCTCAAACTCGACGCGGGCAAAGTGCTCTCCTGGCTGCGCGACGATCCGATGTTCGAGTCGATCCGAAACTCTCCGGAGTTTCTGGCCTGCCTCGGCGCGGTCGAACCGGTGAAGGGATAGGGCCGTGAGCGCGGTCAGGCGCGTCGGATTCGTCGTCAACGAGCACAAGCCCGAAGCGCGGCCGCTCGTCGAATCGCTGGGCGGCTTTCTCCGGGAGAGGGGCGTCGAGTTTTTTGGCGAGCGCGACAACGCCGAGGCGCTTGGACTGACACCGGCGCCCCAAAGCGCGTTTTGTCAGGCCGATCTCTGCGTTGTTCTTGGCGGTGACGGCACGCTGCTGCGCGCGGCGCGCCTGCTCGGCGACGGCGAGGTCCCCCTCTTTGGCGTCCATCTGGGATCGCTCGGCTTCATGACCGAAATCCCGGTCGACGACGCGCTGCCATTGCTCGGCGAGGTGATCGAGGGCCGATTCGAGGTGCAGCCCCGCGTCAAGCTCGTCGTCAGTCTCTGTCGCGACGGGGATGAGGTCGCCGCGGCGGACACGACCGACTCTGCGGGCGAAAACTCCAGGCCGGTTCCTCCGGCGCAGGTGCTCAACGAGGCGGTGGTGATGAAGGGCGCGCTCTCTCGCATCATCGAGCTCGACACCCGCATCGACGGCCTGCCCGTGGCCAGCTTCCGCGCCGACGGCGTCATCGTCTCCACGCCCACCGGATCGACCGGCTACTCGCTCTCCGCCGCCGGCCCCATCCTCGACCCGACGCTGAGCGCCATCCTCGTCACGCCGATCTGCCCCCATACGCTGGCGCAGCGCCCGATCGTCATCCCCGGCAACCGCCGCGTCGAACTCAGCCTGCGCCCGGGATGCTCCGAGGTCTTCCTCACGCTCGACGGACAGCTCGGCTGGCCACTCAGACCGCGCGATCGCGTCCGCGTCGAAGTCGCGCCTTCCCGCGTCATGCTCGTGCGCAATCCGCGCCTCGACTTCTTCACCATCCTGCGCTCGCGCCTGGGCTGGGGCGGCGGTCGCTGAACCTGCCGAGTCCATCGAACTTTGGCGCCGCCGCGCGCGCCGCCACTCTCGAAGAAACGGTCACCACCGATGATCACCGCGTTGCGAATCCAAAATCTGGCCATCGTCGAATCGGTCGAGGTCGCCTTTGGCCCGGGCTTCAACGTCGTCACCGGCGAGACCGGCGCGGGCAAGTCGCTGCTCGTCGACGCGCTCCACCTCATCCTCGGCGGCCGGGCACGCCTCGACCTGGTCCGAACCGGCGCGGACGAGGCCTCTGTCGAAGCGCTCTTCGAAGGGATGAACCTCGACGCCGAGCTTGAGGAACTGGGCCTGCCGAGCGACGGCGACGCGCTGCTCATCCGGCGCACCGTCAGCCGAACGGGCCGGGGCCGGGTCTGGATCAACGGCGCCCTCTCCACCGCCCGCCAACTCGAAAAGCTTGCCCACGGCCTCGTCGACATCAGCGGTCAGCACGAACACGTCAGCCTGCTGAAGCCAGAGCTGCATCTCGGGCTCATCGACGCCTTCGCCGGCGACGGCGATCTCCTCTCCCGCTACCGAACGGCGCACGCGGCCTTCATCGACAGCCTCAAACAGCGCGAGGCGCTTGTCCTCGACGACGCGGAGCGCGCGCAAAAGCTCGACTACCTGCGATTCCAAATCGACGAGATCGAGGCCGTCGACCCCAAAGACGGCGAGATCGAAGAGCTGGAGGCCGAGCGCCGCGCCCTGTCCTCTGTCGAACGCCAGAAGCGGGCCCTGAGCGGCGTCGAATCGCTGCTCTATTCGAGCGAGGACAGCGTCCTTGATCGCCTCTCCAGCGCCCTGAACGCGCTCGGCGCCATCGGCAACGTCACGCCCGAGGCGGAGGCCTGGATCGCCTCGCTTCAGAGCGCCCGCATCGAGATCGACGAGTTGGCGCGCGAGATTTCACGCCACGCCCGCGACCTGAGGCAGAGCCCGGAGCGACTCGAAGAAGTGGCCGACAGGCTCGAAGCGCTCAAACGCCTGTGCCGCAAGCACGGAGGAACGCTGGAGGCCGTCTTGCAAAAACGCGCCCAGATGCGCGCCGAGATCGACGGCCTCGACAGGCAGGAAGAGCGCGTGGCCGAGCTCAACGAGGCGTGTCAGCGGCTGGGGCGCGAGGCGCTCGAACTGGCCGGGGAGCTCTCAAAGGCGCGCCAGGAGGCGGCGGCAAGGTTCGCGCGCGCGGTCGAGGGCGAGCTGAAGAAGCTGGCCATGGACAAGACGGTCTTCGAGGTCGCGCTCACGCCGCACGCGGGGGGCCCGGGGACGGTGGACATCGACGGACAGCGCGTGGATAGCCGCGGCCTGGAAAGCGCCGAGTTCCTCATCTCGCCCAACCGTGGAGAGGCCATCAAATCCCTCTCGCGCATCGCCTCGGGCGGCGAGCTCTCGCGCCTGATGCTGGCGATCAAACGGGTGCTGGCGCGCGTCGATCCCGTCTTCACCTACGTCTTTGATGAGGTGGACACCGGCATGAGTGGCGCCGCGGCCGACGCGGTGGGGCGCGTGCTCAAGGCTGTCTCGCTCGAACGGCAGATCATCGTCGTGACGCATCTGCCGCAGATCGCCGCCTTCGCCGACAGCCACTTCACGGTGGCCAAACAATCGCGCGACGAACGCGTCCGCACCTGCATCAGCCCGCTCTCGGACGAGGGAAGGGTTGGCGAAGTCGCCCGCATGTTGGCCGGCAGCGCCGTCACGCCCGAAGCGCTCGGCAACGCCCGGGCCATGATCGAGGCCTGCGGCAGGGTGGCGTTGGAGGTGTCGGAATCGCCGGAAAAGGCGTCGGCAAAAGATGCTTCAGCAAAAGTGGAGGCGCCGTCGACTGCCGCGTCCCCCGACAAACCGCCCGCCTCCTGCAAGGCGCGCGCCGCCAAATCGTCGCCCCGACCCGCCAAATGAGCGCGTCCGCCGCGCGAGGAACCGCCACCCTGAGGCGAGGGGCCAAACCGGCGAACGAGGCACCCCGCCGCAAAGGGAAGGGCGCCCCAAGACGCGTCAAAACGGTCTGACGCGTCGAAGCTTAAGTCGCGTCACTCAGCTTTGGCGCGGCTCGTAGGTCTCGCAGTCGGCGTGATCCTTGTGGACGACGACGTCGATGCCCGCAGCCTCGCAGAGCATCTGGTCGTTGTAGCGGCAGCTGGTGACGTGACAGGCGCCGACCTCTGCCTGGGTGTCGACGCGCGAATGCGAGGCGCTCTGAGCGAAGGTCTCGCAGCGAGGCTCCCCACTGCCGACGGTGATGGCGCCAGCGCGGCACCTCTGCTCGTTGTTGAAGTAACAGCTCTCGACTTCGCACTTCTTCACGGGCGGCATCTTGTTCATGTGGCTTCTCCCTTGGCGCGGAGGCCGGAATTGACCTCCCCGAAAGCCCTGAAGTTGGCGCCTTACGCGAGAGCGGCCAGTCCTCAGGTGGGAGAGGCTGGGCCAGGACTTTTGTGGCGCGAAGGTCCACGTCGTCGCGGCCCGCGCATCGACTCACTCGCGCTCGCCAGAATCCGCCGCGTCGCCCACCGCCTCGAACGCCCGCGCTGTCCGCTCCCAGGTGGCCCGCTGTCGTCCGAGAACGAATCGGACAAATCCGCGGGCCTGCGCCCAGTTCATGCGCACGAAAAAATGAATGGCGCGCGGCAGCAAAAGAAGGCGCGTCCACTTCGCGCGGCGGGGCCAAGGCGCTTCCGAGACGGGTTCAGCGACGAGCGCGCCCACGAGTGCCAGTCCATAGAAGACGCATTGAGCCGCAAAGAGCGCCGACCACAGGCGGCCCTGAAGGGCGAGCGCCGCGTTGGCGACAAAGGCGAGGGCGAGAAAGAGGGGCGCGCACCAGCGCAGGACCTTGTGCGACCAGAAAGCGTAGGCCCACAGGCCGCGGCGGGGCGAGAGCAGGGGCCAGAGCCAGGCGAGACTCTGAAAGTTGCCGGCGGCGATGCGGACGCGGCGGCGCGATTCGTCCGCAAGCGAGGTGGCCGTCTCTTCGAAGGCGAGCGCGTCGGGTGCCCAGGCGAGCGCGTGACCGGCGATGACGAGTCTGAGCGGAATCACCAAATCGTCGACGATCGTCTCCGGACGCAGGGGCGTGAAGAGATCGCGGCGCAGGGCGTAGAGCGCGCCGTTCATGCCGAGGAGGACGCCGAGACTGGCCTCGGTCGATTTCAGCCAGGTCTCGTGGCGCCAATAGAGGCCCTCGCCCTCGGTGGCCGTCTCGCCAAAGCCGTCCGCGTTCCCGCTTCCGGTCGATGAACCGGGCTTCAGCAGCACCAGTCGGCCGGCGATGGCGCCCACATCGGGGTTGATCGTGTGGCGGGCGAGCGCGCGCAGGGCGTCGGGACGCAGCATGGTGTTGGCGTCGGTGAGCAGCACCCATTCGCCGCGCGCCTGGGGAACGCAGCGGTTGAGGACAGCGCTCTTGCCGACGCGGGGGGCGGTCGAGAGGCGGACGCGCGGGTCGTCCCGGGCAAAGCGCGCGACAATGGCGTCGGTCTCGTCTTCCGAACCGTCGCTGCCGACGATGAGGTCGAGCTTCTCCTTTGGGTAGTCGAGCGCCTGGAAGTTGCGCAGCTTGGCGCCGATGCAGGCCGCCTCGTTGTGGGCCGCCACCACCATCGTGACGCGGGGCAGTTCCGACGGCGGCAGCCCAGGCGCCTCCCGAACTGGATGGCCGCTCTGAATTCGACCGCGCGCGACCAGAGCCAGGACGACGCGCAGGGAGAGTCCGTAACCGGCGAACGCGTGAACGAGCAGGATCCCACTGAGCGCAAGCGCAAGGACGAGCATCGCGGGGCACCTCCAGGCCGGATCTGGGCGAGCGGCACGCCGAGAGCGGCGTTGGGCCAAGCTGCGGCGGGGACAGAGGCTTTGCCAGCGCCCGATCATCGCCGGAGACGGCGGCGCGACTCGACTTGGGGCAGCGCGGCGCGGAACAAAACGGCGCGGAACAGCACCGAACGACACACAACGGCGCACATCCTGCCCAAACCGCGCGGACAGCGTTTGTCGCCCCCCGGACAGGGTGACGCGACGAGCGCGGCCTCCCCTGGCGCGGGATTTGACTTTTCGCCGAGCGCTCCCCTAAAGCGCCGCGCCTTTTTGCGGGCCCCTCTGGCGCCCCTGACCCCACAAGCTCCGAACAGCGAGGAACCACCCATGACCAAGACCACCGATCCCAAAGTCTTCGACAAGCGCCTCGTCGACCGCCTCATCAAGCGCGGCGCCATCAGCGCCGAGGATTACGAGCAGCACCTGGCATCCCTGCCCGATCTCGCGGACCAAGCCCTCCCGATCGAGTCCGAGCTCGAAGTTCAGGAAGTCCAGGCCACCGGCCACCATCCCGAGGAAGAGGACTGAACGCGCCCGCCACGACGCGCGCCAGAACGCCGAGGTGACGCATGAGCGACGAGATGAAGGACGGGAAGGGCTTCAAGGTGACCGACCGCCGCATCCGCTTTGACGACGACGGAGCAGCGGAAGATTCGGCGCGGGCAACGCCAGAGTGTCAGACGGCGGACGCGACAGCGGCGGGTCGGCCAGACGGACAAGAGGCGGGCACTCAGGGCGGCGATCGCGTCGTCGAGGGGCCGGGCTGGCAGATGGAGAAAAAGCCCGACAGGCCAGACGCCCAAAAGTCGTTGCCGCCGATGGATTTCACCCAGCTCTGCCTCAGTCTGGCGAGCTCGGCGCTCATCCACCTGGGCGAGGCCAACGATCCCGAGACGGGCGCCCCCAGCGTCGACCTCGGCATGGCCAAGCAGTCGATCGATGTCCTGGCGATGCTCGAAGAAAAGACGCGCGGCAACCTCACCGACGCCGAACAAAAGCTCCTCTCGACCGTCCTCTACGACCTGAGGATGCGCTTCATCCAAAAGTCGGGCGCCACGCCGCGCTGAGCCTTTCGCCCTCCCCCGCTTTCCGGGATCACCTTTTTTTGAAGCGCTGTCGCCTCGGGTGGCAGCGCTTTTTCGCGCGATGCCGCAGGCTCGAAAAATGAAGGGAAAAATCTTTCCCTGGCGCACGTCACCTGCCAGAGGGCCGCGCCCCTGACGGCCCGGCGCCTGAGAGCTGCCTAAATTGGCGATTGTGTGCCGCCGCCATGACAACCAAGGCGCCCGCGCGACGCTGACGCTTTCGCCGCCAAGCGATCACTGCCGCGCGCATCGGAGACAGGCGTCTCCGTCGACGAGACTTGAGGGTTTGGCACGGAAATTGCCAAGCGCGCCGCGCCACGAAACAAAACAAAACGAGAGGGGCCCCCTGAACGGACAGGGTGTGACAGCCCCCGACATCGGACGGAGCGCGGCTGATGATGAAGATGAGACGCAAGGACCTCTACAGACAGCGGACTTTGGCCAACGAGATCTCCTGTGAAGGCGTCGGCCTGCACACGGGAAAGCGCGTCCGCCTGACCTTCAAGCCCGCGCCCGAAAACTACGGGATCACCTTCCGCCGTGTTGATCTGCCCGACTCGCGCGACATCCCGGCCCGCGCCCAGTTTGTGGTCGACACCGCGCTGGCCACGACGCTGGGCCGCGATGGCGTCCGCGTGAGCACCGTCGAACACTGCTGCGCCGCGCTGCACGCCATGGGCATCGACAACCTGCGCATCGAGGTCAACGCGCCCGAAATCCCCATCTTCGACGGCTCGGCGCTCCCCTTTGTCCGCCTCATTCAGGAGGCCGGCGTCGTCCTGCAGCGCGCGATGAAGGAGTTCATCGTCATCCGCCGTCCGGTCCAGGTCGGCGATGGCTTCAAGTCGGCCGCGCTCACACCCGCCAACAGCTTCAGCATCCACTGCAGCATCGACTTCAGGCACCCGCTCATCAGCAACCAACTGATGGAGCTCGAATGCTCATCGGCCAACTTCTGCCGCGAGATCGCCTGCGCCCGCACCTTCGGATTTTTGAAGGACATCGAGGCGCTCAAGAGCGCGGGTCTAGCCAAGGGCGGCTCCATCGAGAACGCGATCGTCGTCGACGGCTTCAGCATCCTCAATCCGGAGGGGCTGCGCTTCGCCGACGAGTTCGTCCGCCACAAGACGCTCGACGCCATCGGCGACCTCTTCCTCCTGGGCCGTCCGCTCATCGGCCACCTGCGCGCCGACAAGTCGGGGCACGCCCTCAACCACCAGCTGACGATGCGCGTCCTCTCCGATCCCACCTGCTACGAGGTGATCCGCGCGACGCCCGGCGAGATGGCCCGCATCGAGGCAACGCTGCCGACCTTCGCCGCGGCAGCCGCCATGGCCTGAGTCGCGCTTCAGCGGCTCAATGGCCGCCAGAGACTTCAGCCCCCTTCGGACAAACGCGCCGAGGGGGGCTTTTTGATGCCGTGGCGTTCTGCGCTGGCCTGGGCGCTGTTCCCAGATGCCCGCGTTGGCGTCGCGCCTTGGGGCAACGCGCCTAGAGCTTCTGCAGGCTTTCGCGCGTGTCGGCCGACTTGCCCCGCCCCGCTTCAGCGTCTGGCGCCGTCGATTTGGCGACAGGCAGGGGACCGCCCTCTACCGCGCCGATCAGCCACTGGCCTTCCGCGTCCTCGAAGTGGAGCGAGACGACCTCGCTTTGAGCCGTCACCGAAGGCAGCCGATGCCAGACCACGCGCGCGAGCACGACGGCGCCATCCGGGACGTATTGGACGTGTTCGAGCTCGCAATCGATCACCTTGAGCAACTCGTCGTCGCCGCGATCGAGGACGCCCTTGACAAAGTCGAGGCGCGCTTCTGGCCGCAGAAATTGCGCCATGCCCTTGTAGTCGCCCCAGCGCAGGCGCCGGGCAAAGGACTCGCTCGTCTCGCGCAGCTCACGCGGATTGGCCTTTTTCGGCGTCGTGGCGCAGGCGGCGGTCCAGAGGGCGCAGAGGAGCAAACAAAAGCTCAAAGAGGGCATTGACTTGAACATGGGCGCGCCACTAGGGGCCCGCGCCCCGGCGTGTCAAGGCGGCCTCCCCCCTCTCAAAAAGGCCCTTGGCGCCAGCCCGCTGAGACCCGTTCAACCCCCGATTTTCGCGCCCTGCCGGCAGCCGTTGGCGGGGCGTTTCATTCGAGACGCGCCAGCGTTGGACATCGGCGCTCTTTCGCCCGTGCCGCAGTGTCGCCGGGCCTGAGTCACATTCACGCTCCAGAGAAGAGCGAGGTGCGCGCATGACGACCCAACTGGTCGAGAGCTACGAACAGACACTCCATGCCGATCCCGGCAGCCTCGTCTTTCTCAACCTGGCCGAGCTCCTCATCGACAGCGGCGACTGCGAGCGCGCCATCGAGATTTGCCAACAGGGACTGGCCGCCCACCCGGACTCGGTCCCCGGACACGTCCTGTGCGCCAGCGCCTTGCTCAAACTGGGACGCGCGGCCGAGGCCATCGAGTTCCTGCGAGCCGCCGCGCAACTGACGCCAGACGACGCGCAGACACTCACGCGGGCTGGCGACCTGCTGCTGCAGGCCGGGTTGGCCCAGGAGGCGCTGTCCTTTCTCGAACGCGCCGTCGAGCTGTCGCCCGCGGACGAAGCCGCCCAACAGTGGCTGGCCCAGGCCCAAAACGCCCTTGCCGCGCACGTCGATCCCGCCGCCGTGGCCGCTGAAAGCGCGCCGTCGCCTTTTGATCACGTGGCCGCCGATCCCGGCGTCGGCGAGATCGCCCAGGACCTGCCGACTGTTGTCGACGTGGGCGCCTATGTCCCCGCGCCAGAGGCCGCGCCCGCCGCGTCTTCGCCCTTTGAGCACGTGACCGACGACCTCGCGCTGGGCGCCATCTCCCAGGAACAGCCGACGATGGTCGACGTGGGCGCCTATGTCCCCGCGCCAGAGGCCGTGCCCGCCGCGCCTGAGTTCCCCGCCGCCGCGCCCCTCTTTGACGAGGATCAACGCGAGCTCTCCGCCATCTTCCGCTCGCTGGGCAGTGACGATCCCGCGCCCGAGGCCGCGCCGATCCATGCCGCCGTGTCGACCGCAGACGCATCGTCCGCAGACGCGATGCCGCCCCCCAGTGACGACGCCGCGCCGCGCCTGCTCTCCTCGCTGCTCAGTTCGCCAGACGGCATGCGCCGCACGTCGAGTGAAGCCATCCGCGCCTCCAAGGGATGGTTTTCGCCGGAGGATTTGGCCGCCCAGAGCGAGCGCAAAAACGCCGCGCCAGCGTTCGCCTCAGTGGAACGCCCCCGCCCAGCGCCCCATCCGCTGCCGCACCTGACCGCGCCGATGGTGAGCGCCAACGCGCCTTCTCCCATGCCCGCGCCCATGCCCGCGCGCGTGGATTCTGTGGACGAGGCCGATCTCGCGCCGCTGACCGCCGACCTCGCGCCCGTCGCCGCCCAGCCCGAAAGCGAGGTTGTTTCCGGCGCCGAGGAGGCCTCTGGCCAGCCGGAGACCGTGCCGTTGACCGAGGCCGCGCTGTTCGACGGGCAGCCAGAAGAAGGCGCCGCTGACGCGACTGGGACGAATCCCGACGCCGAGATCGAATCGCAGGCGTTCGCCACGCCGCCGCCCCTGCCGCCCAAAAGCGCCACGCCGGACATGGGCCTCGCCGCGCCGCCACCTCTGCCGCCCAAAGGCGCGCCGCCGCCTCTGCCACCGGTCACACTCAAGCCCGCGACACCCAGGCGCGGAGGCCTGCTCGACGACTTGCCCGCGGAGTTTGTGCCCTCGACGCCGCCCCGCCCGGCCCAGGTGCCCAGCGTGATGGTGACGGCGCAGACAGCAGAGGAGATCGCGCGCGAATACGAGCGAGAGCTGCGCGAAAAGCTCCTGACACAGCCCAAGCCGACCTTCCTGCGCCGCCACTGGCCCAAAATGGCTGGCGCGCTCGCCCTCATCGCCGTCGCCGCCGCCGGAAGTTACGTCTTCCAGAAGAGCTCACGCGAGACTCAGGGGACGCGAGTCGGTCAATGGCGGGCCGACGCCGCGCGCGCTCTGCCGCTGGCCACGCCGCAGGCCTACCGCGACGCCATCGAGCTCTCCGAGCGCCTCCTCGACGAGAACGCCGCGGATCTCGACGCCATGACGACCCGCGCCTTTGCCCACGCCGCCCTGTTCCACAGCTTTGGCGGCCGCGCCGAGGATCGCGCCGAGGCGGAGAAGCATCTGGAGACGATTCGCGCCCACGCGCCGGGCTTGGCGCTGGCCATCGACTACCGACTCGAAGACCGCGACCAGAAGATCACGAAGAGCAAGGCGATCGCCAAGCTGGCCAAGCTCGACGTGAAGGCGCTGAAGACCGGGTTTGAACGCGCCGAGGTCCATCTGCTCCTCGCCGAGCGCCTCATCGCCCAGAAGAAGCTGGACGACGCCAGCCGCCACCTGACGCAATCGCTGACGGAGGACGCCTCGCACGTCGAGACGCTGCTCGCCTCGGGACAGAGCCTCCTGCGCCCGGCCATCGCCTCGCAGAGCGCCGACGCCGACCGCGCCTTCGCCATGTTCGAGCGCGCCCAGCAGATTTCGCCCAACCACGTCGGCGCCATCCTTGGCCTCACCGAGGCGGCCCTGATGCGCCGCGATCAGACGATCGAGGACGACAGGGAACACCTCGCGCGCCTGCAAAAGGCCCGGGAGAGCTACGAGGCCGCCGCCAAGACCTCCACGCCATGGCCGGAGGCGCTGCTGCCGCAACTCGATCTCGCAGAGGGACAGCTGCGCGCGCGCGTTGGCGAAGGCGAAAAAGCCGTCGAGATCCTCATGGCGGGCGCCGAGCGGCACGAGAAGCGGCGGGGCGAGTTTCAGCGGGCGTTGGGCGAGGCGCACATGCTGTCGGGCCGCCATGACGAAGCGGCCAAAGTCTTCGCCTCCCTCTCCAAGAGAGCCCCCAAAAACGCGCGTTACAAAGTCCTCCACGCGCGCGCGCTGCTGCTTCAGGGCCGTCCGCGCGAGGCGCTCAAGGTCAGCGAGCGCTACAAGGGCAGCCGCGATCTGCAGATCCTCCACGGCATCGCCCTCTACGAGTTGAACCGCCTGGAGCGCGCCAAGAGCGTCCTCATCTCGACCGCGCCCAGTGGCCAAAACCTGCCCGCGCAGGCGGTTGTCTATCTGGCCCTGATCGACGCGCGGCTCGATCCCGAGACCGCCGTGGATCGTTCGCTGGGCATCCTCGCCAACATCGGCCCCAAGAATCGCTTCTGGTCGCTGGCGCAGTCGGCGACGGGGCGGCTTCTGTTGCGGCAGGGCAAGGAAAAAGAGGCGCACGCCGCGCTCATGGCCGCCATCGCCAAGGATCTGCGCGACTACGAGAGCCGCTGTGTCCTCGGTCGGCATCAGCTGCTCAGCGGGCAGGTGGACGAGGCGCGCAAGCAGCTCGACAGCGCCCTGAAGATCAATCCCTTCCATCTGGAAGCGCGCCTGGCGCTCGTCGAGTCGCTCTTCCTCCTCGGCGATCTGGCGGCGGTGGAAAGCGCGCTCGATCCGGTGCTCGACGACAGGCCCGACACGGAAATCCTGCTCGCCGACCTGCGCCTCAAACTCCTCAAGGGCGATCTCGACGCCGCCCGACGTGCCCTGACGCGGGCGCGCAAGGCTGACGGCAAAGATCCGGCGGTGCAACTGGCCTCGGTGCAGTTCTTCGCCCTCAGCGGCGAGATGGGGCAGGCCCGGGCCGACCTCAAGCGGCTGCGCTCCGGCAACGCCGACACGCGCCTCGACCTGGCCGATCGACTGCTGCGACAGGGCGATTTCGCCGGGGCCAAGGCGCTCTACGAGGCGGCGCGCAAGCGGGACGAGGACGAACTGCGCGCGCGCGTGGGTCTCGCCGAGATCGCCATCGCCGCTGGCGACAAGAAGGAACGCGCGGGCCTGCCAAAAGAGATCGACGCCCTCGTCAAGGCCATTTCCGACGGCAAGGCGGAGGCCACGACGCCTGTCGACGCTGAAGTTCGCGCGCGCGTCTTCGCGGTCCACGCCCTGCTCCTCGTCGCCGCCAAAAAGAAAAATCAGGCGCGCAATCAGGCGGACAAAGCGCTGGAGGCCTACAGCCTCGCCCCCGAGGCGCAGCTGGCCAAGGCGGGCGCGGAGCGACTCTTCGGCGATGCGGCCACGGTCCAAACGTCGATCGAGCGCGCACTTCGCCTCGAACCCGCGATGGCGCGGGCGCATCTCGAACTCGGCGTGGCGCTCGCGGGAACAGATCGCGAACGCGCGCAAAAGAGCCTCGACACCGCCCGTCGTCTCTCGCCCAAGGGACCGATCGCCGACGACGCCGCAGCGGCTGTCGCCCGGCTCTCCAACGCCCCCGCCAATGTCGCCGACCACGCGGCGGACAAGTCGGATGCGAAGTCTGGCGACAAGGCCAAGGTCGAGGCGAAGTCGAAAGAGAAGTCGGACGCGAAGTCGAAGGCGGCGACCAAGGGCAAGTCCAAGGGTAAGCAGGCGGCCAAGAAGAGGTCGAAGAAGTGAGCGATGAGGCAGGCGCGACAGCCGACAGCGCCGCGCCACAATCATTCAGGGCGCTCCTTCGCGTCGTGCTGCGGCAGTCCTTCTGGATCTGCTGCGGCTACCTCTTGCTCGGCATCCTCTCGGAGCTGTTGCGCCTCGGCGACCTGAAGGCGGGCGACAATCTGCAAAACTTCCTCGACGGCCTGCCCATCACCTTCCTCAGACTGACCGGCTTCATCGATCTCTACGTCGAACAGACCGTCCTCGGCGCGCTCACACCCTTCTGGAATCGCTGTCTTCTGGCCGCGCTGACCGTGGCCCTGATCTTTGTCCAGACCATGCTGCTGGGGACGATCTTCTCGATCTTCCTGCTGTGGCTGGAGCGCAGGCTCACCAGGTCGGCGCCGGCGGATCGCTGAGTTCCCTCTCTGGCCTCGGGCGGTTGGCGCGCACCTCGGGCGACATCTCGTCCAGTCTCTGTCCGGGCGCCTCGACAGTCTGCTCCTCACCGCGAAAGAGGACCTCTTCGCCGCACAGCCAGCGCACCAGGTTGAGGACAAAGACCGCGTAGCCCTCGCCGACCTCTGTCTGGGCGTCGATCGACAGCCGCCGCGCGCCCCACTCGGTCAGACCGCCGCTCCAGGGTGGAGAAAGACTCGTCGCCAGCGCCGCCACGCGCCCGCTCACCCCATCCGCGGACTCGCGCACCACGAGCAAAGGCGCGCCTTGGGCAGCCAGGTGAACGCCCGCCGCGTCGACCCGAGCGATGGCCCGCGCGCTCAAAAGTTCAGTCGTCCCCGCTCGCCGCCGCAGCCGATTGAACCCCATCACCGACAGCGGCTCGTCAAACCTGAGAGAGCGCAGCAGCGGATGCCGTGGACGCCTCACCTCCACCAACGCGCCGCCCGAAAGCCTGCGCCGATCGTCACCCGCCCTTGTCTCGACCGGCAAAAGCGCCGCCAACGCGTCTTCGACATAGCCTCCGCGCCCAAACGCGTGCGGCCCGCCGACCATGAGGAACCCCATCCCCGCGCGCGCGACCGCCTGCGCGATCGAGGCCTCCGCCTCCTGAATCAGCAGCCGAGGGAAGTTGGAGACGATCACCGCCTGAAACCCGCCGAGCGACTGGGGCGGTGATTCCCCGGGCAGGGTGAGGTGGTGGTCGACGCCCATCTTGCGAAACGTCCCGCCGAGGTAGCGCCCGGCCGCGCCGTCGCCTTCGAGATAGAGCACGCGCATCGGTCAAATCTGGCGCCCGCCATGCCACTCGGCCACCTCTCGAAAGAGGGCTTTTGCAAACGATACCGCTCGCCTAAAGACGCCCCCCCGATTTTTCCCGCGCCCCTCTCCAAGGGGCCACTCACCAGAGGTCCCACATGAAACGACTCCTGATTCTCATCGGCTCTCTGAGCCTCATCGCCACCCCGGCCTTCCTCGGCTGCAGCAACGAAAGCGAGCCCGAGGGAACGCCCGACAGCGGCGTCGTCGATCCCGGCACCACCTGCACCCCCATCACCACCGAAGCGGCCATCGCGGCGAACTGCGGCGAGGGCCTGGCCGAATGCGGCGCCCTGAGCGTGCCCGACGGCTGCGAGAGCACGTTCACCATCGACTGCGGCGCCTGCACGGGCAACGAGGCCTGCAATGCCTCCAACGTCTGCGTCCACGCCGGCGACGTGGGCTGCGTCCCCCTCATCACCCGCGACGAAGCCATCGCCACCCACTGCGGCGAGGGCGAGGGCAAGACCCAGTGCGGCGCCCTGACCGTGGCCGACGGCTGCGAGGGTCTCACCATCAACTGCGGCACCTGTGGCGACGGCATGGCCTGCGACGCCAGCGGCCAGTGCATCTCCCAGACCTGCACCCCGACCATCACCGACGAGGAACTCATCGCCCAGCACTGCGGCAACGCTGAGGGCCTGACCGAGTGCGGCACGCTGCGCGTCAACAACGGCTGCGCCAACATCGAGATCACCTGTCCCTGCGCCGATGGCCTCGTCTGCAACACCTCGACCAACACCTGCGTCAGCAGCTGCGAGCCCTTCAACGCGAACACGGCCTACGCCCACTACTGCAGAGTCGCGCCCAACTACTGGGAGTGCGGCGGCAAGATCGCCCGCGACGACGGCTGCGGCGGCACCGTGATGGTCAACTGCGGCACCGAATGCCGCGAGGGCACCGAGTGCAACCTCGACGAAACCTCCGACAGCTACCTGCGCTGCCTCGACACCGAGTGCGTCCCCGAGGAAATCAGCGACCAGCAGTTCTGCGCCAACTTCCACACCGAGTGCGGCACAGCCTCTGGTCGCGACAGCTGCGGCAACGTCAAGAACGTCGACTGCGGCACCTGCGCGAGCGGCCAGATCTGCTCCGGCTCGATTGGTGGCAGCGGCAACAACACCTACATCCAGCAGACCTGCGAGACCCTGCCCACGCCCATCGAACTGACCGCCTGCACCGCGACCAGGGGCGACACCTCGGCGAACGGCGCGTCGAGCGTCATGGTCCTCGGCGAGGGCTTCACCAGCTACGAGTTCACGGCCCCCGAGGTCGTCTACAGCTACACGGCCACGGCCAACGGCACGGTGACCATCTCCGCCGTCCCCTTCAACGACGAGCGCTGCGTCGATGGCAAAGACGGCTACGACCTCGTCCTCTACGTCCTCACCGCGCTCAACAGCCGCACCGCCTTCAAACAGAGCAACAACGGCAGCTACTGCGATGGTGAGAGCGTCACCTTCACCGCCACCAGTGGTCACACCTATTACGTCGTCGTCGATGGCGGCGATTGGGACTCGACCAACTACGACCGCGGCCCGTTCGAGATCACGATCGACGACGGCAACTGCCAGGCGGCCACTCCCAGCGGCGGCGTCATCATCTCGGCGCTCTACGCGGGCGGCGGCACGGGCGAGAGCAACCAACTCTGCGATCCGACGAATATGGGCCCCACCACCCTTCTCGGCACCGCCACCTGCGAAGCCTTCCACCAGGACTTCATCGAGCTGCACAACACCGGCTCCGAAGCCGTCGACATCTCCGGCTGGAGCGTCTTGGTCGAGGCGGTCGATGGCTCCGGTAAGAGCTGGCAGCTGAAGAGCAACAAGTCCGTTCCCGAGGGGACAAGCATTCCCGCCGGCGGCTACTTCCTCATCGGCGAAAGGTCCCCGGATGATACGGCCAACAAGATCGGCGACGACAAACAGGACATTCCCGAGCCTGATTTGAAAATGAATAAAGGCACCGGCCTTCAGCTTTCACCGGAAGGCGCAAAGGTTCTCATCGCTGTCAAAGGCATCACCAACGCCACGCTCAACGACGCCACGGATGAAGAAGGCGACAAAGTCGGCACCCAATGCCCGACCGCCGAGCAGGGCATCCTCTTTGTCTATGGCGGCGAAAGCGTCTGCGGCTCCCAGCTGCCCACGTTGCCGTCGAATCAAATCTTCTATTCGGCGAATGGCTGCGCCGCCGCCAGCGTGACGGACGTTGTCGTCACGGCCAATCCTGTGACGGATCTCAATAACAACACGACGTACCCCGTCACCTCGGTGACCCCACAGCCGCGCAACAGCTCGACCACGACGAATACCTGCCAGTAAGAGCGCGGTTTCTCTGAATTCATTCAGTCCACTCGATTGAATTGAATTGAGAGATGATTTGCCCCCGTTCGGAAATCTCTCCGGACGGGGGTTTCTTTTATTGTCGCGCCTCGACGCGCGTCTTTAATTTAAAAAGACGCATTTCCATTCGGGCGCGGCGCAAAAAAACAATAAAGCGCTGAATCCTTTAGTCGATTCCCAGGGATTTCTTTCGCGCCGCATGCGTGCGCTGATCGTGTTTTTGCAGAATTCTTTGTTCAATTAATTCGATTTGTTCGCGGTTTGGTCCGCGCGGTGATTTGTCCCGACAGACAACGAGCTCCCGCAGGGCTTCTTCCAGGCGGCCGGCGCGCTCCAGCGCTTCGACAAACTTGAGGCGCAGGTTCACGTCTTTGGGCTTGAGGTTGACCGCTGTGCGCAAGGGTGTGAGCGCCTTGGCGTGGGCGCCATCGCGGCGGAAGGCGGCGGATTCGAAGGCGAGGGCGCGCACGCGCTCATCGATGGTCATGGTGGCGGGAATTTGGCGCAGCGCCTCGCGGGCGGCGGCGCTTTGGCCCTGGCTGAGTTCCAATTCGGCGAGTCTGAGCGCCACGGCGGCGGTGGGCAGGCGCGTCAGCTGGTCGCTCAGGCGACGGCGGGCGGCGTCGATGTCGCCGCGCAATCTGAGGGCGCTCACTTCGAAGAGGAGGCCTGTGTGGCTGTCCGGGCCTTCGAGGGCGGTGATTTTGGGGCCCAGTTCAAGGAGGGCGTCGCTGTCGCTGCGGCGCTCGGCGAGGCGGGCGCGCAGGCGCAGTCGGTCGAGGGCGGTCGCGTCGGTCGTTTCGTTCGCGTGGTCGAGGTGGTCGAGGAGGGCGTTCGCGTCGCTGTCGCGGCGGCGGTCGGCGAGGCGCTGCGCGAGAAAGAGGGCGAGCGCGGGGTCGGCGGGGGCGAGGCGGACGAGGTCAGAGGCGGGCAAACGGTCGCGGGCAAAGAGGTCGGCGAGCGCGGCTGCGGCGCGTTGGTCTCCGCGCTCCAGGGCCAGGGTCCATTCGGTGGCGGCCTGCGCAAAGGCGCCCATGCGTTCGAGGGCGCGCGCGGCGAGGGCGTGGGGAGAGGCGAGCGCGGGGAAGAGGCGCATGGCCTGTCCGGACCAGGAGAGGGCTTCGGCGGGGCGAGTGGCGTTCAGGGCGTGGGCGGCGGCGACGCGTCGGGGGAACTCATCGGCCGGGTGGCGCGCGATGACTTGGCGGAGGCGCGCGCGGTCGATCTGGGGCGCGGCGAGGAGGGCGGCGCTGTCGCTTCTGAGGTCGTGGCGGGCAAAGGAGAGGCTCGTCAGGCCGAGGGCGAAAGTGATCGCGGTCAGGGCGAGGGCGAGCGTCGCGGCCATCTGGCGGCGGTTGTGGCGGTGGGCTGTGCCGAGGGCGAAGAGCGCGGTGGCGGGCAGGGCCGTGCCGAGAAATTCGAGGCTGAAGTCGGCGAGGTCGTGGATCGCGGCGGTGAGGACGGCGATCAGCGCGCCCCATCGCAGACAATCGCGGTGAGCGCTGCGGCATCCCCTCCAGAAGGCGAAGGCGACGCCGATGAGGAGAAGCGCGGCGGGCACGACGCCCAGGTCGGCCATCCATTGAAGCGGCAGATTTTCGGGGTGGGTGAAGGTCCGCGCGCCGCTGGTGGAGGTCGGGATGAAGCTGGCGAAGGCCGGCTCAAAGGCGCCCTTGCCGACGCCGAAGCGCCAGTGCGCCTGGATGAGCGGAAGTGTCGCGGTGAGGAGCGGGAGCTTGGCGTGGGTCAGGCCGTCGAGCGAGGTCAGGGTGGCCCATTCGCCGATGAGTTTTTGCGCGGCGATGTAGAGCGCGCAGGCCAGCGCTGTGCCGAGTCCGAGGAAGGCGAGCAGGCGACGGTGGCCGCCCGAGTCGTGGCGCGCGTCGGCGTCGAGGACGCGGTGGTTCCAGAGGAGGAGCGCCTGGCCGATGACAAAGGCGATGATCCCGCCGCGCGAGAGGCTGAGGAAGATGGCGACGGCGACGGCGAGGTAGGCCAGCCACCAGCCAAAGCGCCTGCCAGTCTCGGTGGCGTTGAGGGCGCGGGAGCTGAGCGAGAGGGCGCCGAGGGTGAGGAAGGCGGCCAGGTGGTTGGGATTGCCGAAGGTGGAGAGGAAGGGGGGCGAGGCCTGGGCGTAGCTGAAGGCGCCGAAGAGGGCGCGCGCGTGGGCCAGGGCGTGTCCGAAGCCGATGAGGGCGACGGTCAGGGCGCTCAGGCCAATAGTGGCGTTGAGAAGGGCGCGACCGCGCGAGGAGGTGGCGATTTGGGCGGCGGCGACAAAGGCGCTGAGGCAGCAGAGCAGCGTGACCAGGGCGCGGGCAGTGGCGGGCGGATCGAGCGAGAGCGGGCGCCAGGCCGGGTAGAGGCCGAGGGGCTCAAGCGACGAGGTGAAGAGCGCGTGCGTCGCGGGCGCGGCGAGGGCGATGAGGCCGGGCGGCAGCGGGCAAAGCTGAAGGGCGCAGGCGATCGCGGCGGCGGCGAGGGGGAGAGCGAAGAGCGGCAGGACGAGGCGGCGCTGTTCGAGGTGTCGCGAGAGGGCGAGCGCGGCGAGGGAGGCGCAGGCGAGGACAAAGGCCACGGCCACGGCCCACAGGCGCGCGCCGCCAAGGGCGAGCGGACAGAAAAAGAGCGCGAGGACGAGGAGTGCTTGGCCGATCTGGGAGAGGCGGTGTTCCCAGGGGATGGCGGCCAGGAAGCGTCTGGCTCTGCGCAGGCGGCGAAGGAGGGACATCGGGGCGTCGGACGAGAAAGGCGTCGCCCCATACGTCGCCAAAGCGCGCGCGCAAGTCGAAGGCCGACATTCGGCGCGCAGGCGTCCGGGCGATTTCGCGGGAGCGGCGCGGCAGGCGCGCGATCACACGCCGCGGGTGGCCGGGTCCCAGATGACCTTGTGCAGCTGCAGGCCGAGGCGCGCGTCGAGTTTGGAGTCGAGGAGCCAGGCCACCAGATCGCGCGGTTCGACTTCGCCAAAGGCGGGCGAGAAGACGACGGGCAGGCGGCGGTCGAGGTGGAAGCGCTCGACGATGGCGCGGGCCCAGTCGAAGTCGGCGCGGCTGGTGACGACGATCTTCAGCTCGTCGCCGGGCCTGAGCGCGTCCAGATTGACAAGGCGCGTGTCCTCGCTGCCGGAGCCGGGGGTCTTCAGGTCGACGATGCGGCGGACCGCGGCGGGCAAATGGTCGAGCGGGCGCTGGCCGTGGGTCTCGATGGCGACCTCGAAGCCGCGTTCGATGAGCGTCTCGCAGAGCGTCGCCAGGCCGGGCTGCAGGGTCGGTTCGCCGCCGGTGAGCGTCACAAAGCGCGTGCGCCAGCCAAGGAGCTTCTCGACGATGGCCTCGCCGCTCATGAGGCTGCCTTCGTCGTAGGCGTGGCGCGTGTCGCAATAGCGGCAGCGCAGATCACAGCCGGTGAAGCGGACAAAGAGGCAGGGGCGGCCGGCGTGGGTCGTCTCGCCCTGGACGCTCTCGAAGATCTCGTTGACGCGAAAGGAGTTCATGGGGCGCGTCTTGTGCTGACAGGGCGTGAAGCTCGGCGCGGCGTTCGGACAAAAAAAGAAGGCCGCCGGGGAAAGGAGAGAAAAACCCGGCGACCTTCAAACGACCTCTCAGGGGGGAGGTGAGAGGTCGAACCCCTTGAGTGCTTGCAAGAAGCGCGCGCCTTCTGTCGATTATTCGACGCTTTGGCAACTGTTTTTTTTCAGGTTTTTTCAGGTTTTGGGGACGGGCAGCGGGGTGGGCGTGAAGCCGTCGCCCTGGACCGGTGAGCGCGCGTTGGCCTGGGTGATCATGCTGCCGGGCGGGACGCTGTGAGTCAGCCAGACGTTGCCGCCGATCGTCGAACCGCGACCGACGGTGATGCGGCCGAGCAGGGTGGCGTTGGAGTAGATGACGACGCCCTCTTCGAGGATGGGGTGGCGGGCGATGCCCTTGATGGGGCGGCCTTCGCCGTCAAGGGGGAAGCTCTTCGCGCCGAGCGTCACGCCCTGGTAGATGCGCACGCGCTCGCCGATGACGCAGGTCTCGCCGATGACGACGCCGGTTCCGTGGTCGATGAAGAACGCGCCGCCGATGGTGGCGCCGGGGTGGATGTCGATGCCGGTGAGGCTGTGGGCGTGCTCGGTGATGATACGGGGCAGGAAGGGAACGCCGAGTTCGAAGAGCTCGTGGGCCAGGCGGTAGTTGGTGATGGCGAAGATGCCCGGATACGAGAAGAGCGCCTCTGCCTGGCTGCGCGCGGCCGGGTCGCCCTCGTAGGCGGCGCGCACGTCGGTCAGGAGCACGGCCCTGAGGCGTGGCAGGCGTTCGAGGAATCGTCGGGTGATGTCGCGCGCGCGTTCGGCGCACTTCACGCAGGTGTCGTCGCGCGGTTCGGCGCAGGCGGCGCACAGGCCGCGTCGAATCTGCTCGCTCAACCCGTGGAAGACGCGATCCATGGCCGCGCCGATGGCGTAGCGCAGGCTTTCGGAGGAGACCTCCGAGGGGCCGAAGAAGCCGGGAAAGAGGATGGCGCGAAGGATCTCGACGAGCTCGATCAGGCGGTCACGGGAGGGCAGTTCGCGCCGCACGCCGGGGATGAGCTGGAGGGCGTCGAGCATGGGCGCGTCAGAGGCCAACTCCTCGACGATGGCGCTGAAGCCGTCGCCGCGCGCTGTGGCCGGGCCCTGAGAGATGGAGGGGGATCGCGTCGTCATCTTTTTTGGGGTGCTTCCTGGTGAAGTGGCGGGATGGGGTGGCGGGCGACTGACCTGTGGCGCGAGGGAATGCGCGGTCAGCCGATGAGGCCGTCGCCGAGCACGAGGCGGTCGATGGGATGGCGCTGGTGCAGGTCCGCGAGCGTCTCGATGAGGGCGGCGATGGCGGTTTGATTGGCCAGGCCGAGGTCGATCTCCCAGCGCAGGGCGCGTTCGCCGACGCGGACCGGGCGCGAGAGGGCGTGGAAAAACCCTTTGTCCCTCTGCAGGGAAAAGCCGCCCATAAAGCCGCGCCTGAACCAGGTGGCGATGGCGTCTTCGGCAGCCTGCGCGCGTTCGTCGTCGAGCGCCTCGCGAAAACGGACGCGCACGGCCAGCGCATTCCATGCGGTCCTGGTGGAGACGCGCGTCTCAAAGGGGGCCCCGAGTTCGGCGGGCACGGTGAAGAGCGCCTCCCTGGCCGCCGGCGCGTTGCCCGGAAAGCCGTAGACAGGATTGGGCGTCAGCGTTCGCCATTCGTTCGTCGCCTCGACGAAGGCGTCCGAGCGGTTGAGCGCATAGGCGTCGCCCGTCTCTTCGGAAACCTCCTCGCGCGCCACCTCGAAGCGCGCCGATTCGCGCAGGGGAAAGGCCGCCGATTCAAAGGCCATGGCGTAGGCCTCGCGGGTGGCGATGAGGAGCAGTCGTCCGTCGATGGCGTCCGCCGCTTCGAGCGCTTTTTGGAATTTGCGGACAAGGGCGATGGAGGGCTTTTCCGAAAGGATGCTGACCGCCGCGAAGCAGTAGTCGCGGGCTGTGCGCCTGGCCGCGTCGAGATTGCCCGCCCGCGCCTGAAGGCCGGCCAGCTGGATGAGGGGCGAGGGCGACTCGGGGGCGCGCCTGAAGGCTTCCCGCAGCACATCGGCGGCGCGCGACACGTCTTCGAGCGTTTCCAGGACCTCGGCCAGGTTGAGGTAGGCGGGCACGAGCAGCGGATCGGCGGAAGGCGAACGGGCTTTCAAGAGGGCGATGCCGCGTTCGAGGTGGGTGGCGGCAGACGAAAGATCGCCCATGGCCCGCTCCAGAGAGCCGCGGTTGATCCAGGCCTCGGGAAGTTCGGGGGACGCCTCGCACAGCGCGCGCAACGCTTCGTGCGCCTTGGGCAAATCGCCTGCCGACAGGTGGGCGCCGATGGCTTCCCAGGTGGGCAAAGTCGCGCCGTCCGAACGCGCCGCCTCTGCCGCGGCCGTCGTCTCGTCAGCCGAAAAACCTCCGTCGATTCTGTCGTCGGAAAACACCGCCACCATCCTTTCCGCCGTCGGCCTGTCCGCAGTTCTGGGCGGACGAGGAGCGCTTCGGCGCGGGAAGCCACCCTCAGAACGCGGCGGGTCTCATGGACGCGTGGGGCGGCGCCAAAAAGGCGCGCGGGAAAACGACGAGTCGCGGCGCAGCGCAAGGACATTTCGCGAGGGGCGGACGCGCCGATTCCAAGAGGGGGAAGGCGCCTGACTGGAGGCGTGAGCAGCTTCCGCGGGCCCATCGGCTGTCGCGGGCGAGAGGCCAGATCTGTGGAAGGCGGAGGGAGGCGCGATGCGGCAGGGCAAAGACGCCTTCGCGTTCGTGGCGATCGTCGGGTTTGCCGTCTCGACCTACGCGAGCGTCGCCCATCTCTTCCCGGCGCTCGGCGCGCTGCGTCCGGCTCTCTTCTGCGCGCTCATCGCCCTCGCGGGCCTCGCGATGGGGCGCGTGGCTCAAGGCCGCGGGGTTTCACTCGACGCGCCGCGCGGCATCTTTCTCCTCGCGCTGTGCGCCTGGGCCTTTTGCTCGCTTTCATGGTCGCGCGCGCCCGAAGTGACGCGTCCCATGGCCTTCGAGCTGTGCAAGCTGGCCGCCATCTACCTGACCGCGATCCACGTCGTGAGCTCGACGGCGCGCCTGAGCCGCCTGTGCCTCGCCATCGTCATCGCCGCGCTGGCGCCCGCCTTCGGCACCATCGATCACTGGCGAGGCGGGATCGACCTCGTCGATGGCTTTCGGGCCAGCTGGGAGGGCGTCTACGAGGACCCCAACCACCTGGCGATGACGCTGGTGTCGATTGTCCCTCTCGCGCTCTTCTTCGCGCTCAGCCGTCGCGCCCTGTGGCAACGCGCCGTGGCCGCCGTCTCGGCCGTGGGATCGGTGGCGGCAATCGTCTTGACGCATTCGCGCGGTGGCGCCCTGGGACTCGCCCTCTGCGCGATCACCTGGGCCATGCTCGGCAAACGCCGTCTGCGCGCCGCTTCCGCCGTCGTCCTCCTCTTCCTCGCGGTCGCCCTCTTTGCCCCGTCCAGCTTCTGGGATCGCACCGAGTCGCTGGGCAGCTTTGAGCGCGACGTGTCGGCCATGGGACGCGTCTTCGCCTGGGAGGTCACCGCCGACATCAGCCGCGATCGCCCGCTCGGCGGCGTCGGGCTGGGCGCCTTTCCCTTGGCCTGGGAGGACTACGCGCCGCGCGAGGCACGCGGTCTCGCCCTGGTGGCGCACAACGTCTTCCTCTCGGTCCTTGGCGAGCTGGGCCTCGTCGGCCTGAGCCTGTTGCTCGGATTCGTCGGCGGCGCGCTGGGCGGCGCGTTCGGGGCGTGGCGCGCGCTCGACAGCTCTGGCGGCGACGCGGAGCTCCTCGGCCTGAGCAGATCTCTCGTCGCCGGCGGGGCCGGGTTCCTCCTCTGCGACCTCTTCAGCGGCTACCTCATCTCGGCGCACTTCTTTTTCTTCTGGGCGCTTTTAGCTTCCTGCGAGCGCGTTCAGGCCCGCGCCCATGTCGAGTCGTCGCGCGCCTTTGCCTAGGCCACGCGCGCAGGAGAGATCGCCCGATGAGCCCACTTCCCCGCGACCCAGCCGAGCGCGAACGCCCGCGCATCGCCCAGTTCATCAACAGCTTCCATCTCGGCGGCACCGAAGGACAGGCGCTGCTCCTGACGCGCGGACTCATCGACCGCTTCGACATCCAGCTGGCGGCGCTGAGCCTGAAGGGCGGACACCTGAACGCAGCGCGCGAGATCGGCGTCGATCCCGTGGCCTTTCCGCTCGACCACAGCTTTGTCTCGCCGCAGACGCCCCGACAGGTGTGGCGGCTGGCCCGCTGGCTCAAATCGCGTCGCGTCGCTCTCATCCACGCGCACGACCTCTACACCTCGATCCTGGCCGTCCCCGCCGCGCGCCTGGCCCAATGCCGCGTCGTGCTCAGCCGACTCGACCTCATGCACTGGCAGAGCGCGGCGCAAAAACTGGCGCTCAGGGCAGTCAGCCGCGCCGCCGATCACCTCGTCGCCAACGCCGAGGCCATCGCCCGCCAAATCGCGCGCGAAGAACGCCTCAAAAGCGACCGCGTCACGGTCATCCGCAACGGCATCGACCTTTCCCGCTTCGACGAAAAGGCCCGCCGTCCCCCCGAATCGAACCTGCCGCCCGTCGAGAACGGCGAGATCATCGTCGCGCACGTGGCAAACATGAACCACCCGGTCAAGGCGCAGGAGCTCCTCATCGAAGTCTTCTCCTGGCTCAGAGCGCGCCATCCGAAGGCCCGGCTGTGGCTCATCGGCGATGGTCCGCGGCGGCCGCTGCTGGAGCGCGTGGCCGCGTCTGTCGGATTGCGGCGGGAGGTGGTGTTTTTGGGGCGTCGCGGCGATGTGCCGGCGATTTTGCGGCGCGCCCACATCGGCGTGCTCGCCTCGCGCGCGGAAGGGCTGTCGAACGCGATCATCGAAGCCATGGCCGCCGGTCTGCCGATGGTGGTGACCGATGCCGGAGGCAACGCCGAGCTGGTGGCCAACGAGGAGAGCGGGTTTGTGGTGCCTGTCGACGCCCGGCTCGTCTTCGCCGCCCGCCTGGAAACGCTTTTGGACGCGCCCGCGCTGCGATTCGAGATGGGCCAAAACGCCCGCCGTTTTGTCGAACGGTCCCTGGGCGCGGATCGCCTCGTCGAGGCGCACGCGCGTCTTTATCGACGGCTGATCGAGCGCCGTGTCCCGAAAGACATCGCCGCGGCGGGTGGCGCCATTCGCGCCTGAGGATCGCGCCAGAGGAACGCGGTCGACTTCACCGCGGACGCGTGTCCCGGCTTGCCAAGGTGAGGGAATCGGGAAAGGTCCGCCGCCCCGTCGCCCTCCCCCGTCGAACCGCCAGACCGCCCTGTCATGCCCGCCCCGCTCCGCCGTCCCGCTTTTGTCGCCGTCGCCACCGTCGCCGCCATCGGCGTGGGCCTCACCTTCTGGCCGCTCTTCGATCTGCCCGGCTTTGAGCTGTCGAGCGCCCTGACACTCCTCTGCGCGTTCCTCGCGCCCTGCCTCGGGTTTTCCGCCGCCGAACGCCTGAAAGCGCGCGCCAGCCCGACCGCGATGCTCCAGGCCTGGGCCCGCGCCTGCCTCCTCTCGCTCGCCGCCGTCCTCCCGCCGATCGCCTTTGCCTGGCTCACCGCCGCGCTGGGCGACACCTGCCGCGCCTCGACCGGAATCGGCTTCGCCCTGCTCCTGCCACCGCCGACCGCCCTTTGCGGCGCCGCCATCGGCCTCTGCCTTCAGCGCTGGATCGGCCACCGCGCCCGCGCCCTCCTCGTCGCCACGCCGCTCTTGGCCCTCTCGCTCGCGGTCACGCTCTGGCCGCTGTGGGACGGCCCGCAAATCTTCGCCCTCCACCACCTGCTCGGCTACTTCCCCGGCCCCATCTACGACGAGGCGCTCAGCGTCGACGCCCGGCTCATCGCCTTCCGCGCCCTCACCCTCGTCTGGACGAGCGCCTTCCTCTTCCTCGCGGCCCTGAAATCGCTCGACGGATGGCGCGAGCGCCTGCGCTCTCGGTTGGGCCGGGCCCTGGCCGCCTGCCTCATCGCCATCGCCCTCTTTTGGCGCTTTGACGGCGCCCTCGGACTGCGCACCACCGAGGAAGACATCGACGCCATCCTTGGCGGACGCGTCGAGACGCCCCACCTGACGATCCACTTCCCGCGCGAAAAATCGCCCCAGCAGGCGCGGCGCCTGGCCTTCGAGATGGCCTTCGCCTCACGCGAGCTCGCGGACTTTTTCGGCGTCGAGCCCAAGGCGCGCCTTCACGCCTTCTTCCACCGCGGCCCAGAGGAAAAACGGCGTCTGACCGGCGCCTCGCGCACCGATTTCGCCAAGCCCTGGCGCGGACAATTCCACGCGCTCGATCGCCCCTGGCCCCACCCGACGGCGCGGCACGAACTGGCCCACCTCTTTGGCGCGGACTTTGGAACGCCCGTCTTTGGCGTCTCCTGGAGCGGGCTGGTTGGGCTCAACATCGGCCTCGTCGAGGGGCTGGCCGTGGCGGCCGAGGACGATGGCGCATCGACGTTTGGCCTGCACGAACAGGCGCGCCTGATGCGGGAACAGGGACGGCTGCCCGACATCGGCGCCATTCTCGAACCGCTCGGCTTCTACGCGCACGCCGGCGCCCGGTCCTACACGGCGGTCGGCAGCTTTTTGCGATTCATCCACGAGCGGCACGGCGCCTTGGCCCTGCGCGCGCTCTACCCGGCGGGCGACTTCGAAGCGGCGACCGGCAAGCCCCTGAAGACCCTCGTCGACGAGTGGCACGGCTTTCTCGACAGCCTTTCGCCCTCGGCCCAGGCGCAAAGCGCGGCGCAGCAGCGATTCCGGGCGGGCGGCCTCTTTCAGCGTCCCTGCGTGCGCGAAATCGCCGACCTGGAAAAAGAAGCGCGGGCGCTGAGCGGTTCCGACCCGGCGCGCGCACGCGAGCTCTACGAGCGCTGCTCCAGCATCGTCCCCGAGGACCCGGGCTACCTCTCGCGACGCGCCGAACTCAGCCTCCAACTCGACGATCTCGACGGCGCGGCCACCCTCTACGAGGCCATCACCCGGCTCGACACAGCGGCGCCCCACCTCCGAGGACGCGCCAAAATCGCCCTCGCCCGCATCGCCTGGCTTGAGGGCGACCTCAGGCGCGCCCGCGCGACTCTCGACGAAGCGCTCGACCTGCCGCTCATGCCCGGCGACGAGCGCAGCGCCCTGATCCAGCGACAGGCCATCGACGACGACAGCGCTCGCGAGACCTTGCGCCGCTACTTCGACAAATCGTCCGGCCTCGCCGAGCTCCTCGCTTTGCAGCGCCTGTCCGACGCGCGTCCCGATTGGGCGATCGGCCCCTACCTCATCGGCCGCCAGCTCTGGCTGCGCGGACAAAACACCGACGCGTTGCCCTTCCTCAGGCGCGCTCACGTGGCGGGACTGACGCACCCCGCGCTCATCGAGGAAAACCTCCGCGTCTGGACCGACGCCGCCTTCTGGGCCGACGCCAAGGGCGATTTCGACGAGGCGATCACCCTCTGGACGCAACAGGACGAGTCGGTGAGTCGGCGCGGGCTCGACACCTGGCGTCGCCGGCGCGCCTTTCGCGAGTCTCTGCCCGAGGAATCGGCGCTGTTTTTAAGCGCCACCGCGCGGCGCTGAATTTCGCGCGACCTCACGCGACAAGCGCGTTCTCGCCGTCCCCTGACGCCCCGGATCTCGCGCTTCCGTTCCCCGCGACGCCTGAACACGCGGAGTTCAATTTTGGCGAACGGCTAACGGCCAAAGAGCTGCCCCCAATAGAGGGGATAGGGCGCGCCCTCCGGACTGACAAAGGCGCCGACGCCCACGCGCCTGAAGCCCGCGTCCAGCATGTTGGCGTTGTGCCCGGGGCTCGACTTCCAGCTCTCCATCACGGCCGCCGCCGAACTTTGCCCCGCCGCGATGTTTTCGCCGTTGGCCGAAGCGCCGCACAGCTGGGCGCGCGTCCACGGACTGGCGATGTCTTCCTCGGGCGCGATGTGATCGAAGAAGGGGTGAATCGCCATGTGATGACAGTGGCCCTGCATCGCCCTGTCGAGTCCGTCGTCGCGTTCGAGCGCCTCAAGCCCATTCTCCGCGCGATAGGCGTTGAGCAGCGCAAAGAGCTCGTCGGCCAGGCGCCGCTCCTCCAGGCCGTAGTCGCAGCAGACCGGGACGAGATGGTCAGGCTCGCCGCCCGTGGCGCCCGAGATGGCGTCGATTTCCTGGTGGACGTTGGGATCGGGCGTCTCTTCGCCGCAACCGACGAGGCAGAGGGCGAACGCGAACGTCAGCGCGGGACAAATGGCGGATTTCAAAGTCGGTCGGCGGGACATGGGGCGTTCCTTGTCGAGGGAAAAGCCCGGAAAACGGGGCAAACTCGGGCGTGATTTTCAGACAAATAAATAGTTGACGAACGAGGGGACTTTGACTAGAGGGCCGCGTCGTTTTTTCGACGCCTTGGCGCCGAGGAGACACCCTCATGGGGGCGTAGCTCAGTTGGGAGAGCGCAGCGTTCGCAATGCTGAGGTCGCGGGTTCGATCCCCACCGCCTCCACCATGAAGTTGATTCCAGAAGGTTCAGGCCCGTTTCCCCCGAGGAAGCGGGCCTTTTCTTTTGTCGCTTGGCCCTGGCCAGAAGCCCGCTGCCCGGCGCCCGCTTCCGTTCATGTCAGCGCGCTCGAACGCAGGCGCGACATCCTCTCATCCCAGGGCCGTGACAGCGGTCATCGACCGGCGCGGAATCCCTGGAGCGGTCCTCGGTTGCAGCGTCTTCCGTTGACTTCTTTGGCGTTTTGAACGCGAAGGGGCGCCCCTTTTGGGCCCGAGGTCCCTGCCGCCCGCCATCGTCAGTCGCGTCGGCGCTCGCCAAACGACACCAGGCCGCGGCCTCCCCATCCGCCGTCCCTCTTTGGAGCCTCCATGAAACGTTTCCCTCTCCTCCTCTGCCTCCTGGCTCTCTTTTTCACCCCGGCGTGCGCGACCAAGCTCATCCCCGGGACGATGATCGAGGACACGGACGAGGCGCGGCAGATTCTCGACGTGATGCGGGCCTACACAGAGGCGCTGGAGGCGCGCGACATCGAGAAGATCGTGGCGCTGGCGAGCGTCGACTTCTTCGAGAACGCCGGGACCGTCGAGGGCGAGGACGACTTCGACCGCCAGGGCATCGAACCCAAGCTCAAGGCGTGGTTCAGCCACTTCAAGTCGGTCCGTTCGCGCATCGAGGTGCGCAAGATCACCTTCGAGGAGAATCCCGAGGGCGAGATCGTCAAGGCCGCGGTCGTCTACTTCTACGACATCAGTTTTCAGGTCCCCGAGGGCAACGGAAGCGACAAGCTCGTCTGGCGCACAGAGTCGGACACCAAGGAGATGGTCCTCCAGCTCGAAGAGGGCATGTGGAAGATCCTCCACGGAATCTGATCCTGCGAATCCGGCCCGGCGTCGCGCGCTCCCGGCCGCCACACTGTCCAGGCTGTCCAAGAGGCCTCCCCCCTTCATGGCGCGGGAGGTTTTCTCGTCTCACACGACGCATTTTTGACCGTGTCGCGGGGGGCGCCTTGAGGTGTTGCGGTTTGACTTTCGCCGCCTAGTATCCGCCGCCTTTTTGCCCACGGGGCTTTTGGGAGACGACCTTGTCCAACGCGAACTTCAGCGAGAGCAGAACGACACCGCGCGCCCCCATCGAGCTCAAAGTCGAATACCGGCGGGTCAACAGCTTCTTCGCCGACTACACGCGCAACATCTCGCACGGCGGCACCTTCATCGCGACGACGGCGCCTCTCTCGATTGGCACGCGCTTCCGCTTCCTCCTCACGCTCCCTGGCGCGGCCGCCCCCTACGAACTTTTGGGCGAGGTGACCTGGTCCAAAGCCGAGGGCGACAACCCTGGCATGGGCATCTGCTTCATCTGGGACGACGAAACTGAGCGGCGGCGATTCGAGAGCAGTGTCGAAAAGATGATGGAGGCGAGCCTTGGCCCCGAGCTGACGCACCGCCTTCTCAAGCGACAACCCTGATTCGCCCCTCTCTTCCGCCATGTCCTGTTTCGCGAGCGCAGCGTTCACGCCTGAAGTTGGCGATGGTCTCAAATCCCGACGCGCCATCTTCTGTGCGACCGCCGCGCTTCTCTTTTGTCTGTCGTGGCTGACGCCGTCGCCCGTTGAGGCGAGCGCGCCGATCTCGCCGTCCACCGCGAACGCGACGAACGAGGAAAAACCCGCGCTGCGCGGCGACTACCTGCGGCAGGCCAAGGCGCCGGTGCCCGTCGATGGAGAGGTGAACGCGCCCGCCATCCAGCTGCCCCCCGCGCGTGGCTTCGATGGCCTGCAGGCGCTCTTCGAAGACCGGCGGCACGCCATGGCCGACGGCGACGTGAACCGCGTCCACGAGATCGAGCGAGAGATCGCCGCCCTGCGCGATGAACTCGACATCGACAACCTCTTCTCGTTTTCGACCGCGCTCCTCATCGAGGCCAGGGCCCTGATCGACGCCAACCCCGCGGAGGCCCGCCGCAAGGCGCTTCTGGCCGCCGAGCTGTCGCCCTCGCTCGCCCAACCGCACTGGGTCGCGCTTCTGGCCTCGTGGAAGGCCCGCGAATCGTCGGGCATCGGCTTGAGCGCGCTCGCCGCGGAACTCTGGGCCGCGTCCAAGGCCTCCTTCCGCGAACCCTATGGCGAAGCCGCCCGCCACATGGACCTGATCCTCGTCGCCCCGGTGCTCGCCATCGCCATCGCCCTGGCGCTCCTCGTGACAGCGCTCCTCCGGTCGGCTGGCCTCCTGCTGCATGACCTCGCGCATCTGGCGCCGCGCGGCGTGAGGCCGATCGCCATCCTGCCGCTCCTTTTGATCCTCTCCGCCCTTCTCTGGATCGAGGGGTTTGGCCTGCTCGGACCGATCGCCTTCCTGGGCCTTCTGCTCATTCCCTACGCCTCGCTCGGCGAACGCGCCGCGCTCAGCCTCTCGCTCCTGCTGCTGGCCGCCATGCCAACGCTGGTGAGCGAGGTCAGCGAGCGGCTGCCCATCCTCGATGCCGACGCCCAGGCGCTCTACTTCATCGATCGCAGCGGCCCCGAGGGCGGACACATGCGCGCGCAGGAGATGCGCCTCGCCGAGGAATCCGAGCACGCCTACGCGGCCAGCTACATCCTGGGACGGAAGGCGCTGCGTGGCGGTGAATACGCGCGCGCCATCCCCCTCCTGCGGCAGGCCACACGTCTCAACCAGAACGCCTCCGCGCCGTGGATCGCGATTGGCAACGCCTACCTGTGCGCCGGCGACCTGGAGCGCGCCTTTGAGAACTACACGCGCGCCCGCCAGCACGACCCGAAGAGCGCCGAGGCCGCCTTCAACCTCTCCAGCTACTACCTGCGCAAAGCCCAGCTCTCGGCAGAGCCGGAACAGGCCCGGCAGCTGTTCGAAATGGCCAAGTCGATGTTCGACGAAGCCGCGCAGCTCGACCCCGCGCTTGCCCACGCGCCGCTCGACATGCGGGCCAACCATTTCGTCCTCACCGCTCCGCTCGATGTCCGCGCGCTCGCCAAAAACGCGCGCCAGGAAAAAATCGCCGCCGATCTGGGCGGGCGGGTGACGGGGTTCTTCTTCGGAACGCACGCGCGGCAATCGCCGATCAAGGTCACCGTCACCATTCTCGCGCTCTGGCTCATCTATGGCCTGGGGCGCCTGCTGGTGCCTGTGACGCGTCCCTGTTTCAAATGTGGCGCGCCCGCCTGCAACCGCTGTGAACACCGCTCGCCCAGCCCTGGCCTGTGCGCGGACTGCTTCAGCGTCTTTGGCCAGCCGGGACGCCCCGATTCGACCGCCTGCGCGCGACGCGAATGGCAGATTCAGCGCCGTCAAAAGTGGCGTCAGCGGGCCATCCTCGTCTCCGCGCTGCTCATCCCCGGCTCGGGCGCGATGTGGCGCGGCAAGGCCCTGCGCGGCGCTTTGGGACTCGCCTGCGCCTGCCTGCTCGCCCTCCTCATCGCCTTCCCCGGCGGCTTCTTCCCCTCGCCCTTTGACGCGATCCCGCCCCTCATCAAACGCGTGCCGGCCATCGCGCTCATCGCCCTTCTCTGGTCGCAGAGCTTTCTCGTCACGCGACGCGCCCTCCGCGCCCAACAGAAGCGCAACAACCTCTCACCGCTCGGGAAACTCAGATGAAGAGCGTCCAGGCAGAGACACACGAGGGTTCCTTCAAGGACTTCCCGATCGAAGATCTCCTGACCCTCCTCGCGCAGCAGAAGCGGACCGGGATGCTGCACCTGAGCACGAGCGGCGATCGCGCCATCGAGGTCTCGTTTCGCGAAGGACGCATCTGCAAGGCCAAGCGCTTTCGCCCCAAGCCAAACGAGCTGTTCGGCAATCTGCTCGTGAGCGCCGGTCTCATCAGTGAGCAGCAGCGTTCCCGCGCCGTCGACGAGCAGCGGCGCACCCTCAAGCAGCTGGGCGAGATTCTGGTCGACGCCGGGGCGCTCTCCCGCGAGGCGCTGCGCGATTTCGCCGCCCTGCAGACGATGGAAGCGCTCTTCCAGCCCTTCGAATGGACAACGGGCACGTGGAAATTCGTCACCGGCGAGGTGGGACGCGACTTTGAGGGTCTGGCGCCGATCGAGTGCGCGGCGGTGGTGCAGGAGGGAACGCGGCGGCGGTCGCAGTGGCCGAGTCTCAGGCGCAGGTTTCACTCGAACGAGGCGTGTTTCAGGCGGCTCAAATGCCTGCCGCTGCCGGAGAGCCCGGAGTTTTTGAAGCTGCAAAAGAAGGGGATTTCCCTCGGCGATCGCGAGCGGTGCCTCTACGCGCTGGCCGAGCCGGAGCGCTCGATCGCGGACATCGTGGCGCGTTCAATGCTGGGCGAATTCGAGGCGCTGCGCGCGCTCAACACCCTCTGCGACGTGGGTCTCCTGAAGATCGTCGCCCGGGGAAGGTCGGCGCGGCGCGGCGCGACGGGCGGCGTGGGACAGCAGCGCGATCTGCGAAGCGTGCTCAATGCCTTCCTCTACGCCTGCCTGCTCGTGGGTCTGACCGCGCTCGTCGGCCATCTGGCGCTCCAACGCCATGCCCAGCGGACGCTGTGGCCCAACGAGGCCGCCTACCGCGAGATCGTCGGCACCGCCCAGAAGAGCCGCATCGTCAGCGCCATCGAGGCCTACCGCATCGCGCATGGCGAGCCGCCGACCGACCTCTCCCGCCTCATCGAGACGGGCTATCTGCGGCCAGGCGAGGATCGCTATCCGTTCGAGACGCCCTACAGCTACAGCCTCCAGCCCGGGGGCGATTACCTCCTGCTCCTGCCGTTGCGCTGAGCGCGGACAAGCCGCTGACGCCGCCCGCTTTCACTCGACGCGGATGCGCACGCTGCCGCCCACGACCCGCCGTTCGCCGCCGACGCTGAGACTCGACGCAGGGGCCTCGAAATCGCCGCGCTGTGTGGCCAGCCAGCGCTCTTCGACGAGGTGCTCGCCTTTGCCCACCTCGAAGATGTGCAGCTCAATCGCCTCCGGAGTGCGCTGGAGGCGGACGCGCGCGGGACGGCCCTGACAGTCGCGGATGTCGAGATGGAGCTCGTCGGTCAGCGCGGCCAGGCCAGCTGGGGTGGGCGAACGCAGGACGAGATCGCCCGCGCATTCGGACATGTGCAGGGCGTGCGCGGCGCGCAGACGGCGACCTGTCTTGAGGAGAACCTCTGATCGGACATCGCGCTCCAGCTTCTCGCCTCCTTCCGGCGACAGCGTGCGGCTGAGCGAGGTGCCCTCGTCGATCACGTCCTCGCGCGGATCGTTCCAGCGCCAGATGAGACGCCAGGCGATCGCCTCATCCCCGCGGTTGTCGACGACGAGTCGGCGCCTGTCGGCGTTGCCAGGCAACAGGTCGAGCGGGAATCGCCAGCGCGCTACCGGGCGGTCGCGGCCAAGTCGTTGTTCGCCGAGGTAGCCGTCGAACCAGGCGCGCACCGGCGTCGAAACAGGGGCGTTCGGCAGAGGCGCGAGCGCGGCTACGGCCCAGGCGTTTTCCTGGAGGTTTGCCCAGCGGCCCAGTTCGTCGCGATGGCTCAAAAGACCGCGCGTCAGTCGTTCGCGCAGTTTGGGCGCGCGTTTCAGGCGCGTGAGCGCTTCGATCGCCACGGCATCGGCGCGGTGCTCGGCGTGGAAGAGGTCGCGGCCACCGTCGCGAAAGGCGGAGGGCGCGTGCGTGCCGTGTCCGTCGGAGAGCATCCGTTCCTCAAAGCGGCGCGCCATTGGCTCGAAATCAGCCGAGGTGGAGAGCGCGGGCAAAAGCCAGGCGAGCGGTTCACCCGTGGCGCCGGCGAAGAGGCGTTCGGCGAGAGAAAGCGCGGTTTGGCGCGTGTCGGCGTCGAGAGGGCCGCGCAGGCGGTGGCGCAGGTGGAGGGCGTAGGCCAAAAGCGCGTCATCCGTCTCCGAGGGCGCATCGGCTCTGGTTTGGGACGCGGTCAAAAGGCGCGCGAACACAGCCTCGGAGGCGGACAGGATCGAACGCGTCCGCGCGCTCAGTTTTTTCTGGGCGTCGAGCTGCCTCGGCCAGGCGCCATCGAGTCGCGACAACGCGTCCAGGGCAAAGAGCGTGAGGAATTCGCCGCGCGCGCCCGTTTCGCCGCGCCATTCGAACCGCCCCTCCGGTCGCCAGTTTTCCGCCAACGCCGCCACCTCCTCGCGAGCGCGCCGCCAATGCGCCCCTCGGACCGCCGCGTCCGGCTCGACCATGGCCAGCCGCCTCTCCCCCAGGCTGCCAAGCGCGAAGAGAAAGGCGATCCGCGCCTCGTCACTCGGCATCGGGTGCGTCGCGACTGTCCGCCAGGCCTCGGCGAGGGCGAGCAAGGTCTCGGCGCCGACTTCGAGCTCCAAAAAACCTCGCTTGGAACGACTGCCGCGCGTGAAGGCGATGTCGATCCCGTGCGCGCCTTTGGGCAGAGGGCCGCAGAGGCGCTTTTCGGCGAGTTCGGCGACCACCTCGGCCCGGCCACTGACCAGACGCTTTCGCCCCAGCGCGCGCAGCTCGGCGTTGAGGAGGACGGACCGGGCGCCCGCGTCGAGTTTGAGCGGCACGGCGATTTCCACCTGGCTGTTCGGCGGCAGCGTCAGGACTTTGCTGTCCTCTTTGGGCGAGAGCCAGGCGCCGGCGGCCCGCAGATCGAGGCGCGCCTCGACTTCACGGGAGAGAGGGTTGTCGAGGGCAAACCGCGCGACGGGTTGATCGCCGGGGCGGACGAACCGCGGCAGGTCGAGCCTGAGGCCCACGCTGGCGCGATCGTCGAGCGCGACGCTGGCCTGCCCGCCTCGGCCCAAACGGCTGTCAAAAGCGCTGACGTGCAGTCGGGACTGCGGCGCCAGTGACTCGCCGCGGACAAACCGCGCCTGCCCCGCGCGATCGGTCTTGAGCCAACGCGACTCGGTGGACGCGCTCACGACTGGCCAGGGACTGGGATGGCGCAGGCGAAAGGCGTCTCCCATGTGGACGCGATCGAGGTGATCGCCCGTGGCGGCAACGCAGAGGCGGCTGTCGCGGGGCAGGGAGATGGGCAGGGAAGCCTGGCTGGCGAGCACAGGTCCGGAGGTGGGCGGTTGGGGCTCAGTGCGCGTCCAAAACGCCGACATGTCGGCTGTGCGCCCATCGTCCGCGACCGTGACGAGCACCTCCGCCTCCGGGACGGGGTGGCCCAACGCGTCGCGCACCTCGATGAGAAACCCGCCTGGTCGGGCGCGCTGGGCGTGAATGGCGACTTCGAGCGGCGCGCCGTCGCGAATCACCTGGGCCTGGGCGCGTCGCGTCGCCTTCGGACCGCGTTGGAGAAACACCTCACCGCTCGGACGAGGGCGCTCGCGTCCGGCCAAAAGCCTCTCTGAGAGTCGGTTGAAGCGCGCGCCGTCAAAGGTGACGAGCTGGGCGGCGACGGGCGCTTCGCCATGGGACCAGGGCAGTCGCAATTCGCCGAGGCGCACGAGCGCGCTCTGAAATCCACCCGCCTCCTGGCTGTCGCCGAAGCGAATCGGTTGGCTGAAGAGATGACCGCCGCTGCCGACGAGGACGATCCAGGCGGCCCTGGGCGGTTTGGACAGCCGCGCGAGAAGTTCGCCCGACCGCGCGCCATCTGTCCCAGGCTCGAAAAAGAGCTCGCCGCCCGCGCCCTGTTCAGCGCTGGCCTCCAGCGTCGGCGCGCCCTCGACCCAGAGTGAAATCTCGCTTTGGGCGACGCGTCCCGCCCCATCGCGCACGCGCGCCACCACCCGGTGCAGCGCCCGCTCGTCGAGCCTGATCCGCGCTTTCTGCGGCATGGTCCCGCTGCGCAGCGATTCGGCGAACGCGAGCTTTTCGCGCAGCCTGTGACCGCCCAGCCAGGGCTCGGGCCTGAGCGCCAGGACCTCCAGGTCGACGGTGTGTCCGGGCGCGATCTGGCCGCCCAAATCGACGACGACCACCTCGATCTCCGCAGTCTCTCCCTGTCGCCAAAAGGCGCGTTTGGCCCGCAGTCCGACAAGACGCGTCGCTGGCTGCACGAGTCCTTGAACCACCTGCGGCCGACGGGGGCTCTCTTCGCCACGCACGCTCGCCGACAGCGCCAACGGCCACCCCTCGCCGCTCTCCGCGCTGGCCGTGACGCCGCCAAGGAGGGTCGAGATCCGCCCAACGCGTCCATCCGCGCGACAGATGTCCTCTTCGTCGAGCGCGCGCGCCCACGCCGGCGGTCGGGCCCAGGTCCGCCGCCCATCGCCAAAGACAAAGCCGGGCAAGTCGCCAAACCCGAGGGCGACCGTCTCCGCCTCGACACGCCAGCGAAGCGCCCTGTCCGGCTGTTCCGCTGCGTCCTCGTCGAGCTGAAAGAGCAGGGGTTCTTGGGCCAGGACCTCGTCGCCGAGGACAAAGAGGCGCGGCAATTCGCCACCGCGCTGCCAATGGCCCACGGGAATAAGCGCGCGCGTCTCGCGGCCAGCCGGGGCGCCACGCGTATCGATGGGACGCAGGCGGACTTCGACGGCGCCGTCGGGAACGCTCCTCGGCAGTCGGATGGCGTGATCGAATCGTCCGTTTTTGTCGATGGCGGCAGTGGCGCGCGGAGGCTGTCTGGCGTCGATGCCCACACCGGCGATCTCGATGGCCAGGCGCGCGGCCTCTCCCCGGGGAAAGACAACGCCGCCGAGTCGAATCGCGTCCCCGGGCCTGTGGGCGAGAAGGGGTGTCAACAATCGCGGCGCGGGCGACTCGCGAAAAACTGGCGCAAAGGCGTTCCCTGCCTCGACGCGCGCAGCGGCGCCCTCGACATCCTCGAATCGGGCAACGCCCTGCCCATCGCTCACCGCCCGGCGGACGCGCCTGTCCTGGTCGACCAGCCGCACTTCGACGCCCGGGCGCGGCGCGCCATCCTCGGCCGACACGACAAAGGCCACCACCGAGGCGCCGATCTGCTCGGCGAAGATCAGGTTGTGTTCGCGCGCGATCCAGATCGGACCGCCTTCGACGCCCTCGCCCGACAGCGTCACAAAGAGCGCGTTCACGCCCTCGGCAAAGTGCTCGCTCAAGTCGACGCGGATCCGCCCCTGGCGTTCCTCTTCCCCGCTCGTCGGCGCGATGGCGATTTGGCGGCGGGCGTTCGGCTCGATTTTTGGGGGCAGGCACTCGCGGACAGTTTTTTGGGCAAGGCAGTCGACAGCCTGGGCGCGCGCCTCTTCGCCCAAGGGCGTGACAGCGAGTTCGATCGACATGGCGGCGGTCGCGTGCAGGGCGAGCTCACCGCGCGGCGACACCTGCAAATCCGCGACTGGCCAGGCACGCGGCGTCTCGGCGCTCAGCGCGCACGCGGCGGTCAGATCCACCTCGCTCGACACGCCATCCTCATCGCGGGTCCCGGCGCGCAGGGTGGCCTTGATCGATGTTGTCCCCGGCGGCGGCTGTCCCGTCACCACGACGACGCTGCGCCCCCGACGCGCCCCTGTCTCCTCGCGGACGAGCGCGATCGACTGATTCGCCAGCGGTGGTTCGAGCCGCAGCCGATCCTCTGTGAGGCTTTGGCGATCGATGCGGGCGTCAATGGCGAGCTCGGCGCGCGCCATCGGCAACGGCGCCCAAAAACAGGTGAGTTCAGCCCGCGAAAAGCTCTTCTCTGTGCGAAACGCGGTCAGGCGCTGGGTTTCGTCCGGCAGCGACGCGTCGAACGCCATGGTCAGCGTCGCCTCGGTGTCAGCGGGCAGGGGATGAACGGCCTTGAACGCCACGCGGTGCGCCTTGGGCCAGCGGGACGCGGCGTCACGGATCAGCGGGTCGCGGGCCATCTCGGCTTCTTCGAGCGCGCGCAGCTCATGGACGCCCCCTTCACTCGTCAGCGCCAGCCGGCCTTTCACGTCCCCGGCGGTCACAGGGCGGTCAAAGGCGAGGAGCAAGGGCGCGTCGCGAGGCCAGTCGGACAACGCCGCCTCGTTCTCGCCCGGGTCGGGCCAGACGCCCAAAAGCTGCGCGCCACCGGTCGAAAAACGCCAACGCGCGCCCTCTGAGAGCTTTTCGCCACGCGCCGAACGAAAGGCCGCCGCCACCTCGACCTCAAACGTCGTCGCCGGGGGAAACGGTCGCTTGGGCGTGAAGGCGAGCGTGCGCGCATCGAGCCACCGCCACGTGCCGCTCACCTTGGGCGTCAGGGCGATCGGCACCTCATCCAGAACAGCGCCGGCCACGGCCTCGGCCACATCCTCCGAAAAGAGCAGCCTCACCTCCCGCGGCCGCTCGACCTCGCCCACAGGCGCGTGTTGGCGCACAGCAAACGCCTCTTTGGCCGCCCCCGCGTCGGTCGTGACAAATCGCTCTGGCAAAGGCGGCGTGCCCTCGGGCGCCTCAGGACCTGGTCGACGGGGATTCGCGCGCTTCTCCTGCCGCGGGATGGGCACCGTGTTGAAGAGCGGCATCGGGCGCGAGGTGACGCGGACTGTTTCGTCCCGGCCCATGACGCGTCCCGGCGTCTCCGCCAGCCTGAGATCGACGCGCCGCGAAGCCATGGACGCCTCTTCCCATTCCCTCTGCGGTTCTGGACTGACCTCGGGCGCCTTCCCGGTCGACGGGCCGCAGCTTGAGAGCGCGAGGGTGAATGAGAGGGCGATCGTCCAGAACGACAGGCGGCGGTCAAAGCTCATCGCGAAACTCCGGGGGAACAAGGCGTGGGCGCGGCGACAGATGGGCACAGCGCGCCTTTGTCCAGGGGTCGGCGGCACTTGGCGGGCGCGTTTCCGGGTCGCTTCACGTCAGGCGCCTGGGGGGCGTCGCGGGCGGCCTTTTGCCCTGTCTGCCTTTGCGTTCGCGCACAAAAAAACGGCCCTCCCGATGTCGGGAAGGCCGCCAGTCCGTCGCGCCCGGGTGCCTCTCTCAGAGGAACGAGAAGGTGATGTTCCCGGAGAAGAGGTTGAAGTCGTAGAGCTCATCCCCGCTCATGATGTAGCCGCCCTGGTAGCGCAGCTGAAAGCCGATGCGGAAAAACGGGATGATCGGCAGGTCGATGCCGAGGGCGAGCAGGCCATTCCAGCCAAACTCGGTGCCGTCGAGGTCGCCAAAGCTCGCGCCGCCCGATCCGTAGCCCGCCTCATACGAGAGGTTGAGGCCGGAGAAGCCGGCGCCGGCCATGAAGTAGAAGATCCGCATCGGGTAGTAGGTGAGCGTCAGGTCGCCCGTGAAGAAGATGCGGTTCTTGGCCTTGATCTCGTAGCTGTAACCATAGGCGTAGCCGTAGTCGTCGTAGCCGTAGTCGTAGCCATAGCTCCACGGATGGATGGCCAGCGAACCTTCGAGGCCGAGCATGAGCGACTGTGAGACGCGGAACTTGAGGCCGAGCAGGAACTGCGGCCCCTGCGACTCGGTGCCCTCGTAATAGTCGGACGAGTAATTGTTCAGTGACGAGGACCAGCCGATGCCCAGGTCGAGATGGATGGGACCTCCCGGCGCGGCCGCGTTGGCGTTCAGCGGCAGGGCCAGGGCGAGGAGCAGGGCGGTCAGGAGGAGCGACATTTTTTTCATGGGGACCTCTCTGTTTTTGGAAGGTGGAAAGGGGCGTTAGCCCGAGGGCGGGCCCCGACGCCAAGAAACGCCTCAAAAGTCAAGGCGCGCGCGTCCAGGCGGATGAGGCGGCGTCGGCGTTGGCGTTTCACAAACCGTGCCGAACTCAACGGCCCGGCGCTCCCCCTTCGGCGCACCTCTGTCGCGACAAGGGACAGGCGCGTTTTGGAGGCGATTGCCCGTTCGCGCCATGCGCCCGGAGCGGCCCTCACTTCTGAATGATTTGTCTCTGGGGGCGTGTTAGGGGCCCGCGCTTTTTTTTGGGCTAGGGCGTGCCTCATCGCCCGCCGCCCTCGGAGGACCCCAGATGTCGCGCCCGCTCATCGCCCTCTTGCCCGCCCTTGCCCTGATGGCGTCTTTTGGTTGCGCCTCCCAGTCGACCGCCCTGCGCCCCGACGAATCCGACCTCGCGCGCGCGGCCCGGCTCATCGGCGAGAAACGCCCCGTCGAAGCCCTCGATCCCCTGCGCGAGGTCCTCAAGCGCGACCCCGACTCGAACGACGCCATGCGCCTGTTCGTCGAGGCGGCCTTCCGCGGCGGTCGGCTCGTCCCTGTCCTCAGCGAGCTCTCCGCCCAAATCGCCGTCACGCCCAACCGCGCCAACCTCCACTACGGCATGGGCCTCGGCCTCTACGCCCAGTCGGCCTCCCAGGAAGCGCGCGCCCTCGAACACCTGACGCAGGCCGCCGCCCTCGCGCCGCACGTGGCCGAGCACCACTTCCGCATCGGCCTCATCCACCTCGACGCCGAGCGCTTCGAAGCGGCCATGGAGGCGCTGACCCGCGCTCGCGACCTCGATCCCGCCCCTTCGCGCCACCACATCTCCCTGGCCCAGGCCCAGGCTCGGACCGGCAACCGCCAGGGCGCCCTCGACTCCCTGCGCGCCGTCCTCGACCTGCAGCCGCGCCCCACCGACCTCGACGTCGCCCGCCAGGTCATCTCCCGCCTCAACCTGCCCTTCCGCGAAATCCCCAAAGTCGTCACAGAGGAGTTCGAGCGCGGCCTCAACTACATGCAATACGACGCGCCCCAGCAGGCCATGGTCACCTTCCAGGAGATCCTGCAGCAGTTCCCCGACCTGGCGGCGGTCCACGCGGCTCTCGGCCTCTGCTTCCAGCGCATCGACGACGCCAGCCGCGCCATGGAGGAGTTCCGCTACGCCATCGAGCTGTCGCCCAAAGACCCGCTCAACCACCTCTATTTGGCCGACCTCTACTTCGCCAAAGAGCGCTTCGACCGGGCCACGGCCAGCTACCAGACGGTCATCGAGCAGGATCCGCTCAACATCCACGCCTACGAGCGCCTGGCGCAGATGGCGCTGCAGGTCTCCGAATTCGCGCCGGCCGAGCGCTGGCTGAAGCGCCTGATCACCCTCAGGCCCGACGACAAACGCGCCCGCCTCTCTCTCGGCGCGGCCCTCATCGGTCAGGAAAAGCTCGACGAGGCCGAAACCGTCTTTCAGCGCCTGCTCGACGACGACGGCGACAACGTCGAAGTCCTGATGCGCATGGGCATGCTCCACATGGAGAAGCGCAAGCGCGAGGAGACCAACCCCGAAAAGGCCCGGGCGCTCGGCGAAAAAGCGGCGGGCTATTTCGAAAAGGTCCTCGACCTGCAGCCGCAAAACGTCTTCGCCGCCAAGATGCTGCAATCCATCGCCAAACAGCCCTGACGCCTTCGCGTCCCTCACCCCAGCAGCCCCACATCATGCCTACACCTCCCACATCAACCGCGCAACAGCCCCCTCAACCTACCAGGCAACCCGCTCCGCCGACCTCAGACGCCCCCACCGCGGGCAAACCCACGCCCGACGCGCTCCCGGACAACGCGCCCTTCAAAGAGCGCCTCCGCGCCTGGATTGACCGAACGCGCGAACAAATCCGCGAGGCTGATCCGGTCATCAAAAAAAAGGCGGGCATTGTTTCGACATGGGCGGGGCTTTCTCTTTGCGCCCTTTTGATTGCGTTCACGCCCCATTGCGGCGACGGCGGCCTGCAAACGACGGCGCGCCTGCGCGTGCAAAAAGTCGAAAGCCTCCAGCAATCGATCACGGCGTTTTATTTGGAAAACAACGGAGCAGCGCCCTGGGACAAAGTGACGCTGACGCTCAATGGCCAATACAAATTGCTTTTGCCGACCATCGCGCCCGGCGAAAACGAAGTCGCCCAGCTCGATAAATTCCGTTCCGGCGATATTTCCGCCAACCCCAATACCCCATTGCAAACATTGCGCCTCGACTGCACCGCCGGCAGCGTCACCTTTGATCTCAAAACCGGCCAACCCATTGAGGAGTGACAGCGCCGCGCCGTAACAATAAAAAAATTCGCGTGGATTGATGGACAGAATTTTTGCCTCCTCAACATTTTTGCGAGGCGTATACAGCAAGACGTGAGATATACTTTTTTAAGGAGAAAATATCATAATGAAGGGCAACAGCCATGATGTCTCCAACATAAAAAAAACAACCAATCTAAAAAAACGCCACAATCTTCTAGACAAAAAAAAATGAATTATTTGAAAAATTCAGCTCAACGCGCGGTTTCCTTCAAATAGAAAACATTATCTGCATTATAAGAAGACACCTTCTTTTGCAGAATTTCTATAAGTTTCGGATCTTTATCCTGGTTTTCTTCCGCGATTTTAGCGCGGCGTTTTTCAAACTTATCGCCGGCAAACTTTAAAAAGCACAGGCCAATGACGGCGTCGCGATTTTTTTCGCCGCTGCCAACGCCACGCAGGGCGACGCGACAATTCCACAGGACGGTTTCAAGAGAGAGAGAGAGAGAGTGCGATTTGCGTGCCATTTTATTTACCTTTGGGGGCGATTGGCTTTGACGAGGGCGCGCGCGTCTATTTTTGGCGATTTGCATCGTCAAGCGCGGAACACGGCGCGTTAACGCCCTGTTTTTCCAGAAATAATTCGATCCAGGGCGGCTTTGTCAGAGGCGCTGGCCTGTTCGGGTGAATTGGCGGCGCCGGCGGTAATCGGGGCCATGGGCGCGGCGGGCGGTTCGGCGATGGCTGCGGGCGGCGGCGCTGTTCTGGTGGTCGCGACCTGGGCCGGGGAGGCTTTGGGTTTGGTTGAGGCGGCGCGGGCGCTTTGGCGGGAGGTGGCGCGGGCGTTTTTGGGCGCGGCGACGCGGGCTGCCTGGCGCGACTCGATGCGTTTGGCGGCGTGGATTTGGGAACGTGGGGCGCTGTCGCGGTCGAAGAAGGCTTCGCTGTGCTCGGCGGCGGTCAGGCCGTCGGCGAGGGGAACGGTGCCGAGGAAGACGCCAAGGCCGATGGCCAGGACAGAGATGAACAGGAGCTTGCCGACGTGGAACATGGGACCTCCGGAACGGTGCGTAGTCTTTTGTCCTACATGTCGCCTGCCGTCCATTTTTTGGCCGCGCGACTGGGCGGGCGGGGCGGATGAGAAGGGACGCGGGCGGGCGCGTGATTTTGGGCGGCGCGGGCTTTTCTTGAGGCGGTGGACATTGCAGATGGCGCGCCGCTTTGGGCTGAGGGCGGGTGAAAGGGGGCGCCGGGACGCTCTTGAGGTGGCGCGGCGCGTTCAACGTGGGGCGAGAGGCCCAAACTTCGTTCAATCAAGATGAGGCGAACGCGATGAAGACGGCAGACGAGCTGATTCAGGAGGCCAAGGCGCGCTCCGGCGCTCTCGACGCGCGCAAGTTGCCCGGGCTCGACGCCCTGCGGTTGGAGGCCAAGGCGATCTTTAGCGCGCTGCCCGAACCTCCCGCCTACAGGCGCGACAACGACCCGGCGGCGCAGATGGCGCAAAAGCTCGTGGCGCCGGCGATCGATTGCCTCGCGCGGCTCTATTGCGTGGGGGCGGCGGCGGCGCGCGTGACGACCATCGCGGAACAGGCGGCGCAGGGGACGGCGGCGAGTGGGCGTGAGGGGGGCGAGGCGTTGGGAGGGCTGAAGAAGGCGATTGCCGGACTCAAGCAGGGGCGCGCGACGGCGGGCGGGCTCGATCAGGAATCCATGGCGTCGCTGAACGCGCTGACACGGGCCATGGAGCTGCACCTGCGGGCGCTCGTGGCGATGGGCGAAGGGCGGATCGTCGAGGCGGACCTGCTCGCGAGCGAGGCGATGGCGGCGGCGCGGCAGGCCATGTGCGAGGGGGTGCTTTTTCGCTTTGTCGGCATGGGGGGGACGCCGCCGGTCTTTGACCGCGCCACAGGTGTCTCGCGCTACGACCCGCGCTCGGATGAACGGCTCAAGGTCCAGCTGACGTGTCTGGCCACCCGCTGCCGCAAGCGATCGCAATACGAGGTGGCGGCGCAGAAGGCGTTTCATCGCCTGGCGTGTCCGAAGTGTGGGCAGAGCTTTGGCGCGCTGATCGGTCGCGTCGGCACGATCAGGCGGACGAACCACGGCGTCACGAGTCACTACGCGATCGGGTTTGAGCTGCTCGGAGAGCCGGCGCGCCTGCTCGAATTTGACGACGCCTCGCAGAAGGGAATCCCGGCAGCCGCGGGCGATCTGGTGGCGCTTCTCTATTCGTGCACGGGCAGTCTGGCCGCCGCCGAGAACCTGACTTCGGGCGCGCTGCACCTGATCGTTCCCAAGGGCGCCTGCTTTGTCGCGACCATGGCCTTTGGCGAGGGGGCACCGGAGCTCGACGATTTTCGCGCTTTTCGCGACGCGCGACTCGTGCCGCATCCTCTGGGGAGGCGGTTTGTCCGCGCCTACTACCGACACGGCGATTCGTTCGCCCGACTGCTCTCGCGGACAAAGCCGACGCGCCGGGCCACGCGCTGGGCTCTGGAGGCGATTCACGCGCGACTTGTTCGCGGTGGGCAACGCGCCCGGCAGGGGCGGGACGGAGGTCGCGATGAGTGAGGCGGCGCGGGATCTGACGCAAGAGAGGCTGTTGGCGTTTCTGAAGACGCGCGCGCTCGGGCGATCGACGCGCCTTTTGCGGGAGGCGACCTCGACGTCGGACATCGCCCGCGAGGATGGTTTGAGCGGCGCGCCACACGGACACCTCGTCCACGCCGAGCGCCAGAGCCAGGGGCGCGGTCGAAAAGGGCGCAGCTGGGTCTCGCCGCCGGGGGTGAATCTCGCGTTTTCGCTGCTGTTGCGACCAGCGCTCGCCATCGAGGAGGCGCCGCTGATCACGCTGGCCACGGCGCTGGGTTGTCGCGACGCGCTGGAGGAGATTGGCGTCCAGGCGGCCATCAAGTGGCCCAACGACCTGTTGATCGGCGCGCGCAAGGTGGCGGGCATCCTCTCGGAGATGAGCCTCGCGGGGCGGGCGATCGGGCACGTGGTCGTCGGCGTCGGTCTCAACGTCAACCTCGACACCGAGGCGCTCGAACCACCGCTCAACGAGACAGCCACGAGCCTCCGGCGCGAACTTGGACGGCCACTCGACCGCGCGCGCGTCCTCGCCTGCCTGCTCGACCACCTCGAAGCGACGCTGGGCGAGTTGGAAACCGCCGGGTTTGACAGCCTGCGCGAGCGCTATCGCCGCCACAGCGCCACACTGGGACAGCGCGTGCGCGCCTTTACCGAAAGCGGAATCGTCGAGGGCGTGGCGACCGACCTGGGCGGGCGCGGAAGCCTCTTTCTCAGGCTCGATTCGGGCGAAACGCGCGAAATTTTCGCCGGCGATGTCGAGCGCGTGCGCGGCCTAAGTTGAGCGCGAAACGGCTAAAACAAGAGTGAAAACAGGGGGGATGGACGGCGTTTGGAACGGGCGATTTTTGGCGCGTCTTAAAAATTGACACCCGCGTTTTCGCGAGTAGAAGGCCGCGCCGTTGTCTTCGGGAAGTGGCTCAGCCTGGTAGAGCACTTGGTTCGGGTCCAAGGGGTCGCAGGTTCAAATCCTGTCTTCCCGACAGGCCGCGAGAGGTTTCGGACGCGTCTGGAATCTTTCGCGGCCTTTATTTTTGCGCTCATCGGGCGCGCGTGGTTTGGCGGCGCGGCTTATGGCGCCAGCGTCGATCTCGGGCATCGCGCCCCCCGCTGGCGCGCGTGTTTTTTCGCCAGTCTTTGACGCAAGTTTTGCCTCGTCGGCCGTTTCCGCAGGGGTTGGCCCGTGGGGGATGAGAGCGAATGAGCCGAAAAATCGCCGCCTGCCTTGGAGCGCTCGCCTGGCTGACCGTCGCCGCGGCGCAGGCCCAGGAGGCAAACGACGCTGACGCGGGAATCGTGGCCGCCGCGCGAGCTGCGGACGACGCCTTCGGGGCGCGGGCCAGCTCAAAGATCGCCGGAGAGGGAGACGTGGAGGGCGTGGGGCAGACCTCGCTCGCCGCCGCCATCGAGGAAGTGATCGCCGGTTCGGCTTTGGCCACGGCGCGCGTCGGCATCGAGGTGGTCTCTCTCGACACGGGCGAAGTCGTCTACGCACGGAACGCCGACGAGCCGCTCAACCCTGCCTCGAATGTGAAGCTCTTCACCTCTGCCGCCGCTCTCTCGTTGCTCGGGCCCGGGTTTCAGTTCGACACCGAGTTTTTCGCCGAGACCGCGGCCGTGGGCGCCGCCAAGCGCGACAACCTCTATGTCCGGGGCGGGGGCGATCCGACGCTCACCAGCGAGGGCCTGTGGCGCATCGCCTGCGACCTCTACAACCGCGGCTTGCGCCAGGTGACGGGCGACATCGTCCTCGACGAGCGCTTCTTCGACGGCGAACGCGTGGGCGCAGGCTACGACCAGGAGGATTCCGACCGCGCTTACATGGCGCCGCCCGGAGCGCTCTCCCTCAACTGGAACAGCGTCGGCGTCCACATCACCCCGGCCAGACGCGCCGGCAGGCGGGCCAACGTCGTCGTCGATCCGCTCAGCGACTTCATCGTCGTCGAAAACAAGACCGTGACGCGCGGGCGGCGGGCGCTCAGGAGGCTCTCGGTGACGAGCGCGCTCTCGGCCGACGGGCAAAAACAGGTGGTGACCGTCTCGGGACGCATCCCGGTGGGCGGGCAGCCGGTGAGCTTCTGGCGCAAGGTCGACGACCCGGGGCTCTACTTCGGGCACACGCTCAAGCGCTTTTTGAAGATGCGCGGCGTCGAGGTGAAGGGCGGCGTGCGGCGCGGCGCGGTCCCCACAAGCGGCGTCCAGAGTCTGCTCCTGCACCGCAGCGAAACGCTCGATCTGGTGCTCAAGCGCGTGAACAAGTTCTCGTCCAACGTCGTCTCGGAGCAGCTGGTGAAGACGCTCGGCGCCAAGATCTTCGGCGCGCCCGGCAGCTGGCGCACGGGGCTTTACGCCATCGAGCACTTCCTCGACGCGGAGATCGGTCTCAAGCCGGGCACCTACGTGATGAGGAACGGCTCGGGCCTCAACGACGCCAACCGCTTCTCGGCGCACCAGATCAACACCCTGCTCCTGAAGATGTGGCGCAACTTCCCGATGGCGCCCGAGTTTTTGAGCTCGATGGGCATCGCCGCCGAGGATGGGACGTTGCAGTTCCGCATGGATGGCACCGAGGCAGAGCGACGGCTGCGCGGCAAGACCGGGACCCTGGAAAACGTCAGCGCGCTCTCTGGCTACGTGCAGACGCTGGGCGGCGAGCGCTTCGCCTTTTCGATTTTGGCCAACGACTTTTCCGGACGGGCCAGCCGCGTCGTCCCGGCGCTCGACACGCTGGGCGCGACCATCGCGGCGCACGGGGCACCGGACAGGGCGAGGCAGCAGGTGGCGGCCCAGAACACCGCCCCGATCCTGACGCCACTCGCGCAGCTCAGAGAGGATCTCGTCCTCTTCAACGGCATCGCCAGCGAGGAAGACCCGCGCAACCTGCCGCAGCTCTTCGCCACCCTGAAGACCGAGCGCGATCCGGCACTGCGCGCGATCGTGGCCGAGGCCGCCTATCGCAGCGCGCCTGACAATCCGGCGGCGGTACGCGCGCTCATCGAACACGCGGATCTCAGGCCAGAAGGGTTTGGCCGGCTGGTGAGCCTTGCCCGTGTCGAGAAGATCGCGACTCCGCTCGTCGCCGCGCTGATGGGGCTGGCCGCCGAGGGAGACGCCGACGCGCTCGGCAAAGTCGTCGAGATTGCAGGTCTGGCGCACGCGGATCCGGCGCTGGGTGAAGAAGTGCGCGCACCGCTGCAGGAAGTGGCCCGCAACGCCGCCGACGAATTGCTCAACGTCCTCGAATCGTCGCTGCCCTGGACGCGTCAGGGCGCGCTGGCGCTCATCGCCCATGGTTTGCAGCCGGAGACCGCGACCGATGATTCCGAGAGCGCGGGCAGTGTTTCCGCGCAGGCAGACGAGGCGTCCAAGCCGCCTGAAATCGCCGAACCCCACCCCTTCCCCCACGCCGTGGCGCGACGGCTGAAGGAGATGACGGGCGAGCGTGCCGAGTTTGCCGCCGAGCTGAGGCGCGCCTTTGAATCGCTTTTGCCCGCAGGCGACGCCGACAACGCCACCGCCAACAAATCAGGAACAGGCCTCCACCCCTCCGCAGCCAGAGCCGCCACTGACGAGACAGGCGCCCAGGCGAGCGAGGCCAAAGCCACCGCGACACCCTCCCCCCGACCGGTCGTGGCCAGCCCCGCGCCGTCAACGCCAGCCACGGCGCCCAAAGCGGCACCCGCGCCAGAGGTCAAATCAGCGCCGCCCGCTTCCTCTCCCGCGTCCAAGGCGGCCTCTCCCGCGCCCCCTGCCCCGGCCCAAAGCGGTCCGGGGAACGAGCGCGACCTCACGCCTCAAACTTCGCCTTGACCTTCTCCCAGAACGACTTGCCCTGCGGGTGCGTCTCGCCGTTCGTCTTGGAGAGGGCCGCGAATTCCTCCAGGAGCTTCTTCTGCTCGGCCGTCAGCCGCGAGGGCGTCTCGATGACGACGCGGATGTGCTGGTCGCCGCGACCGTAGCCGTTAATCGCCGGGACGCCCTTGCCGCGCAGGTGGAAGACCTTCCCCGTCTGCGTGCCAGCCGGAATTTTCAGCGGTTCCTTGCCGTCCACCGTGGGCACCTCGATGGTCGCGCCGAGCGCCGCGTCGGTGAACTGGATGGGCACCTCGCAAAAGATCTCCTGTTCCTGGCGGTGGAAGAACGGATGCTCGCGAACCGAGAGGAAGACGTAGAGGTCGCCGCTCTGGCCGCCGCGAACGCCGGGTTCCCCCTCGCCCGAGAGCCTCAGCCGCGTGCCGGTGTCGACGCCCGCCGGGATTTTGACGGTCAGCGTGGCCTCTGAATCGCGCTTGCCGCGCCCGCGACACGACGGACAGGGATTGGCGATGGCCTGGCCTGTGCCGCTGCAATTGCCGCACGGACGCGAGACCGCGAAGAAGCCCTGCGAAAACCGCACCTCGCCGCGCCCGCCACAGGCGCTGCATGTCACCGGATTGGTCCCCTTGCGCGCGCCCGAGCCCTGGCACTCGTCGCACAGCTTGGGCCGCTTCACCTTGATCTCCTTCTCAAGGCCAAAGACCGCCTGCTCGAATTCGAGCGTCAGGTCGTAGCGCAGGTCGCTTCCCCTCGGCGGTCCGCCCGCGCGTCCACCCCGTCCGCCGCCCATGCCCCCCATGCCGCCGCCAAAGAGATCGGCGAAGAGGTCGGAGAGCAGGTCGTTGATCGAGCCATTGTAGGCAAAGCCCTCGAACGGGTTGCCCTCCAGTCCCGCGTGGCCCAGCCGATCGTAGCGCGCGCGCTTGTCCGGGTCGGAGAGGACTGCGTAGGCCTCCGAGGCCTCCTTAAAGAGCTCCTCAGCCTTGGCATCGCCCGGGTTTTTGTCCGGGTGGTATTTGAGCGCCGCCTGTCGATAGGCCGATTTGATTTTGGCCGCGTCCGCGTCGCGCCCAACGCCGAGGACTTCGTAATAATCGCGTTTGTTTGCCTGGCCCATGTTTCCTGAATATCCCAAAAATCCCTGAAAATTCCTCAAAGGCGCGCCTGGCCAGCGCTTTCAGGGAAGGTCTCGCCGATTTTGGAGAAAAAACACGCCGCCGCAAAAGGGCGTCCTCCACGAAAAAGCGCGGAAGATAACGCACGATCGAACCTTGGCAACCCGGGCCGCAAAACATGGCTAAGCCATTGAAATTGCTAGACTTTTTGTCGCAAGAGGGCGTTTTGGCCAAGACGCCTGGCAGGCGCTGAACGCCTCTGACAAAAACGCCCGGACGATCTCGCGGCGCGCCTGATGTGTTTTTGTTTTCAATAAACGCCTTTGTTTTCGCGATTACTGGCGAATAAACGCTCCGCGTTTTTCTTTTTGGGAGAGTCTATGTCGCGCGCCCGCCAATCATTGTTTTTCCGCCTTTTGGGACTTTTGGTCCTCCCCTTTTTCCTGGCCTGTGGCGAATCGCTGCCGCCCGCCGAACTGCCGACTTTGATCGACGCCGCGACGAGCGGGGAGAGCGACGCCGAGCACACACTCGAACCGCCCACACTGGATGACGACGCGGGCCTCCCGGACAGCGACGCGACAGCGGGCGAGTCGGACGCGGGCCCCGATGCCGATTCGGACGCCGCGTTGGACGCGGAGCCAGACGCCGGTTTCGACGCCGAACCCGATGCCGGCGATCCGCCCGAAGAGGAAGAAGACCTCCGCCCGGTGCTCTATCCCGACGGCTGGGTGCGCTCGCCCATCTCCCCCTCGGTCGTCGCCTCGATGCGCGCCATCACCGCCAAAAACGCGGACAGCGACCCCGAAACCTTCATCAAGGTCGGCGACTCGCACACGGTGAACACCAACTTCATGCGCTGCTTCGACAGCGACAGCGCCCTCGATCTCGACGGCCGGACCTACCTCTCCGACGCCATCGCCGCCTTCCGCGCCGGCAACAGCTCGCCCTTCTCGCGCACTTCGCTCGCGGCCAAGGTCGGCATGTCCGCCAGCTGGGCCATGACCGCCGACAGCACCGGCATCGCCCCCGTCGATCAGGAAATCGCCGCGCTCAACCCGCGCTTCGCCCTCGTCAGCTACGGCACCAACGACATGCAATCCTGGGGAGAAGGCCCGCTGCTTCACCAAAACGCCGTCTGGAACTTCCACGCCAACATGACGGCGCTCCTCGACCACCTCATCGATCAGGGCATCGTTCCCATCGTCACCGGCCTCCTGCCCCGCGGCGACAGCGCTAAATTCCCCGACGCCCCCCTCTGGGTGCCCGCCTACAACGCCCTGACACGCGGCATGGCCGAAGCCCGCCAAATCCCCTGGTTCGACATGTTCGGCGCGACCAAAGACATCCCCGGCCAGGCGCTCGCCAGCGACGGCCTGCACGGCAATTCGTCGTCCAGACCATGCGACTTCACCGCCGACGCGCTCACTTACAACTACAACCTGCGCAACCTGAACAACATGGAGCTTCTGAGCGACGCCTGGCGCACCGTCATTCTCGGCGAACGCGCGCCCGACACCGAGGGCCTCGCCTTCATCTCCGGCAGCGGCGCGCCGACCGATCCCTTCCAAATCACCAGCCTGCCCTTCACCCATCACGCCAATACCGCAAGCAGCCCCCACAGCATCATTGCCAGTTACCCGGTTTGTTCGACCGCCGATGAAAGCGGCGCGGAATTTTATTACCGGTTGACCCTAAAGCAGGCGACCAACGTGCGATTGATGGTCTTCAGCGAAAACAATAGCGACATCGATTTGCACGTCCTCACAGGCGGCCTCGGCGCCAGTGGTTGCCTCGCGCGCAATGATAAAATCATTCAGCGGCGATTTGAGGCCGGCACCTACGACATCGTCCTGGATAGCTACGCGGGACTCGTCGGCCCCTATCAATTGGTGGTCGTCGAATGCGAATCAGGAGATGAAACCTGCGAATAATTTAAAAGACGCGCGCCCGCTATGGCGCAGCGTTCCAAAGGTGCGTTTCAGCACGCGGCAACTCAAAGGCCGCTTCAGCGCGGGGCAGCTTAAAAGCGCTTGAGCGCGCGGCAGGTTTGATTCTTTGTGCTTTGGCGCACGGCATTGTTGTTTTTATTTTTCTTTGAACTCCAATCAGCTCGATTTTAATTTTTATTTTTCCAGAGCTCCGCTTCACAGCCCGGGAAGCGCGATCTCTCTAAAAATATTTATATTTAAAAAATAATTTAATTCAAGAAACTGCTCGGGAAGCGCGGATCGCAAGTGCATCCGGCCAAACGCATCTGCCCTAATGACACGAGGGGAAAAGACCCATGGTCGTTTTCCCCTCGTGGCTCCCCTTTTTCCTTTAAAACCCGCAGAACGCAATACGCAACGCGCGCGAATGCAACGACAAAGGCCGCAACGAAACAAAGCGTAAAATGCGGGCACAAAAGGCCTGAGAAATTATTCGTATGTCTCGTCTGTCGACACAGAAACAAATGTTTCTGGGTCTAGCTTTGTATATGTATAGGGTGTATAACCTGCGCACGAATAGGATTTAACACATTCGCCGCTCTCGGACAGTCTATAAAGATATCCAGTTTCATCGCACTCTTCATGCGAATGAAGTTCAAAAACACTGACAGACTGCGCCCGCTCGCATAAACTCCTGTTAGAATTATAAAAAAATGCATAGCGACTGGTTCCCTTATCGCAGCTATATTCGTAGACGACCAGAAAACTCTGGCCCAGGCACTGGCTATCTAGAAAGGCTTCTCCATAGCTAAAATTCACGTTTTGCTCATAATTTGCAACAGGGAGGCATCTCATTCTCCCATCTTCTGCCAACATAAACGTGCATTTTTCATTCAATTGAGAATCATACCAGCCCATAAAGACTTTGGCGCCATCTGGGGTTGATGCGTAACGCGCTTTTAATCGAGAGCCACTGACATTGCCGCCTGTTTCGCTCGCGTCACCTTGCTCTCCTTTAGGTCCTTGCGGTCCTTGCGGACCAGGAATGCCTGCCTCGCCCGTGTCCCCCTTAGCGCCATTGCAAACATATTGAGTTTGATCTGTTTGAACATTTCCATTCAGTAAAACCTCTATTTTCACGCCCCCCGCTGGACACATCTCGTCTCCAACGATCACGGTTGTTATTTGTATACTCGAATTCGTGTTGTTCGTTCCGATGTCCCCTGTTTCGCCAGAGGGACCTTGCGCACCTGGGGCTCCTGTTTCGCCAGTGTCCCCTTTAGCGCCATTGCAAACATATTGAGTTTGATCTGTCTGAACAATTCCGTTGCTCAAAACATCAATTCTGACGCCACCGCTGGGACAATTTTCATCGCCTACTGTCAAAGCGGTTGTTTGAATCGAGGCATTCGTGCCATCGACGCCATTCACGCCGTCAACACCATTGGTGCCATTCTCGCCAGCACATGCGAATAACACCAGAGAAAACGCCAAGGCCATCAACATTCTACTATTTTTCATCGACAACCCCTTGGAAAGAGAAAACCGCGCTTCTGATAAAAAAGCCGTGAACCTGTAGTAAACTCTCTGCGGAAAGTCAACTGACGTGTTTGACGGCTTTTGTGGTTGCGTTTTGTCTTTTCGAGACGACTGCGTAAGGAAAAAGGGGAGCCAAGAGGGGAAAACGACCATGGGTCTTTTCCCCTCTTGTTATTAGGGCAGAGGAGCGCGGCCGGAGCGCTCACGATTCGCGCTTCCCGAGTAGTTTCTTGAATTAAACTGTTTTTAAAAATTATTAAAATACTTTAGAAAGATGGAACTTAAATAAAACTCTAAAAAGAAAATCGAGCTTATGAACGCTCATAAAATGATAAAAGCAATGAGTAGCACTGAAGCATACAAAAAAAAACAATAAGGAGAGGCCGTTTTAAAATAAAAAAAAAGAAAAATTAATATTCCCCCAAATGGGCGGCTGTTTTTGGAAAAATCGCCACCATCCTTTGGCGCCCAGCACTTGAGCTGGCCTACACACAAGGAGCAACACCATGGCGATGACCCGTTGGGATCCGATGAGCGATATGCGCACGTTGACACGCCGTCTTGAGCGCGCGTTTGAGCCATTGACCGTCGAAGAGGCGGGCACGTTTGTCCGCGCCAATTGGCCCACGGTTGATATTTATGAGGACAAGGACGAACTCGTCTTTCGCGCCGATCTGCCGGGCGTGGACCGCAACAGCGTTGAAATCTCGGTGGAGGATTCCATGCTGATCATTAAGGGTTCGCGTCACCTCGAAAAAGAGGACAAGCGGGACAATTATCAGCGCATTGAGAGTGTCTATGGATCATTCACGCGCACGTTCCAGCTACCGAGCACGGCCGATTATGATCGGATTCGCGCGGACATGAAAAACGGCATTCTCGAAATCCATATCCCCAAACGCGAGGGCGCGCGCGGCAAGTCGATTCCCATCAATTAACGGATAAAATGCCAGCCATTTGGGCCGGCAATACGCAAAAGGCATCCGGGCGCTTTGCTCGGGTGCTTTTGTATTCGCAAAAACAATTAAACAATCTGAAAACGATATTGGAGCGACACACATTCGCCCCCAAAAAACAGACATATTGAATAATCGAAAGACAAACAAACCTCGCCGGGCCGGGCGTTTGGGAACAAAATAATATAATAAATAAAAAAAGCCCCCGAACGCATGGGGTTCGAGGGCTTGTGCTCAACAGCGTTCAGTGTGGCGCTGGAATTAATTGAAGCCGAGCCACCCCTGGATGACCGGGGAGAAGCGGACGATGAGCGGCGTGAAGACGACCGCGACCATGCTCATCAGCTTGATCAGGATGTTGAGCGAGGGGCCGGAGGTGTCTTTGCAAGGGTCGCCCACGGTGTCGCCGATGACGGCCGCCGCATGCGCGGGGTTTTTGGAGCCGTCGGGCAGTTTTTTGCCGCCGTAGTTGCCCTTTTCGATGTGCTTCTTGGC
>JAFVYB010000080.1 GCA_017500825.1 Myxococcaceae bacterium | reverse complement strand
GGTGTTTTGGGAGGAATTTCGTGGAGAATTGAACAAACGCCGGGCGGTGAAGTGCGAAAATCAACAATTGCGCCGCGCTGAAGCGGTTTGAGGTTGGCGCGCGCGTCAAGCGCATTGTTTTGCGTCGCGCCCCAGTGGAAAGGCGTCTCTTTATTCGGAAGCGCGTCTTTAATAGTGGAAACGCGTCTTTTTGAATTGCCGTGCGCCAAAGCACAAAAAGCAATAAGGAACCGTGTCTTTAAAAACAAAACAAAAAAAATCATAAGAGACTTCGCCGGATCTTACGTCTTGTCTTCCCCAGTTCTCTCCGCTAAGGGGGCGCGCCTTTTTTCACCCCCTCCCCGTTTCAACGAATACTCAAGGAGCGACAATGCAAATGGCAGCAACGACAGAAGACCGTTCACAGATCGTGGCGAAGCTCACGGCTTTGGCCAAAGGGTTCCGCGTGGACATCATCGACATGCTGGAGAAGGCTGGCAGCGGGCATCCGGGCGGCAGCCTCTCGGTCATCGATATCGTCACCGCGCTCTACTTCCATGAAATGAAGCACGACCCGAAGAATCCGAAGATGGCCGACCGCGACCGCTTCGTGCTCTCCAAGGGTCACGCTGTGCCCGCGCAATACGCCGCCATGGCTGGCGCCGGGTATTTTGACAAGGCCGAGCTCTCGACGCTGCGCCACATCGGCGGTCTGCAGGGGCACCCGGTCAATACGGCCACGGCTGGCATTGAGGCCTGCACCGGTTCGCTCGGTCAGGGGCTGTCGATTGCCCAGGGCATGGCCATGGCCGCCAAGGCCGACGGCAAGGATTTTCGCGTCTATTGCGTCATTGGCGACGGCGAGATGCAGGAAGGCCAAATTTGGGAGGCCGCGCTTTCGTGCGCCAAATACAAACTCGACAACCTCGTCTGCGTTCTCGATTGGAACAAAGCGCAGATTGACGGCTATTGCGAAGAAGTGATGCCGCTGTTGCCGATCGCCGAGAAATGGGCGGCGTTTAATTGGAATGTGATTGAGATCGACGGCAACGACATGGAACAAATCCTCGACGCTTTTGACAAAGCGCGCGCCACCAAGGGAAAGCCCACGTTTATTTTGGCCAACACGGTCAAGGGCAAAGGCGTTTCTTTTATGGAGAATCAGGTCGGCTGGCACGGCGCGGCGCCTAATAAGGACCAGGCCAAGCAGGCGATTGAGGAATTGAGCCGGACGTAAAAAAGCCTCGCGTGTGGTCAGAATTCCAAAAGAAACCATTGGACGCATCGGCGGCAAAACGCCGTCGATTGTTTTTTATCAACATGGCGCGCAGCGGTTCTTTTGGGTTTGAACATCAATGGCAAAAAACAAGGCGGGTTTTTCTGGCGCGTGAGTCATGAAAGGAGGCTTCAGCGATATGATTTGTCGGACTCGATTTCTGTCGCTGTCGCACCAATGGCTTTTCGCGCCTGGTGGCGCGCCGAATAAAAATGCCGCACTTCAGGCCACACAAGGGCAAGACGCCGCGATTCCCCTCTCGGCCCAAGACGCTGTTCAAAAGGAATTCGAGGCCAAATTTGAGGCGTGGAAGACGTATTATCCCCGCCCTGAGATTCGCCTCCAGTCCAATACAAATCATGATACGGAAAACGAGTCTTACCGGGCGATGATCGCCATGAAAAAGTCCGCGTTTCCGTTTTTGATAGAAAAATCAAAGGCTGGTGAGTTTCTTTTGAACAAGGCTGTGGCGGAAATCGTCGACATTGACATCGCGCCGCCAGGCATATTCGACCTTAATGAATTCAAACCCGGCGACAGACCGATCTCGTCTCAACAGATCGCGAAGCGCTGGGGCGCCTGGTGGAAAGAAACCGGGAATACTCCCGAATAAAATCGGACGCGGAACAAACGCCGCGAAAAGCAAATCAACCCAAATCCATCCAAAGGACGTGACATGAGCGCAAAAGCAACCCGCCAGGTCTTTGGCGAAACCATCGCCAAACTCGGCGAAAAGAATCCCAACATCGTTGTCCTCGACGCTGACCTCTCGAAATCGACCAAGAGCGACATCTTCGCCAAGAAGTTCCCCGAGCGCTTCTTCGAGATGGGCATTCAGGAGGCCAACATGGTCGGCGTGGCCGCGGGCATGGCCAACGCGGGCAAGATCCCCTTCATCTGCTCGTTTTCCTGCTTCATCACCGGTCGTTTTGACCAAATCCGGCTGTCGCTCGCCTACAGCAACGCCAATGTCTGCATCGTCGGCAGCCACGCGGGCGTGGGCATCGGCGAGGACGGCTACAGCCAGCAGGGTCTGGAGGACATCGCGGTGATGCGGTCGCTGCCGAACATGGTGGTGATCCAGCCGGCGGACGAAATCGAGTGCGCCTCGGCGCTGGAATTCCTCGCCGACTACGAGGGGCCGTCCTTCATCCGCACCACGCGCCAGAATCTGATGGCGGTGCACGGGCCGGACTTCAAATTCCAGCTCGGCAAGTCGGACACGCTGCGCGAGGGCGACGACGTGGCCATCTTCGCCACTGGCGGCGCGGTGCAGGGCGCGGTGCAGGCGCACGAGGCGCTCAAGGCGGACGGCATTCACGCGCGGGTCGTCAATGTGGCCTCACTCAAGCCGTTTGACGCGGAAGCGGTCGTGGACGCGGCCAAGTCGTGCAAGGGCGGCATCGTCACGGTCGAGGATCATCAGATCATCGGCGGACTTGGTTCGGCGGTCGCGGAGGCCATGGCCGAGGCAGGCGTGGGCGCGCGGCTCCTGCGCGTCGGGCTCGACAGCTTTGGCGAGTCGGGCACCCCTGAGGAGCTCTATCGGCACTTTGGCCTTGACGGCGCGGGCATCGAGAAGAGCGTCCGCAAATTCCTCGGCAAATGAGCGCGGCGCTCAAAGGCGCGCTCGACCACCTGCAAGAGGCGCTCGCTCGGACAACCGGGCGGGCGCTTTTTGCGCCATGGGTCTCGGCTGAAGGCGCGCTGATCCGGGGAAATTTTGAGGTGCGCAACGCGCGTGGAGAGGTTCGTCGCCTCCAGGAAGCCACGCTGCCACTGCCGCTGGCACTCCACCGCGCGCTCGCCATGGCCGCGCCGATCGATTTTGTCCGCGTCGAGACGCCGCGCGGACGCGTGACGCTTTGGCCACCGCGGGAACTCATCGAGCTGCAGGTCGGCTATCGCTGGCACGGCTTCAACGGCAAGGTCATGCGCGAATGGGACGATCGCGTCGTCGTCTTTGCCGAAGAGGAAGGCGACCCGATCGCGCTCAGGCTTGACGAGGGCGAGGACGGGCCAGTGTGGAGCGCGCCACGCGGCGAGGGACGGCACCACTTTGTCCGGCGCCACGCGTCACTGGCTGAGTTTTACGAGGCGCTGGCAAGCGCGATCGACGGCGGGCGCCGAGAGGCAACTGGGCGCGTATGCGCGAGTCCGGCTTAAGGCGGGGCTGCCTCAACCTTTCTGCGCTGGACAGACGACCAACGCCGACGCGCGGACACCCCAATTGAGAACTCCCGAGCCTGGTTCGCTCGCCACAATTTGACGGCGAGGTCGGTGGGCAGGCGGTCAAACGCCCGTGTCTTCGATGATGAAGGAGGACACCGGCGTCGGGTCGCGGCGGGGCGTGGGCGGCCCTGGATCGAGCATCCGGGGCCGGTTTGAACGCGCGCCAGTTCAGGTTGGGGGGCAGGCAAGAGGCCTGCGCCAAACGAGGCGGTGGAAGGCATGGGCATCCCGCTGCGGATCTTGAGCGACCACAGCCGCTTTCGCGAGATCGTCCGCGGGCGCATCAAGGCCAACCTGCGGAAGTTCCTGCAGAAGGGAGAGATGATCGGCAAGCGCGGCCAGGAGCTGATCTCCATCCCGTTGCCGACCATCGACATCCCGCGCTTCCGCTTTGGACAGAATGGCCAGGGCGTGGGTCAGGGCGAGGGCGAACAGGGGGCCATCCTCTCTCCAGGCGAGATCGCGCCCGGCGGCGGCGAGGCGGGAAGCGATTCGGCGGAGCACGCGCTGGAAGTCGACCTCTCGCTCGACGAGTTGGCGGTGATTTTGGGCGAGGAGCTCTGCCTGCCGCGCATCGAGCCCAAGGGAAGCGACCACCTGTCGAACCAGCGCGTCAAATACACGGGCATCAACAGCACTGGCCCCGAGTCGCTGCACCACTTCCGGCGCACCTTCCGCGAGACGCTCAAGCGCGAGATCGCCCAGGGGACCTACGACCCCAAACACCCGCGCCTCATCCCGGTGCGCGAGGACAAGCGCTACCGCAGCTGGAAGGTGGACGAGAGCCCCGAGTCGAGCGCCGTCATCGTCTACATGATGGATGTCTCCGGCTCGATGGGCGACGAGCAGAAGGAGATCGTGCGCATCGAGAGCTTCTGGCTCGACACCTGGCTGCGCAGCCAATACCGCGGGCTGGAGTGCCGCTACGTCATTCACGACGCGGTGGCGCGCGAGGTCGACCGCGAGACCTTCTTCCACACGCGCGAGTCGGGCGGGACGATGATCTCCTCCGCCTACAAGCTGGCCCGCGACATCCTCGCCGCCGACTACCCGTCCGCGAATTGGAACATCTACCTTTTCCACTTCTCGGACGGCGACAACTGGTCGGCCGACGACACGCGCGTCTGCCTGGAAACGCTGCAGAACGACCTGCTGCCGATCGCCAATCTCTTCTGTTACGGCCAGGTCGAGAGCCCCTATGGCTCGGGGCAGTTCGTCAAGGACCTGCGCGAAAACCTGGGCGAACGCGACAACCTGGCGCTCTCGGAAATCGCCGACAAGGAAGCCGTCTACCAGTCGATCAAGGATTTTCTGGGACGCGGACGGTGACCGGCGGACGCGCAGGATCCACAGCGCGGACGGTGACCGGCGGACGCGCAGGATCCACAGCGCGGACGGTGACCGGCGGACGGCGTCTTTGACAGCGCGAGGCGGGCGGGCGCGTCTCCAGCAGTGGGTGGGCAGTCGGGACGGGCGAGTTGAAGCGCGGCGAGGGGGGACACCATGCGGGCAGACGGATTGGTGGCGCTGCAGAAAGAGATCGAGCGACACGCGCGCGACTATGGGCTCGACTTCTTCGAGACGCATTTCGAGGTCTGCGACGCTGACACGCTCAACATGATCGCGGCCTGCGGCGGCTTTCCCTGCCGCTACCCCCATTGGCGCTTCGGCATGGAGTTCGACCAGTTCGCCAAGGGGCACGCGCACGGCTTCAGCAAAATCTACGAGCTCGTGATCAACACCGACCCCTGCCACGCCTTCCTGCTCGAATCGAACTCGCCCGTGGCCCAGAAGCTGGTGATGGCGCACGTCCTCGGTCACAGCGACTTCTTCAAGAACAACTTCTGCTTCGAGCCGACCAACCGAAAGATGCTCGACGAGATGGGCAACCACGCCACCCGCGTGCGCCGCTGGATCGACCGCTTCGGCGTCGAAAGAGTCGAGAGCTTCATCGACACCGCCCTCTCGCTGGAAAACCTCGTCGACATCCACGCGCCGCACAGCACCCGCCGCCCGGCGCCCGAGTCCGAGGCGAACGAACGCGACGGACACACCGGCTTTCCCGTCCAGCGCGAATACATGCGCCGCTACATCAACCCCGAGGACAAGCTGGCCGACGAAAGGCGGCGTCTGGAGCTGAAACGCCAGGCGGCGAAGAGTCAGGCGTTTCCCGAATTGCCCGAACGCGACGTGCTCAGATTCCTCATCGAGCACGCGCCGCTGGAGACGTGGGAGGCCGACCTGCTGTCGATCCTGCGCGAGGAGGCGCTCTATTTCGCGCCGCAGGCCCGCACCAAGATCATGAACGAGGGCTGGGCGAGCTACTGGCACTCGACGCTGATGACCGAGCGGCTGCTCAACGATTCAGAGGTCGTCGACTACGCCGATCACTGCGCGGCCACGCTCGGGACGAGTCCGGGAACGCTCAACCCCTACAAGCTGGGCCTGTCGATCTTTCGCGACATCGAGCGGCGCTGGAACGAGGGGCGGTTTGGGCCTGACTACGAGGCCTGCGAGTCGATGGCCGAGCGCGCCTCGTGGAACAAACGCCTGGGGCTGGGCCGCGAGAAGATCTTCGAGGTGCGGCGCCACCACAGCGACGTGACCTTCATCGAGGAGTTCCTCACCCCCGAGCTGTGCGCCGAGCTCCAGCTCTTCGCCTACGACTTCAACGAGAAGCGCAACTTCTGGGAGCTGTCGGCGCGCGATTTTCAGGTCGTGCGCGAGCGGCTTCTCCGCCAGCTGACCAACCTCGGCCAGCCGATCATCGAAGTCGTCGACGCCTCGCCGCGCGGCCTCACGCTGCTGCATCGACACGAGGGCGTGGACCTCAGGCTCGACCACGCCAAGCTGGCGCTCAAAGCGCTCCAGGCGATTTGGCGCGGTCCGGTCCAGCTGTTCACACAACAAGAGGGCAAGCAGACGCTGTTGCGCGCCGCCGAGGGCGACATCGACGCGCGGCCCGACTAGTCCATGTCACGGGCGAGCTCGCGCGCGAGGCAGGCGGCGCCGATGAGTCCGGCGTCAGCGTTGAGCACCACCTTCACCGGCATCGACTCCAGCATGTGGCTCAGGCGCCCCTTGGCGCGGAAGGCGGCCATGAAGGTGCCGTCCTGGAGCTTGGGAAGGATCTTCGGCGAGATGCCGCCCGCGACGTAGACACCGCCGCGCGGCAGGGTGGTCAGGGCGAGGTTGCCGGCCGCCGAACCGTAGACCGAGACGAAGAGGTCGAGCGCGCGCGCGCAGATCTCGTCATCGCCGGCAAGCGCGTGGGCCGAGACAATGGCCGCCTGATGCGCGCCTTGAGCCGCCATTTCCTCCCGCACCGCCGCGCTCTCCGGCACGCCCTGCTCGCGGAAAAATTCATAGAGCGCGGGCAGTCCCATGCCCGAGGCGACGCGCTCGTAAGAGACGCGCTTGTGCCGCTTCCAGAGAAACCGCAGCAGGGCCACTTCGGTCTCGTTGCGCGGGCCAAAATCGGTGTGGCTGCCCTCGGAGGAGAGCACGTCAAACCCGCCCCGCTCGCGCCTGACGAGAAGCGCTTCGCCAAGCCCTGTGCCCGCGCCGATCACCGCCCAGGGACCATTGGCGTCCGGCTCACCCGCGCTCAGAACGGCGAAATCGCTCTCGGGCAGACAGGTGATGCCGATGGAGAGCGCGTGAAAGTCATTGACGAGGCGAACGCGCGCGATGCCCAGCGCCCGCTCCATGGCCCTGGCCTCGATGATCCAGGGCAGATTCGTGGCGCGACAGCTCTGATCCACGACCGGTCCGGCCACGCCGACGCAGGCCGCGGCCACGCTCGACTCCCCAGATTCCTGACCGAGAAACTCGCGGACGATGAGTTCAAGCGACTCGAAAGCCGCGCTGGGAAAGGTGGCGCGCCGGATCATCCGCTCGCCCTCAAAGAGCGCCAACGCCGTCTTCGTGCCCCCGACATCGCCTGCCAAAAATCTCATGGTCGTCCTCCCAAACGGGCCACCGCTCGGCCCCCAAAAAAGGGCGCCTTCGATGCGCCGCGCGCCCGCTTTGTCAAGGCGCGAAACAGCCCGTTTCCAGCCATCCCCGCCTCTCAAAACGCCGACCAGAAACCCCGCTCCAGCGCCTCGCGAAACGCCGCGCCGGACACCTGTCGCCAACGCCATGGAACGCGCTGACAAGCCCGACGCGCCCGGGGTATGGCGCCCGCCCTTTTCAGACGTGCCCCACGGCATTCCCCCCTCCTCAACTCCCCCAGAAAGGCACCCTCATGCGAACGAGCCGCCCCGCGGACGCCCTGCGCCCCTTCTCCTTCCAGCCCAATTTTCTGCCCCACGCCGAGGGCTCGGTCCTCGTCCAGTTCGGCGACACGCGCGTCCTGTGCGTCGCCACGGTCGAAGAGCGCCAGCCCCACCACCTGAACGGGACACAACGCGGCTGGGTCACCGCCGAATACGGCATGTTGCCGCGCGCCACGCAGACGCGGACCAAACGCGAGGCCGCCAAAGGCCAGCAAACCGGGCGCACCATCGAAATCCAACGCCTCATCGGCCGTTCCTTACGCGCCGCGCTCGATCTCGACCTGCTCGGACCGCGCACCATCACCATCGACTGCGATGTCCTCCAGGCCGACGGCGGCACGCGCACCGCCTCCATCTGCGGCGGCTTTGTCGCCCTGGCCATGGCCACGCGCCGACTGCGCCGTCAGGGCCTGATCCTCCAGGACCCCGTCAGATCCCCCGTGGCCGCCATCAGCGTCGGCATCGTCGACGGTCAGCACGTGCTCGACCTCGACTACGCCGAAGACAGCCACGCCGAAGTCGACATGAACGTCATCGGCACAGCCAAAGGCGCGCTCGTCGAAGTCCAGGGCACCGCCGAAGGCAAAGTCTTCGAACGCCGCGATCTCGACCGCCTCCTCGACCTCGCCTTCAAAGGCATCACCGAAATCACCCAGGCGCAAATCAACGCCCTCGGCTGATCTCATTTCTTTAAATACATTTATCTTTAAAAACCTTCATTCCAGGAAACAGCGCCGGAAGCTCGATTTAATTTATTGAGTTTTCTTGAAAATTCGCGTCGCCGCTCGTTGTTTAAAAATATTTTATTAAAACCCCGCTTCCTGGGCTATCTCCTGGAATGACTTCAACTCATTAAAACAATTCAAAAAAAACGCGTCTTTTCAATAAATTAAATCGGGCTAATTCGAGTTCAGTTCAAACTCAAAAAAATCAAAAATCCGCTCTTTGGCCGACGGCGTTCAATAATTCCGCGCGCGCGGTGTGGACTTTGAGCAATTGATCGAGCCTGGCTTTGCGCATTTGCATATGGGCGGCGAATCCTTCGATGAAATCCTTGGTCTCCCCCACCCCGCTCGAATAGGCGGCGCCAGCGAAGAGCATCCATTTGCGGGCGGCGACTTCGGCTTTTTTGGAGAGCGCGAGCATTTGCCGGGCCTGCGTCTCGTCGTCGTAAGCCTTGCGCACCTCGACCGGGATGCCTGTCCTGGCGAAGTGACTCAGGCCCTCGACCTGCTCGCCCATGGCGCGCGCTGCCTTGGCTTTGGCGTGGGCCGCGGCCGGATCGAGTCCGAACTGGATGGCGAGCGCCACGCCGCCGAAGAGGTCGTTGTAGTTGTCGACGAGGTAGGGGTTGTCGATGTCCTCGCGCGTCGGCGTCCATGAGGCCTGGAACTGGCCGGCGACGGCGATGATCGGCGCGTTGGCGAGCTTTTCGGCCTTTTCGAGCGATTTGGCGGCCTTCAGACCGTGCGTGATCTGGGCGATTTCGGGGCGCTGCGATTCGGCCAGGGCGACGAGCTCGGAAAGCGCTGGCGAGGCGGGCGGCTCTTTGGGCAGGCGCGTGTCGGCGAGGGTGAGCGGCGCGTCTGGCAGAAGCCCCATCGTGTGCCTGAGCGCGGCGAGCGAGAGCCCGGCGCCGGTATTGGCCTCGACGAGGAACTTGTCGACCTCGATGGAAGCCACCTCCAGCTTCATCAGATCCGCGGTCGAGACCTTGCCCGAGGCTTCCGCGTGCATGGCCCGGGCCTGTTCGAGCACGCCGTCGAGCGTCTTGCGGGCGTTCTCAAGGAGGGGGAGCACGCTCTTCGCGTAGAGGTGCAGGTAGTAGAATTTGCGCGTCTCAAGAGCGACGGCATTGCGCGCCTGTTCGACCCGCGCCTGTTCGACCTGGAGGCGGGCGCGCGCGGCGTCCTCGCCGGCCGAGAGGCGGCCAAAGGTGAAGATGGGCTGCACGAGCAACAGTTCGAGGCGGAAGTAGGGCCCCCAGTCGGAGATCGACTTCCACTTGCGCTTCACGCCGCCGAGCACGTCCGCGCCGTCTTTGGCCTCGACGGTGAACATGGGCGCGGCCAGGGCCAGACCCTGGAGCTTGGGATAGATGTTGGCCTCGACCTCGTAGAGGCGCGCCTTCCACTCGGAGACGAGCCCCTCTGCCTCGGCCACCTTGCCGCTCGCGCGCACGGCGATCTCGACGCACTGCTCGACCGTGTAGGGGCCTGCCGGCAACGCGTCGCCCGAAGTGGTCGATGGCGCGTCGACGCCTTGGGTCACCCGCGGCATCGGCGTCGTGAGGTCGAGCTTCTGCGCCTCGCTCTGGGCCAGGGCGGCGGCCGGCATGGAGAGAAGGGCCGCCAGGGCGAGCGCCTTCAGACTCAAGCGCGATGACATCGGGCCGCTCATTTGGCCTCTGCCGTCTTGGAGAGCTCGGCGCGCTTGTCGGCGAGGAGTTTCAACAGGCCTTTGGCGCCGTCCTTGTCGACGATGCGCGCGAATTGGTTCTGGTAGTCGCGCACGAGCGAGTCGCCGTCGAAGAGCACGTCGACGATGCGCATCGAGTCGCCGCCCCGCCATTGCAACCCGACCACCGTCTCCAAATCCTCGCTGGGAACGTAGGCGTTCAGCTCGATCGTCCACACGTCGCCCTTGTTCGTCGGCGCGCCGATCTTGACCTCGCCCTCGCGGAAGAAGGCGCCCGAACCCGGGTAGGCGACGCGCTGCACCACATCCCAGAACTCGGCTTTGAAGGCCTTGAGCTCGTCGGCACTGAACTTGTCCTCACGCGGGGCGATGGCGAGCGCCGTGAAGTGTTCGCGCGCGAGCAGCTCGTCGAGTTCGGCGTAGGCCTTGGCGTTTTGGGCCTTGTCGGCGGCGCCGAGCTTGCCGTCGTCTTCCTTGACCCGCTTGAAGGCGTCGATCAGCCGGTCGGTGTGGGCGCGAACGATGGCCGCCTGTTTGGCCGGATCGACGGCGGGGGCCTGGGTTGACGCGGGCGCGCTCTGGGCGGGCGCGGCGGCCGGGGTGGAAGGCGTGGCCGCGGGCGCGGCGGGGGCGGCGGAAAGAAGCGCGGCCAGGGCCAGTGTCTGGGTGAGCATGGGCTGTCTCCTTGGAGGCGGTCGGCGTCTAAAACATCAATGATTTCAAGAGGTTGGAACGTTTTCCGGGGTGTTGGGCGAGGCGCTCGCGGGGCGTTTCCGGCGCAGCAGGAGGAGCGTCGGGAATGCGAGCAGCATCACCACCAGGTTGAGCGAGAAGCCGAGGATGGTCAGGCGTCCCAGCGAGGCCAGGCCTGGGTGGTCGGCGATGATCATGGCGCCAAAGCCGACGGCGCTGGTGATGAGGCCGCCGCAGATGGCGCGTCCGGTCTCGGCGTAGATGGCGCTGAAATTCTCCCCGCCGCCCGTGCCGCCGAGGCGCGTGACGAGGTGGACGCCGGCGTCGACGGTGGTGCCGATGAGGACCGGGATGGCGACGATGTTGAGGAAATTGAACTCGATGCCCGCGTAATCCATCAGCCCGACGAGTCCGAGGATGGAGACGACGGTGGGCAGCAGGCAGACGAGCGCCAGCCTGAGTTTGCCCAGGGTGATCCACAGCGCGACGAGCACGAAGAGGATGGCGGCGCTGAGAACGGGCAGGGCCTCGCGCGTCACCATGTCGATGATGTCGGCCAGAATCAGCGCCTCGCCCACGGCCGAGACGCGCGTCGGGGCGCTCTGAGAGTCTCTTTTGGGCAATTCGAGATCGCGCACTTCGCGGGCCAGCATGGTCACCCGTTCGCCGTCGCCCAGGCTGATGCCCGGAAAGGCGAGAACAAAACCGCCGTCGCCGGCCACGCCCTCGAACTGGCGGCGGATCGACGCGGGGATGTCGACGCGCGTGAAGGGCTGCGCCTGACTCATGCGCCTGAGCGCGTCGAATCCCTCCTGAGCCTCGCTGTCGAGCGACTCGCGCTTCACCCGGCTGAGCGTCTTGTCGATCTTGTCGAGGATGGCCCGCTTTTCTTCCTGCGCGGGCGGCACCAGGTCGTCGAGCGCCGCGGCGAAATCGATGGTGGAGGCGGTGCCCAGCGCTTCTTTGCGCGCGTTGAGCTGTTCGACGAGCGCGCGTTCCTCGTCGCTCGAATCGGTGAAGAGGACGACGGGCGTCTGCGAGTAGCCGAGCAGCTCATTGACCTTCCGGTCGAGCTGAAACGAGGGAAGGGTGCTGTCTTCGAGCGTCCCCAGGTCGTAGTCGAAGCGCGTGTGGGGGACGCGGACCATCAGGAGCGCGAGCGCCACGGCGATGACGAGGCCAAAGGCGCGCGGGCGACGCGGCAGGATTCGGGAGAGCGCGGAGGAGGCGCCTGTGACGGCCTGACGCGGTTTGGGGTCCCAGCCGAGGCGGGCGCACAGGCCGATGATCGCCGGGTAGATGAGGATGTAGGCGAAGACGAGGACGATCATGCCGACGGCGGAGATCACGCCGAACTCGCGGAAGGCGCTGAAGTCGGAGATGGCCAGGCTGGCGAAGGTGAGCGCGGCGACGATCGACGAGATGAGCGCGGCGCCGCCGGTGTGGGTGAAGGCCTCGCGCATGGCGGACTCGCCCGACCGTCCTTCGGCGCGCAGGCTCGAATAGCGGCCATAGAGGTGGATGCCGTGTTCGGTGCCGAGACCGCCGAGGATGGCGCCGAGGAAGGCTGTCAAAAGGTTCACCTGGCCATAGGCGACGGCCACGAAGCCGTAGGTCCACAAGAGGCCGGCGGTGGTCGGCGCGAGCACGAGCGCGATGCCCATCAGGCTGCGGAAGTGGAACGCCAGATAGAGGACCATCAGCAGCAGGGCGATGGAGCTGGCCCAGGCCACGTCGGCGGTGATCTGCGTCTGCTGGTCGATCTTCTTCTTGTAGGTGCCGGTGGTGGCGACTGTGAGCCCCGGGTAGGCCGAGAGGTCCTGCGACGCCACGAAGTCCTCGACGCGGCCGACGATCTGTTTGGCGTAGTCGAGGTCGACCGAGGTGCCGGCCGGCTTGGCGAGCAGGGCGACAACGCGCGCGCTCGGGTCGAGGTAGTAGCGCTCGCCGTCACCCGCCAGGCGGTCGTGGGAGCTGCCGGCGTATTTGGCCGTGATGTCGCCAAAGTCGATCGAGGGCGCCGGTTCGTCGTCGAGCCTGACGAACATCGGGTTTTTCATCCGCCGCTCGTAGCGCTCGCGTTCCTTGAGGCGGCGCTGCACCTCCGACAGGTCTTCGGTCGACAGGTAGTAGAGGGCGCGGTCCTCGAAGAAATCGCTGGCGCGCTGGTATTCGACGAAGCGGATGCCTTCGAGCGCCTCCAGCCTGGGCGCCAAATCGTCGGCGAAGCGGCGCAAATCCTCGGGCGAGGCGCCCTGGCCGACCACCACGACGTAACCCATGCCGCCGAACTTCTCGCGCAGCACCGAGAGGTCGCGCACGCTCTCGAACGTCTCGGGCAAGAGGCTCGACATGTCGGCGTTGAGCGACAGGCGCGTGGAGAGGCCGAAGCCGACGAGGGTGAGGAGGAGGGCTGCGGCCAGAGCGCGACCGGCGTTGCGAAAGGACCAGGCGGCGGCACGGCCAACGGACGCGTCCACCTTGGACATCCATCTTGGTTCGGACATGGGATTCGGGAGTCGGGCGCGCGGGCTGTGGGAGGCAGCGGTTGAGGTGGCGCGGCGTTGCGAAAGAAACAGGCTGCGGCAGGACAGCGGCTCAGGTGGCCGCCTTGTCCGGGGTCGGGGCGCTGTCGGCGCTCATGGCGGGCGCCTCGGCGGGCTTTTCGTCACCAAAGACGTAGGAGCTGTGCAGCGGGTAGTTCCAGAGGAGGAAGACGAGGCCGCGCACGAGCCACCACGAGACGCGGTAGTCGACCTCGGGCAGCGACGTGACGAGGGCCACGCCGAACGCGTTGAGGATCAAGGAGCCAAGGCTGACGCCGAAGTAGCGGCCGATCTGTGGCGCCAGCGCGTCCCTGGAGCGGAAGGTGACGACGCGGTTGAGGGTAAAATTGAGGATGCCGCCGACGACGCAGCCGAGAGCGGTGGCCACGCCGGGCGAAAGGCGGACGGCCGAAACCGTTTCCACCAGCGCCAGCACCACCAAAAAGTCGGCCACGGTGGCGAGGATGGCGGCCATCGCGTTGAGTCCGAGCTTCTGGAAAAAGCCCCGCTCGCCCTTGGCCGCGCGCTCCGCCTCGACCGTCGCGTTCTTGCCGCGCTTCAGGGCGTCGACCAGCGTGTAGAGGCGGGTGAGGGCGGTCCAGTTGGTCATCAGGGCAATGACGACGAGCGCGACCACCGTCATCCAGTGCATCGGCATCTCGGCCTCGGGCCAGAAGATCGCCTCCAGAACAGGGCTGAGCGCCAGCGACACGCCCAGATACATGGTGCGTTCGGCGCGCTGCATGAGGCCGCCAGTGACCTTGACGCCGAGCGCCTCGCCGCGGGCCCGGATGTAGGGAACGAGCGCCACGCCCATCATCATCAGGAGCGCGGGGATGAGCACCCAGGTGGTCCGGTAATACCAGGCCATGCCGATGAGGATGGCGAAGTCGGCGTAGCGGTCGAGCGTGGAGTCGATGGCCGCGCCCCAGGGGGTGCTCAGGCCGCGCGAACGGGCGATGCGGCCGTCGAGGGTGTCGAGGATGCCCGAGAAGATGAAGAGCCAGCCGGCCAGCGCGAAGCGACCGGCGGCCGCGGCGAATCCGGATCCCAGGCCGACGAGGGCCGAAAAGGTGGTGATGCAGGTCGGCGGCACCCTGGCCCACGAGAGGAAGCCCCACAGGGGTTTCATCAGCCAGAAGTAATAGTGCCTCAGGTAAAAGCCCATGATCACGCTGCTGCCGCGCTTGAGCGTCTCCTCGTCCTTCTCGACACCGAACAGGGCGCATTTGATCGACCAGACGATCATCCCGACGATGAAATAGGCGCTGACGAGCAGGGCGGGCATCAGGGCCGACCAGACGCGCAGCTCGGGCGACAGATCGCGGCCAGTGACGAGGTTGAGGAGGGTTTCCATAGAGGGACTCCCGCGCGGGGGCGCGTCAGGCGAAAGGCGCGGCGCGAGACCGGAACAGGCCTTCCAAGCGCCAGCAGCCAGATTCCTGCTTTCGGCCTCAAAACGACCGGCGGCAGACAACAACCGCCGCCAGCGGCCGACGTTTCATCGAGCGCGCCACCGACCGGGGCCTCGCTCGGCGCGTCAAAAAATCCGGGCGGCTCATGGGGCGCGCCCGGACTTCGACGGCTTGGTCAAACACGCTCGGAACTCAGACAGTCCCGGGCCGACTCACAGGCGTCAGGGGACGCAGATGGGCAGATCATCGCCGTAATACTCAAGGCCGAGATGGGTGATCGGCGCCTCGCCAGCGGCCACGCGCAGCGTGTTCTTGAGCTTGGTGAGCTGGATGAAGAGGTCGTGCTCTGGACTGAGGCCAGGGGCCGCCATCGGGCACTTGAAGTAGAACGACAGCCACTCCTGAATGCCGCGCCAGTGGTTGCGCATGGCGAAGTCCATAAAGAGGACGAGGTCGAGGCAGAGCGGCGCGGCGAGGATCGAGTCGCGGCAGAGGAAGTTGACCTTGATCTGCATCGGGTAGTCGAGCCAGCCGGTGAGGTCGATGTTGTCCCAGCCTTCCTTCTCGTCTCCGCGCGGCTTGTAATAGTGAATCGAAACCTTGTGCGTGTAGTCCGAGTAGAGGTCCGGGTAGTCCTCGCCGACGAGGATGGTGTCGAGAACGCCCGTCTTGGTGACCTCCTTGGAGTGGAAGGCCTCCGGGTCGTTGAGCACCTCGCCGTCGCGGTTGCCGAGAATGTTGGTGCTGAACCAGCCGCGCAGGCCGAGCAGGCGCGCCTTGAGCGCGGGCGCGAGCACCGTCTTCATCATCGTCTGGCCGCTCTTGAGGTCCTTGCCGGCGATGGGCAGGCAGAGCTCTTTGGCCAGTTCCTGAATCGCGGGCAGATCGACCGAGTAGTTGGGCGTTCCATTGATGAAGGGGCAGCCCTCCTTCATGCCGGCGTAGACGTAGATCATGGTCGGGCTGATCGACGGGTCGTTGGCCTCGATCGCCGCCTCAAAATCCTTGAGCGTCTCGTGGTTCTTGCCGGGCTGGTGGAACTTCTCGGTGGAGGCGGTGAAGAGCATGACCGCGCGGTCGGCGCCGAGCGTCTTCTTGAACTCGCGGATGTCGGCGCGAATCTGCTCGACGCGCTCGACATGGGTCGCGGCCTTCATCGCGTTGTCCACAGGCAGCTCGCGCACATAGGCGGGATCGTGAATGCCGGGACGCGGCTTGATCGAGCGCAACAGGTCGGCTGCGCCGTCGATGTCCTTCTCCGAGAGCACCGCCGAGCGCTTGGCCACCGTGAGCGCGTCCTCGCCGACCACATCCCAGGCGCCGAAGACGAGATCGTCGAGGCCGGCGAGCGGCACGAGATCCTTGATCATCACCGTGTTGTTGTCGGTGCGCTTGCCCAGGCGCGCGGTGCCCATCTGCGTCAGTGAGCCGATCGGCTTGCCGAGCCCTTTGCGGACAAGCTCGACGCCCGCGATGAAAGTCGTGGAGACGGCGCCAAGGCCGGGGATGAGAACCGCCAGCTTGCCCGTGGGCTTGGTGGCGGACTTTGCGTTCGATGCATTGCTCTGAGTCATCTGAGATTTCCTCTGTCGTTTAGCGGTTGTTACGGTCGGACGAAAAAACGGGAGGGAATGAATCCGCTCCCGCAAGGATGGTTTGAGCTGAGGCCCAAAATTTTCGCGGCGCCTCAAAGGCTAAAATGAGGAAACGCATCAAGGTTATTTTTGAGGTTTGTTTGTTTCTTTTTGAATCTTACTCGTTTGCAAACAATGGTGCCCCCGGGAGGCTTTTTTTGTCGGCCATGTCGCAGAAAAATTTTGAGGATTTGAACGTGGTCGAAACAGCGCTGCGCGACTGGATGTCAGGCCTTACGGGCGCGCTCGTCGCCTTTTCCGGCGGTGTGGACAGCGCCCTGATGCTGAGCGTCGCGGTGGAGGTCCTCGGACAGCGCGTCCTTGCCGTGACGTTCGACAGCGGCGCCCTCCCCCGGTTCGAACTCGACCGCGCCACGCGCGTGGCCAGCGACTGCGGCGCGCGCCACCACATTCTCCGCGTCGATCTGTTGGACGAGCCCTTCTTTCGCGAGAATCCGCCCGAACGCTGCTACCACTGCAAAAAGGCCCTCTTCGCCCGACTCGACGAACTGGCCCGGCGCCACAAGCTGGAAGCGGTGCTCGAAGGTTCCAACCAGGGCGACTTGGACGACTATCGGCCTGGCCTGAAGGCCGTGCGTGAGATGGGCGCGCGCTCCCCCTTTCTCGAACTCGGCCTTGACAAAGCCCAGATCCGCGCCCTCGCCAGACGCCGCGGCCTCGACATCTGGAACGCGCCTGCGCGCGCCTGCCTCGCGACCCGAATCCCCCACGGCGAAGCCATCACGCGCGCACGACTCAGCCGCATCGAGCGCCTTGAACAGGCCATCCTCGCCATCGGGTTTTCCGATGTTCGCGTGCGCGACAGTCGCGACAGCGCGCGTATCGAATTGCCAGCCGACGAAATCAGCCGCGCCATGGCAGCTGAATTGCGCGAACAAATCGCCCATGCCGGAGAAAACGCGGGCTATCGCTTTGTAGCCATTGATCTTCGCGGTTATCGCCGCGGATCCCTCAACCCAAAAAGCACAAACAAATAAAACAATTTAATCCGAAAACCACCTGGACTCCAAACACGCGTTTTTAAATTAATTATAATAATTTAATCCACGCGTTATAAAAATCCATTCAACCAACTATTCACAACCATTCGATTCAGGCGGCGACAGCGCGCCCGCCAAGGCGGAATCCGGGGCAGCGCTCGCGCCTTTAAAACGCCACATGTTCAGTGTTGACGAAAAAATAATTCGCTCCCAAAGCGCCGCCGCCATGAAGGCGCTCCTTTTCGCCACGACCAACCGGGGAAAACTCTCCGAGCTCGAAGCGCTGGTCGCTGGCCTCGACCTGAAAATCCTCTCGCTCGGCGACGTTCCCGCCATTCATGTGGAAGAAGACGCGCCGACCTTTGAGGAAAACGCGCTCAAAAAGGCCCAGGCCTATGTCGAGCGATTCGCCCTGCCCACTCTGGCCGACGACACCGGACTGTGTGTCGATGCCCTTGACGGCGCGCCGGGAGTCTATTCCGCGCGCTATGGCGGTGTGGCCGAGGGCGTTCTCGACGACGCGACCGCGCGCTACCGCGCCAACAACGATCGCCTGATCAGGGAATTGGCTGGCGTGCCCGCAGAGTCGCGTGGGGCGCATTTCAGAACGGCGATCTGTTTTCTGTTGCCTGGCGAGCCGCCGCTTCACGTCGAGGGCCGAGTCGAGGGGCGCATTCTCGAATCGCCGCGCGGGACCAATGGTTTTGGCTATGACCCGCTCTTCGAAATCCCGGCGTTGGGAAAGACACTCGCTGAATTGCCGCGCGAGGAGAAAAACCGCCTTTCCCACCGCGCCATGGCCTTCGCCAAACTCAAGCCAGCGCTCCTGGACTGGGCGCGGCGCTGAGAGGGACGGCCGCCCTTTGTTGCCTCTTTTGTTGCACCGGCGCGAACCAACGCGCCGTTTTCTTGGCCCAGCCACGTCTGCTGGATGCTGGCGCGAGATGGACCATTCCCACTTCTCCATCACGATGAGGAAACGATCATGTTGCCCTTGTTGACTGCCTTGCTCCTGCTGGCCTCGCCCAATGCCGAGACCAACACTCCCGACGCGACCGCCCAGGTGGCGGGCGCAAACACACAGGCGAGCGCGAATGACGCCGCCACGTCCGAAAAGGCCACCTCCTCCGAGGACGCGATTGCGATCGCGGCGCGGTCGGCCGAAGCCGCAGAAAAAGCAGCGCAATCCGCCCAGGCAGCCGCCGAGTCCGCCGCCAAACTCGCCGCCGCCTTCGACAAACTGGCCTCCACGCTTGAAGCGGCCAAGTCCGCCGAGCCCCCCGCCACGCCCGCGGACGACGCGAGCGACGACACCTCAAACTGGAGCGGCATCGTCGGCCTGAGCCTGATCTCGCTGACGGGCAATTCCAATTCCATCACCACGAGCGCCAACGCCTCGCTGCGACGCGAAAGCAAGCGCTGGATCTTCGAGCTCAAGGCCGGCGGCGCCTACGGACGGACGCGCGCGGCCGACAGCATCGATGAGGCGACCGGCGAGATCATCGAGGCCGAGCCCGAAATCGTCGCCCTCAACGCCAACGTCGATCTGCGCGCCGACCTGCGCTTTACCTCAAAGATTTCCGTCTATCTGCTCGCCGGTGTCCTGACCGACCACGTCAAAAGCGTCGAGACCAAGCCGGTGGGCGAAGCGGGTTTGAGCGTCATCTGGCTCGATCAGAAGAAGGGCGATGTGAGCACCCTGCGCCTGCAGACCGACTTCGCCTTCCGCGGCGGCAAAGAGCTGCGCTTCCAGTATTACCCGGAGCCGACAAACCTTGAGGACCAGGTCATCGCCGCGCCGCGCTTCGCGCTCGCCTTCCGCTACGCGCTGACCGAGGGGCTCATCCTCACCGAGGATTTCGAGGTGTTGCCCAACGTCGTCGGCGACAGTCGCGTCTGGCTCTCCTCGCTGACCAAAATCTCGGTCAAGCTGATCAAGGCACTGAGCTTCAACACCTCGTTCCTCGTCACCCACGACACGGCGCCAGCCGATGGCAAGGAAAAGACGGACACGGCGCTGACAGTCGGTCTGGAACTCGCTTTCTGATTCGCGTGGGGGCGCGTTGACACCCCGATGAAAATCGAGTAGGGGCCGCCGCCGTTTTTTTGAGCAACCGAGCGTCGAGAGAGGTCACTCAAGCAGTCGAGTGACCTTTTCTCATGCAGGGAGACAGACCGCGCGCGTTTCGATGAACCGCGCCCAACTGGAGGTTAGGAACATCGCCAGAGACGCCAGAACAAACCGCCGCATCCGCGCGCGTGAGGTCAGAGTCATCGGACCTGGAGGAGAGCAGCTCGGCGTGATGCCGATCGATCAGGCCCTCTCCTACGCTCAGCAGCAGGGGCTCGACCTCGTCGAAGTGAGCCCGATGAGCAAGCCGCCAGTCTGCAAGGTGATGGACTACGGCAAGTTCAAATACGACGAGAAGAAACGCGCCAACGAGGCGCGCAAGAAGCAGGTCGTCGTGCGCATCAAGGAGGTCAAGATGCGCCCCAAGACCGAGGATCACGACTACGAGTTCAAGGTGAACAACATTCGGCGGTTCCTCGAAGACGGCGACAAGGCGCGCGTGACGATCATGTTCCGTGGCCGAGAGATCACGCACAAGGAGATCGGCCAGAACCTGCTCAGCGATGTCGTCGGCGACCTCAAGGACGCGGCTGTCATCGAGCAGGCGCCGCGTATGGAAGGCCGGCAGATGTTCATGATCCTGGCGCCGAGTCCCAAACTCAAAGCCCAGATCGCCGCGGCGGCGCGGGAGCGTGAAAAGGAAAAGGAGCAGGCCAAAGCGCAGAAGTCGCAGCAGGCCAAGGATGCTCCGGCGGCCGACGGCAAGGCAGAGGCGGCCAATCCTTCCTGAAAGACGAGTTTCAAGGCGGTCCGCTGGTTGCTTGAGCGGGCCGTCGCGCGTTTTCCGATGGCACTTCGGTGAAGCGGAAAGCGCCAGGGGCGATGACGGGTGGCGCGCATGTCCTGAGACGTGCGGCAACAGTCGAAATCGCCGGCAGGACCGGGCGGGCAGCGGCGCCTTGATGGCGTGGCGGCGCGTTCGGGGGTGCATCAACAGAAGCGCCGGGCGCACAGGTCCCGGCGAGAGAACGATGAGGACAACGATGGGCTACAAGCTGAAGACCAAGAGCGGCGCGGCCAAGCGTTTCCAGGTCAAGAAGAGCGGGAAGGTCAAATTCGCCCGCGCCTACGCCAGGCACTGCTTCCTTTCCAAGAGCGGTAAAGTGAATCGGCGCCTGCGCGGCAACGGCCACCTGGAGCCAATGGACGCCAAAAAAGTGAAGAAGGAACTCTTCCCCTACGCCTGAGTGCCTCCCGGGGAGGAATCAACGCGCTGGCCGTGTCCCTAAGTTCCCGAAATCATTGATGTTTTCGAGACACGCGGCACACGCATGGAGAAGTGAATGAGAGTCAAAAAAGGTTTCAAGGCGCGCAGGCGCCGCAACGCAGTGCTCAAGCTGGCCAAGGGTTTCCGCGGCCGCCGCAAGAATTGTTACCGCCGTGCCAACCAGGCTGTGGAGCGCGCCCTCAAGTTCTCGACGCGCGACCGCCGCCAGCGCCGCCGCGATTTCCGTCGCCTGTGGATCGTCCGCATCAACGCCGCCGCGCGCCTCAACGGCACGACCTACTCCAAGCTGATCGCGGGTCTGACGAAGAATGGCGTGGCCATCGACCGCAAGATCATGGCCGACCTGGCCATCTTCGACCCCGAGGGCTTTAGCGCCGTCGTCGCGGCCTCGAAGTAAGTCGTCCATCGAACTCCTCGACAAGGCCGCCTGACGCTCACGCAAGAGAGTCGGGCGGCTTTTTTTTGGCGCATCCCCTCCCCCATCGAGAATTCCCATGTCCAAACAGGAAAATTCCCCGGCAGCGCTCCCCGACGAGGTCGTTCAGGAGCTCGACGCGATCGCTCAATCCGCCACACACGCCATCGACGAGGCGCAAGACGCCAGCGCCCTTGAGGCGGCCCGCGTGCTCACGCTGGGCATGAAGGGCAGCGTGACGAGGCTTTTCGAGCGCATCCCCACCCTGGACAAGTCGCTCCGACGCGCCTTTGGCCAACGCGCCAACGCCCTGCGCGCACAAATCGAGGCGCACCACGCGGCGCGCAAATCGGCGCTCGAACGCGAGGCGCTGGAACGCGAGCTGAGCGGTCCAAAAATCGACGTGACACTGCCCGGGCGACGCGCGGCCCTTGGACATCGCCACCCGGTGAGCCGCACGCTCGACGACATCGCGGCCATCTTCCTCAAGCTGGGCTTCGACATCGCCGAGGGGCCCGAGGTCGAGCTCGACGACTACAACTTCGAGGCGCTCAACATCCCGGCCGACCACCCTGCCCGCGACATGCAGGACACCTTCTGGATCGCGCCACAGAGCCTGGGCGCCGACGAGGCCGCGCTCGCCGGCAAGACCGCCATCCTGCGCACGCACACCTCTCCCGTGCAGATCCGCACCATGCTCAGCCAGCCCCCGCCTGTCCGCATCATCGCGCCGGGCAAGGTCTACCGCTGCGACAGCGACGTGACGCACACGCCGATGTTCCACCAGGTCGAAGGGCTGCTCGTGGATCGCGGCGTCACCTTCGCCGAGCTCAAGGGGACGCTCGACGCCTTTGTCCAGGCGCTCTTTGGCAGCGCCACTAGGACGCGGTTTCGCCCCAGCTATTTTCCCTTCACCGAGCCGTCGGCCGAGATCGACATCTCCTGCGTCCATTGCGGCGGCGCCGGTTGCCGCATCTGCAAGCAGACCGGATGGCTCGAAATCCTGGGCGCCGGCATGGTCCACCCCAACGTGTTCCGCGCCGTGAATTACGACCCGGGCGAGGTGAGCGGTTTCGCCTTTGGCCTCGGCGTCGAGCGCATCGCCATGCTGCGTTACGGCGTCGACGACCTGCGCAGCTTCTTCGAGAACGACGCGCGCTTCCTCGAACAGTTCTAGGCGGACGACGGCAAGAGGCCCCCTGAGACACACTTTGGCGTTCGGCCGCGCCCGGCGCCGATTCGAAAACACACCAGAGGACGAACGATGAAGATCAGCTTGAACTGGCTCGCCGACTACGTGGACCTGCCCGAGACGACAGAAGAGCTCGCCCGGCGCATCACCCTGGCCGGATTGGAGGTCGAGGGCACAGAGCGGCTCGGCGAAGGGCTCGACGGCGTGGTGGTGGCGCAAATCGTCGAGAGCACGCCGCACCCGGACGCCGCCAAGCTCTCGGTCAACAAGGTGGACGCGGGCGAAGGCGCGCTCCTGCAAATCGTCTGCGGCGCGCACAACTACCGAGTCGGCGACAAGGTCCCGCTCGCCAAGATCGGCGCCTGTTTGCCCGGCGGCGTGAAGATCGAACGCGCCCGCCTTCGCGGCATTGAGTCGTTCGGCATGCTCTGCTCGGCGCGCGAACTGGGCATCTCGGAAGATCACGCGGGCCTGCTGATCCTCGACCCGGCGCTCCCCGTCGGCCAGCCCATCGCCGAGGCACTGGGACTCAAGGACACGGTCTTCGAGATCAACGTGACGCCCAACCGCGGTGACTGCCTCTCGCACATTGGCGTGGCCCGCGAAGTCGCCGCGCTCACCGGCCGTCCGCTGCGCCTGCCCGCGATCGACCTCGACGAAGCCTCTGGTCCGACCGTCGACGCGCTCCTCCAGGTCCGCATCGAGGCGCCCGAGCGCTGCCGCCGTTACGCCGCGCGCGTCGTCGAAGGCGTGAAGATCGGTCCCTCGCCGCTGTGGATGCAAAACCGCCTGCGCGCCGTCGGCGTGCGCGCCCTCTCCAACGCCGTCGACATCACCAATTACGTGATGTTCGAGTGCGGCCAGCCGCTGCACGCCTTTGATTTCGACAAGGTCGAAGGTGGTCAAATCGTCGTCCGCCTGGCGCGCGAAGGCGAGCGCATGGTCACGCTGGACGGCAAGGAACGGCGGCTTGTGGGCGGCGATGACCTGTGCATCTGCGACGCAGTCGCCCCCTCGGCGCTGGCCGGTGTGATGGGTGGCGGCGTCAGCGAGATTTCCGATTCGACCGCGCGCGTCCTCATCGAGTCGGCCTGGTTTGAACCCGGCGCCATCCGCCGCACCGCGCGACGCCACGCCCTGCACAGCGAATCGTCCCACCGCTTCGAGCGCGGCATCGATCCGGACAAGCTCGTCTTTGCCCAGGACCGGACGGCGCAACTGCTCGCCAGATACGCCGGCGCCACCATCCTGCCCGGCCGCGTCGACTGCTGCCCGCGCCCCCATGTCACCCGCCGCTTCACGCTCCACCTCGACACGCCCTCGCGCCTGTTGGGCATGCCCCTCGAACGCGCGTTCGTCGACAAGACGCTGACCGGCCTCGGCTTTGGCCTCACGCCCAACGGTGAATCGAGCGTCGAAGTCGCGGTGCCCAGCTGGCGGCCCGATGTCGAGGGCGAAGCCGACTGCGTCGAAGAGGTCGCCCGCACCCTGGGTTACGACCACATCCCCTCAGAGCTGCCGCGCGGCGTTCGCTCGCTGCCCAAAAGCGCTTCCGGTGCCGCGCTGGACGCCATGGCGCGCCTTCGTTCCGCGCTCTCAGCCGCCGGTCTGGACGAAGTCGTCAACTACTCGTTTGTCGAGGCCGAGGCGCTCACCCACTTCACGCCCTCTGTCGCGCCCATTCGCCTGCGCAACGCCATCGCCGCCGACATGTCGGCCATGTGCACGAGCCGCCTGCCCGGCCTGCTGACGAACCTCAGGCACAGCCTCAACCGCCAGGTCGACGCCGTTCGCCTCTACGAGATCGGCCGCGTCTACCGCCCCGCCCTGTCCGCCAATCTCCAAAACGCCGCGCTCGCCGACGGCTTCAAGGTCTCGGACGAGCGGCAGGTCCTCGCGGGCATCCTCTTTGGTCCGCGCGTGCCCATGCAGTGGGGCGCCGCCTCCGAGCCCGTCGACTTCTTCGACCTCAAAGGCGCTGTGGAGCAGGCGATCGGCGCGCTCAACATCGACGGCGTCCACTTCCAGAACGCCGACAAAAGCTTCCTCCACCCGCGCTCAGCCGCGGCCATTCTGGCCAGAGGAGCGGACGGCCAACAGGTGGCGCTGGGCGTCATGGGCGAACTGCACCCGACCGTGGCCGAGGCGCTCGATGTGCCGCGCGGCGTCTTTGTCTTCGACCTCGACCTCGACGCCCTGCTCGCCGCCTCGCGCCTGATCCCGCGCGCCCATCCCATCCCCCGCTATCCGGCCATGCTGCGCGACCTCGCGCTCGTCGTCGACGAATCCACCCAGGCCGCCGACATCGAAGCCGCCATTCGCCAGGCCTCCGCGCTCGTCGAGTCGGTCACGCTCTTCGATCTCTTCCGCGGACAAAGCGTCCCCGAAGGCAAAAAGAGCCTGGCCTTCGCCATCCGCTACCGCGACCGCGCGCAGACGCTCAACGACGCCGCCGTCAACACCGCCCACCAGGCCATCCTCGACGCGCTCAAAAACCGCTTCGGCGCCGAACTGCGCTGAAGCCCATCAGCGCCGCGGCCAACGCGTCCCCCACAAGGCATCGGGCCAGCCCCGGTGCCTTTTTTAATGCACTCCGCCCGCGACCACTTCCGCGCCCCGCCAACGCCATTCGCCCGCGACGCCGCCTGCACTTCGCCACGCGGTCCGACCGCACACGCCGCGCCAGACATCGCTCCGCCAGCGCACGCCTCAAACGGGCGCTACCCTTCGCCTCCCCGGCGCCGCAAAGAATGATCAGGGGGCAGGGACATGGGCGGGTTTTCGGGGGCACGGGGCAGTCAGGCGCGCCGCGCAATCGCCTTGGGGGCGGCGATCTTCGCCTTCACCGGCTGCGGGCATTTTCACGAGCGCGTCGACGGCTGGGCGCTGAGCCGCAAGGCGGGCCTCATCGAGCGCGACGCCGCTTCCGAACGGACCAAGTCGCCGCTGCCCTTCCTCACCGCCACGGAGCTCGAAGCGCGGACGCGTCCCAACCGCGCCGTCCAGGTGACGATCTCGCCACTCGTCCAACACCGTCTGCCCAACGCCACCGGCCTCACCCAGGAACTCGTCACCTTCGAGAGTGCCTGGCCGCTGCGTTACGCCGAATCAGACCGGGCCACGGCTTACGTCTATCGCCAGGGCCAGCTCGGCGAACGCCCCGTGATCCTCTGGATGCCGGGCCAGTCGACGGACGACTTCATCTTCCAGGGCCTTGTCCCCTACCTGAACGCCCTCGTGGCGCGGCGGCTCGACATCGTCTTCTTCGTGCCGCCCTACCACCTCGACCGAACGCCCCGGGGATTCGCCTCCGGCGACGCCTTTCTCGCCACCGACTTTCCCGACCACATCGCCGCCTTTGGCCAGGCCTTGAGCGACGCGCGCACACTCATCGCCTGGCTGCGCGATCAGGGCGCTCGGCGGATCGGCGCCATTGGCAGCTCGCTCGGCGGATCACTGCTCGCCCGCCTCTCCACCTGGGACGAGGGATTCGACTTCCTCACGCTGATCGCCCCGGTCGTCCGCTGGGAGCTCCTCGTCTTTCAGCCAGAGATGGCGCCCGTGCGCGAAGAACTCGATCGGGGCGGCCTCGACGTCCGCCAGGTCCTGAAGGCCTACCGCGCCATGGATCCAACCGCGGATCGCGCCCGCGTCCCGACGCGGCACGTCGCCATCTTCTATGGCGAGCACGATCGCGTCGCGCCCAAACTGGCCATCTTCGAGCTGGCCTCGCGCTGGGGAATCGCCCGGCGGCGGCTGCGCGGTTATGACAGCGGTCACGCGCTCTTCTTCCTCGTCCCGGCTCTGGCCCGCGATGTTCTGGCCACGCTCGACCGCGATCTGTCGCGCCTTGGCTGGGACGTGGATGTTCAGGGCGCCACGCGACCGCCGCCGACGTTTCCCCTCTGTCCGTGACGGTTGACGCCGACGTTTTGGCCGCCCCCCCTCGGCCGCGTTCAGGCGTGTCTGCAGCCGCTGTTCGAACGATCGCCCGCACGCTTCACAAGCGTCCCGGATCGCGTATGGGACGCGCCCTTTCGAGTCGTGCCGCATGGTCGCCCGGGCCCGCCATCGCGCGACGCCGAAGGGCCCGCGGATGGAGCAAAGGAGCCTGTCGATGCGTCTCGTCCCAAGCCTCGTCGCCGCGTTCGCGCTGGCGCTGTGTCCCGCCCACTCTCAGGCCCGTGGCGACAGGACGCGCCTTGTCGAGCGCGCTGATTTCGAGTCGCTGTGCGCCGACCTCGTCCCCATCGAGCGCCTGCGCGTTGACTTAGACAATCTCGAGCGGGCGGCGGCCGAGCGAGAGGCCTTCAGCGAGCGGCGTCGAGATCGCCTGGCCGAAACCTTCAGCGTCGAGATCGCCTGGCCCGATTTTCTCCTGAGCGGCGCGGACTCGCCTTTGACCCCGGACAGCGAACTCGTCCTGTTGATGGAGCGCCCCTTCGCCCTCTTCGACGGCGGGGTGACGCTCTTCGACCTGGATCGGGATCGGCTGCGCTTTGTCCCCGTCGCCAGCGAGATCGACGCTCTCGGCGAGGGCCTGAAAAAGGGCTCGATCCGCCTCGTCGTCCACTTCCGCGTGGCGTCGGACGACCTCGCGCCGTGTTCCAAGAGCAAGCTCCTCGCGCTCGCGCTCAGCATCGACCTCGTCGCGGCCGATCTCGTGGCGGAAAACCGCGTCGTGGCCCATGCCATCGACCTTGGCGGCGCCAACCCAGCGCGCGCAGGCACGCCAACGCTGACGCTGCGCCCCGTGCGGCAGGCCGATCCTGGACAGCTGCCGGCGATCATCGAGGGGCTCGCCCCACAGCGAGAGGCGCTCGAACGCTGCTACGCGCAAAGCCTCACGGCCACGCCCGGATTGGAGGGGCTGCTCGTCTACGAGCTCGCGTCGAACGCCGAGGGACGCCTGGAAAACGCCGTTGCCGTGGCCGACAGCCTGCTCTCGCCCATGCTCGAAAGCTGCGTCAGCGCTGTTCTCAAATCGGCCACCGTCGCGCCCAACCAGAGCGGCACGCTCGTCCTCGACTTTTCGCTGCGGGCGAACGCGCAAACCCCGACGCCAGCGACCTCCCCAACCCCCGCGACCGACCCGACGCCGGCGACCAGTTCCGCGGCCATTCCGGCGCCAGTCGCGGACGCCCCGGCGCCCCATCCATCCGGCGAGCCCGCCCAGCCTCCGGCGCCGACAGCCCCACCCGCCGCGAGCGAGCCGGCGCCAGCGCCCCAGCCTGAGACAGTCCCGACGACAGCCCCCGCCGCCACCGCGCAGCCCGACGCGCCCGCTCCCGCGCCTCAGACGAACTCTGCCGCGCCGATGTGATCGCCTCCTGGCCCAGTGCCCGCGTCCCGTCCCTGTCGCGCCTTTGCCGACGCCCGTCGCCACCCGCCAACGCCATGCCGCCCGCCGTCGCCCTTCTCTGCACCGCCCTGTTGGCTGGCTTCTGGGCCATCGAGCGCAAAGCCTTTTTGCAGGCCATGCTCTCGCGCCCGGTGGTGGTCGGCGCCTGCCTCGGCCTCGTCTGGGGAACGCCGTGCCTGGGGATCGCCATCGGCTGCGCGCTCGAACTCTTCTTCCTCGGCGAGGTCAACATCGGCGCCGCGCTGCCGGGAAACGATCTCTGGGCCAGCCTCGCCGCGCTGACATTCGCCTCAGGCCTGAACGCCGCCGCGCCCGAAACCTGGCGTCCGAGCGCCCTCTTCGCGCTCGCCGTCACGCTCGGCGTCCTCTTCGCCCGCCTTGGTCGACGCGCCGACAGCCTGCAAGAAAGACGCTGCGTCCGCCTCTGTAAGCAGTCGATGGACGCGGCATGTCGCGTTCCAACCGCGCGACTCTTCCTCGCTGGCTGCGCCCCGCCCGCGCTCATGTCGATGGCGGTTGTGGCGCTGACCTTTGGCCTCGGCCTGGGCGCGGGACACCTCGGCGGACACTTCTGGACGCACGCGCTGCCGCGATTTTCCGCCGACCTCGTCCCCCGTCTCGCGCGCGCCAGCGATCTGACCGCCCTCGCCATGACGCTCGCCGCCGCCGCCATCGCCCTGTCCGCCCTCGATGTCGCCCGCGCGAGGCTGACCGCCGCCATCGCCGCCCTCCTCGCCACCGCGATTTTTGTCGCCACGCGCGGCCTCTTCATCTGGAGCGCGACGTGAACCAGACGACGCCCCCGACACGCCCCGCCACGCTGGGCCTCGCCTGTCTGGCGCGCGTCTTCTGGCGCAGCCTGGCCATCCAGACAGCCTGGAATCCGGCTGGCATGCAGAACCTCGGCCTGGCCCACGCCCTGTGGCCCGCGTTCGAGGCGCTCTATCCGGACGCGGCGGCGCGACGAGAAGCGCTCAGGCGCCATCTGACGCCCTTCAACACCCACCCCTATCTCGCGGCGGCCATCGTCGGCGGCGTGCTCCATCTCGAAGAACGCGTGGCGCGCGGCGAGATGCCAGCCAGCCGCGTCGACACCTTCAAATCGCTCCTGATGGGCCCTCTGGCGGCGCTGGGAGACGGCTTTTTCTGGCGTTCGCTGCGACCTGCCTTTGGCGCGCTCGCAATCCTCCTCGCGTTCGGACTGGGAATCGTCGGCGTCCTGATCGCGCTCGCGCTCTACAACGCCGTGCACCTGAGCCTGCGCCTCCGCCTCTTTGATGCCGGCTATCGACATGGCGAGGGCGTGCTCGACATCATCGCGCGCTGGCGGTTCGACAAGCGACGTGACGCCACGCGACGCCTGAGCGCCGCTTTTGTCGGCGCCTTTGCCGCCCTCGTCTCCCTGGCACCGCCCGCGTTTTTCTGCGCGCCAGGCAAAGGCCTTCCCGTCCCTGAATCGTCGCCGTCACCCGTCGTCTCGACCGCGCTGGCCTGGCTCGTCGGCCTTCTGGCCCTCACCGCCGCGCGCGCCAACGCCTCCCCAAAAGCGCCGAGCGCCACCGCCATCCTCGTCAGCGCCGGGGCGATCGCCTTCTACGTCGGCCTCCTCCTCTGAGCGGGACGCGCGCGTCGCTCTTTTTTCGCGGCCTCTCGACATTCTCCGCGCCCACTTCTCAAGCTGGGATAAGGACGCCCGCCTTTCAGCCGCCCGGCTTTTCACCGCCGGGCAACGCCACCGCCACACCACGCCACCAAGGAGCACGTCGTGTCAGTCAGCGCGCAGGGAAGTTTCGTCATCGTCAACACACTCGGCCTCCACGCCCGGGCCGCGGCGCAACTCGTCAAACTCGCCGCCCGCTTCCGCTGCGACGTCTACCTGGAGAAGGACGAGCAGGAGGTGAACGGCAAGAGCATCATGGGCGTGCTCATGCTGGCCGCGACCAAGGGCTCGACGGTCAATGTCCGCACCGAGGGCGACGACGCCGAAGAGGCGCTGACAGCCATCGGCGACATCTTTCGCGACGGATTTGGCGAGGATCACTGAGACCGCGATGAAGCCGCGGCGCGCTCTGGCTGTCGACGGGGCGCCCAAGGCGACGGCGGGACGATTTTCAGGAGACAGAGCGGATGAGTGGGACGAGGAAAACGCTCACCTTTCAAGGCGTCGGCGCCTCGCCAGGCATGGTGCTGGGGCGCGCCTACACCCTCGACCGGGCGCGCGTGAGTTGCCCGACGCGCCATCTGCAGGGCGGCGCGGCAGAGATCAGGGACGAGAAGGACAGGCTGCGGGCCGCCTTCGCGCAGTCGAGCGAGCAGATCGGCAAAGTCCACGCCCGCCTCGATCCGCAGAGCGATCAGGCGCAAATCCTCGAAACGCACCTGCTCATCCTCAAAGATCCGATGTTTGTCGGCGAGGCGCTGCGCCTCATCGAGCAGGAGAGCATCAACGCCGAGTGGGCGGTGCGGCGGCAGGTGGCGCGCTTCAAGGGCATCTTCTTCGACATGGAGAACGACTACTTCCGCGAGCGCTTTTCCGACATCGAGTTCATCGGCGAACGCGTGCTGCGCAACCTGCTCGGCGGCTCGGACGCGCTCGATGTCGAGGGTGAGGAGATTCCCGAGGGCAGCATCGCCGTCGCCCGCGACCTGAGTCCGGCTGACCTCGCCACGCTCCTGCGGCGGCGCGAAATCAAGGGCATCGTGACGGACAGGGGGGCCAAGACCTCGCACGTGGCGATTCTGGCGCGCGCCCAGGGCATGCCGTGCGTCGTCGGCGCCGATCACATCAGCGACGAGATCCGCCGCGGCGATCTCATGGCGCTCGACGGCCAGCGCGGCACCGTCACCGTCCACCCGTCACCAGAGGACATCGAGCAGTTTCAGACAAAGCTGCGCCGTCGCCTGGCCTCGGAACAGGCGCTGCACGCCCTGCGCGAACTTCCCGCCCAATCGCAGGACGGCGTCCGCGTGCGGCTGATGGGCAACATCGATCACATCGCCCAATTGCCCTCCCTGCTGGCCCAGGGCGCCGAGGGCGTCGGCCTCTTTCGCACCGAGCTCGTCTTCCTCGACCGCGAGGCGCTGCCCGACGAAGAGGAACACTACGAGATTTACCGCGCGGCGCTGCGCGCGCTCGACGGACGCGACATCACCTTCCGCACGCTCGATCTGGGCGCCGACAAGATGCCGCACTCGGCCGCGGCCATCACCGAACGCGAGCCCAACCCGGCGCTCGGCCTGCGTGGCCTGCGCTACTGCCTGCGCCACCGCGACATCTTCGTCACCCAGCTCAAGGCCCTCTTGCGCGCGGCGGTCCACGGGCCGATGCGCATCCTCCTGCCGATGATCAGCTCGCTCGACGAACTGCGCGAAGCCAAGGCCTGCCTGGAGGAAGCGCGGGCAAGGCTCACCAAAGAGGGCGTCGAGTTTCGCGGCGAGGTCCCGCTGGGCGCCATGATCGAGACACCTTCCGCGGCCTGGAGCGCGGACCAGCTGGCGCGCGAGTGCGACTTCCTCTCCATCGGCACCAACGACCTCGTCCAATACACGCTGGCCTTCGACCGACAGAACCGCGAGGTCTCCTACCTCTACCTGCCGCTGCACGTGGCCATCGTCCGAGCGCTTCAATTCGCCGTCGACGCCGGACACACGGCCGGGATTCCCGTGTCGATGTGCGGCGAAATGGCCGGCGATCCGCTCTGCACCCTCCTGCTTCTGGGCCTGGGCCTCGACGAGTTGTCGATGGTCGGCCCGCAGATCCCGATCGTCAAACGCCTCATTCGCGCCACCCGGGCCGATGACGCGCGCGACTTCATCGAACGGCTCAAGGCCTGTGACGGCGACGCGGAGCGGGATCGCTTTGTCCGCGAGGAAATGTCGCGGCGCTTCGGCGACTGGCTTTCCGACTGACGTGGCGCGACCTGGATCGCGCGCCCGCAGACACCGCCAAAACGCGTCGCGGCCACCTCTCTGGCGCGGCCACGCGTGGCGTCCAGACGGAAGCACTGTGCGTCTTGCCCTCGCCGCGCGGATGCCTTAGGAGGCCGCCCCTTTTTTCGGGGGGATCGGGCCGGATTCGCCCTTTGGAGGAAGCATGAGTCATCGCAGGTTGTTCGCCATTCTTTTGCCGTGTGCGCTCTTGGCCTTGAGCGCGTGCTCCTCGGAGAACTCAAAGCCCAAGCCCGGTCCCGACGATCCGCCAGTCGAGGGGCAATGCGCCGATGGCAAGCAGGCTTGCACCACTGCGGAGGACTGCGCCGATCCAGGCCACTCGGTCTGCCAGAACGGCTGCTGCGAGGTGACGACGCGCGAGTGCGAATCAGACGCCGCCTGTTGCCCCGGCCAGAAGTGCACCAGCGTGGGCCGCTGCACCGACGACTACCTTGAGTGCAACTCCGACGCTGAATGCGGCAGCGCCGGCGATCGCTATTGCCTCGACTGGAACGATCCCACCTTCGGCGTCACCAAGCGCTGCAACTACAAGCCCTGCAACGCGGATGGTTCCTGCTCCGAAGAAGGCCAGTCCTGCTTCGCGGGCGTCTGCGTGGCCGCGCCTCCCTGTGGCGGCGCCTGCGGCGAAGGCGAAGCCTGCGTGCTCGCCAACAACACCTGCCACCCCGCCACCCACTGCGATCCCGCGGTCCTGGCCAACGTCCCCCGCGGCTCGCTCGTCGTCTTCACCGATCTCGACAACGTCTACGACGCCTGCGTGCCCGCCGAGCTTCAGTGCGCCGCTGTCGAGCTGCCGCCCATCGAGCCCGCTGATCTGGGCCGCCACGCCTCGCTCGCCATCGCTCCGGCAAACGGCGACATCCTTGTCTCAATGTATGACGGCACGCACGGCGACTTGGTGGTCCGCACCTTTGACGTCGACGGCAAGGTCAAATCGACCGAGTGGGTCGACGGTGTCCCCCAGGACGCGCCAGTCATCGGTTCGGTCAACGGCCCGCGCGGTGGCGTCGCTGAGCCCGGCCCTGATGTCGGCCAATACAGCAGCATCGCCACCATCCGCTCCGGCGAGGGCGAAGGGCGAGTCTTCGTGGCCTATTACGGAGCGACCGACAAATCGCTGCACTTCATCGCGCGCGACAACGCGGGCAACTACGCGGCGCCCTATGTGATCGATGGCGGCGCGACGAGCGGCGACGTGGGCCGATACGCCTCCCTGGCTCTGGCGACGACCAATGGCGAACAGCGGCCCGCCATCGCCTACTTCCAGAAGACCGGCGGCACCGAGACCACCTGCGGCGAGGCCACGGCGACCGAGGTGGGCACCAAGCGCCTGACCGCGCTCAAATTCGCCCGCGCCAAGACGAGCGTTCCAGCCTCTGCCGCCGACTGGGACATCGAGACGGTCGCCTGCCACGTGCTGCCCAAGCCCCCGTGCGACGGCTGCCCGCTCAGCTGCATCGTCGACGAGACCTCCGAAAACGGCACGAGCTGCATCACCGCCACGAACGACTGCAACAACGCCTGCTCGTCCTCTCAGCTGTGCCTGGACGGCGTCTGCCGCGACAAGGGTTCAGCGACCGCGACGGTCAAGGCGCTCCCCGAAGGCGTCGGCCTCTTCCCCTCGCTGGCTTTCCGCGAGGGCGAGGATGTCCCGCACATCGCCTGGTATGACGAGCAGCAGGGCAACCTCATGATCTCGACCATCGAGGGCGGCACGTGGACCTCGAAGATCGTCGACGGCCAGGACGCCTCCGGCAAGGACACCGGCGATGTCGGCCTCTACCCGTCCCTGACCTTCGATCGTCAGAACAGCGGCGCGGCTGTGGTGGCCTACTACGACGCCACGCGGCGCGGCCTGCGCTACCTGACCGCCACCATCAGCACCCAGCTGGCCCCTGCCAATCAGCAGACGCCCGGCAACGCCGACTTCATCGATCGCGGCCTTGGCGACGGCACCACTTACACGCCGCCCGCCCGGGTTGGCGCCGACGCGGTCCTCCTGTCGACCGCAGAGGGGCTCTATGCCGCCTACCAGGACGCGACCTCCTCCGACCTCATCCTGCGCGGACGCCAGGCCGACGGCAGCTGGAAGGATCTCGGACGCTGGAGCGAAGGGGCGCTTGGTTTCTACGCGGACATGGACATCTACGGCGGCGCTCTCTACCTGGGCTCGACCGACCTCAAGCTGAAGACGCTCCGCGGCAAGCCCAAGATCGGCCACCAGTATCGCCTCTTCCGCCATGTTTTCGGCTCGGCAGAGGGTGAAGACAGCGGTGAGTCCGGCAGCGAAAACGGCCAGGGCGAAGGTGAAAGCGGCGCCGAGGGAGGCGCTCAGTAAATCGCGCGCATAAAGCGCGCACCCCCGACAACGAGAGCGGTCCTTCCCAGGCGGAGGGGCCGCTCTTCTGTCGTTCAGAGTCCGATGGACAGCGCGTCGCGGGGAAGCGTCTGACCCGCGCTGGCTGTTGAACGGAGAAACACCTCCTCACAAAGGGACGAGCACCATGGTTCACGACATCCTCATCTGGCCCGATCCGCGACTGCGCGAAGTCTCCGCTCCGGTCACCGAGTTCGACGAGTCGCTCAAGACACTCATCAAGGACATGTTCGAGACGATGTATGCGGCCAAGGGTGTCGGTCTCGCCGCGCCGCAAATCGGCATCCTCAAACGCGTCGTCGTCATCGACACCTCCCCTCAGGACGAAGGCGCGCGCCCGCTCGTCCTCATCAATCCGCGCATCACGCGCAAAGAAGGCAAGCGCCTGTGGAGCGAGGGCTGCCTCTCAGTCCCCGACGAGCAGGAAAAGGTCGAGCGCGCTGAAAAGGTCGCCGTCACGGCCCTTGACGAGGAAGGGCGCGAATTCTCACTGGAAGCCGACGGAACCCTGCTCGCGCTGGCCCTGCAACACGAGCTGGAGCACCTGGAGGGCGGCCTCTTCGTCGATCACCTCTCCTCGCTCAAACGCGGCCTCATCAAGCGTCGCATGACCCGCCTCAAGGAGGCCGCGCGGCGCACCGCCAACCCCAAGGCGTGACGGCATCTCCCCTCAGTGCCTGCCCCATGCTTTGGCCCGTGGACCTGACACCCGGCGACAGATGACACCGAGGGCGCCAACGCGCCTCACGCCCCCGTCAGCCAGCGAAAGCGCTTCACGCCAGCCACCAGGCCATTGCGCGGACACAGAGCGCGCACACCGCAGGCCTCACAGTCCGGACACCGCGCGTCACAGGGGCCACGGCCATGCCAGATGAGCAGGTGATGCGCCCTGACCCAGCGCGACGGTGGCAACAGCAGCGTCAGGTCGCGTTCAATCTGAGCCGGAACGCGGCGCTGGCTTAATCCCAGACGAAAGGCGAGGCGCTGCACGTGCGTGTCGACGGGGAACGCCGGCTCATCGGAAATCTGCATCGACACCACGCCCGCCGTCTTGGCCCCCACCCCGGGCAGTCGCTCCAGACGCGCGCGTTCAATGGGGACTTCTCCGCCGTGTTCGTTGGCGATCCGCTGGGCCAGCGCGATGAGGTTTTTGGCTTTGCTTCGAAACAGGCCACAGGAGCGAATGAGCTGTTCCACATCGTCCTGCGATGCTTCGGCCAGAGCCTGCGGCGTCGGGTAGCGCGCAAAGAGTGCCGGGGTGACCAAGTTAACGCGCGCGTCCGTGCACTGGGCCGAGAGGACGACCGCCACCAGAAGCTCATAGGGCGAGGTGTGGTTCAGAGCGGTTCCCGCCGTCGGATAGAGCGCCTCCAGCTGGTCGAAGAGCGCCTGGACCGCCACCGGCTTCGGAGCGCCGCGAGGCGAGGCTGAGGGTTTGTCGGCTTGGGGAGACCTGGCGCGCGTATTCATCGCTGCTTCCTTCTGTTCAGCTGCGGCGGAAAATCGCCGTCTCTGATTCACAAAAGGCCGGGGCGATTCGCCCTAAACAACGCGCCTGCCGAGGGGAATTTTCGCCACCGCGTGAGCGTCCTTCCCTCTCATTCAAGACACATTCGACGCCTTGCACCGCCCAAAACTCTCTGCTAGAGGGCCGCCGCTTTTTGACACGGTCAACCGTCATGGTCAGGGGGCTCTCTTCGGAGAGTCCCCGTTGTTTTGAGAGTCCCAGCGATTCGAGACGAGGCCCTCGCCGATGAATTCCCCGATGGTGATCTATGAAGACGAGTTCAAGCAGATGGCTGACGTCTGCGAACGTCTGAGAATGGACGCCAATGCCAAGGCCGTCTTTCTGATCGACAAAAACGGCCAGCTCATCCTGACTACAGGCAAGCACGAGCACTTGGACACGACAGCGCTGGCTTCGCTGACCGCCGGCAACATCGCCGCGACCGACGGCCTCGCCAAACTGATTGGCGAACGCGAGTTCTCCATCCTCTTTCACGAGGGTGAGCGCGACAGCCTGCACATCTCGCTCGTCGCCTCCCAGATCATCCTGGTCGTCATGTTCGGAGACGAGACCAGCGTGGGCCTTGTTCGCCTGCGCGTCCGCAAGGCGACCGATGAATTGGTGAAGATCGTCCAGTCGCTCCTCGACAAGACGCAAAACCCGGGAGCCAACTCACCCTTTGCCGAAATCTCCGACGACGACCTCGACATCCTGTTCAGCTAGGGAATGACGACGTCCCGCCACCCCGTCCACCACCGAAGCCAACACCTCCGAGCGAGTCCGCCGCATGTCGTTCATCAATTACGCATCCCGCGAGATTAACTGCAAAATCGTCTATTACGGCCCCGGCCTCTGCGGAAAGACGACAAATCTGCAGTATATTTACGCAAAGACTAATCCCGACGCGAAAGGGAAGATGATTTCCCTGGCGACCGAAACCGATCGGACGCTTTTCTTCGACTTCCTGCCGCTGGCGCTCGGAACCATCCGTGGATTCAAAACGCGCTTTCACCTTTATACGGTGCCGGGCCAGGTCTTTTACGACGCCTCGCGTAAGCTGATCCTCAAGGGCGTCGACGGCGTCGTCTTTGTCGCCGACAGCCAGATTGACCGCCTCGAAGCGAATATCGAATCGCTCGACAACCTGCGTTCCAATCTGGCCGAGCAGGGTTACGACCTCGATAAGCTCCCCTACGTTATTCAATACAACAAGCGGGACTTGCCCAACGTGACGCCCCTCGAAGAGCTGCAAGAGCTTCTCAATCCCAATAAGGTGCCGGAATTTAATGCGGTCGCGCCGACGGGCGAGGGTGTTTTCGAGACGTTAAAGGCGGTCGCCAAACTCGTCCTGACCGAATTGCGTAAAGGCAGCTGACGACAGCTCTTTACGTCGATTATTTTTTCGACAAGGCACTCCGCAGGGGGTGCCTTTGTCGTTTTGAGAAAGCATCGATTCTCCAGACGCGCGACATGGCGCACTATTCTTCAATATTCTCTTTTATCGGTCTTTTATAATCAAACCTCCATTCCATTCATCAATCTCAAAAAACAAAACACTCCCCCATCTGTTTTTGAATAAACAATTCATTCTCCGATTAAATCTCCGCCTATTTTCCACATGCGCCAGATCGAACGTTCCGCCCTCTTCTGGCGTTCCATTGACAGAGCACTCCCTTTCAGGGCGCGCCGCCTCCCCTCACACTCCGAGGTCCAGACCATGGCAGATGAACAGCCGAACAAGCGCAGGGCCGATCGCCTTCACCACGAGATCCTGGTCGCCTACCGGGCCGATGGCCGCGACTTCACATCAAGCTGCGCCCTCAACTTTTCCCGCGTCGGCCTCTTTGTGAACACGGCGGAAGTGCTGCCGGTCGGCACGGAACTGAGGCTCATCGTTTCGCTGCCCGGCCTGGGAGATCCCTTTGAGGTCGCAGGTCGCGTGACGCGCGCGTTGGATAAGGCGGTAAGTCAGGTCAGCGGCGCCGCGCCCGGCATGGGCATTGAATTTCTCGACGTGGATGAGGCGACCGCCGCGCGCATCGAGCAAATTGTCCAGGCGCTGATCCCGACCCTGCCCGCGCTCAACGAGACGTTGGGCACCAAGACGAACGCCTGAGTCGTCGTTCGACGCCTGCGAGGCTGCCAGCGATGAGCGCCGTCCTTTCTGAATCAGCCGCGTCCGACGAGCGCGTCGTCGACCTCGACATCGAGGGGTTTGCGCCCGCCGGCGATGGCGTGGGCCACATTCAGGGCGCTGCGGTCTTTGTTCCGGGCGCGATTGAAGGCGAACGCGTGCGCGTGGCGATTCCCGCAGGACCTGTCCGCGCTCCGACGCAGGGACGACTGCTCGACATTCTCTCGCGAGCGCCCGATCGCCTCCCGCCAGCCTGCCCACACGCCGGCGTCTGTGGCGGTTGTCAGTGGTTGCACGTCGCGCCGCGCCGCCAACGAACGACCAAGGCCGCGATGTTTGCCCAGGCGCTCGGGCAGCTGCTCGACGGCGTCGAAACGCGCCCGTTGGCCCACGCCAGCCAGGACCTCCGCTACCGCGCGCGCGCCACGCTCCATGTCAGCGGCGGACGCCTCGGTTTCTCGCAAAAGCGCTCTCACGCCGTCGTGGCCGTGAACACCTGTCCGCTCCTCGACGACAAGCTCAGCGCAGCCCTGACAACCCTCCAGACCCTCCTCGCGGAGAAGTCCGAGTCTTGGCGTCTGCCGCGCGGCTGCGTCGATGTGGCCCTGGCCTGTGACGCGTCGCGCGTGAGCGCCGCTTTTTTTCTCGAACGGCTGAGCGACGACGCCGAACGCCGCCTCTCCCGACTCGCCCGACACGCCGCGCTCGATGGCGCCCTGGCCGTGGTCAATGGCCGAGTCACCCCCCTCTTTGGCAAACCAGTGCTCCAGCGGCGCGCCCCCTCCTCGACAAGCGCGATCCTGCGCACGCGCCCGGATCTCTTTGCCCAGGCCCACCCCCAGGCCAACGCGCTGCTCGTCTCGGAGGTCGTCGAGCGACTGGCAGGCGCCGAACGCGTGTTGGAGCTTCACGGCGGCAGCGGCAACTTCACCCTGGCCCTGGCCGAACGCGTGAAGGCGCTCGTCTCCATCGAGATGTGCGCGGGCGCGCTGGAACTCGCCCGACAGTCGGCGCGCGAGGCGTCCTTCGGCCATGTGCGGTTCATCGTCGGCGATGCCATCCGGCAAGCCCGTGACCTGGCCCGATCCGGCATGCGCTTTGACGCGCTCCTGCTCGATCCACCGCGCGGTGGCGCCCCCGGCATCGCAGCGGTGGCAGAGGCGCTCGACGTCCATCGCGTCGTCTATGTCTCGTGCAATCCGGTCACGCTGGCACGCGACGCCCAGTCGCTCGTCGCCACCGGCTACCAGCCGACCTTCGCCCGGCCCTTCGACATGTTTCCGCAGACCGTCCACCTCGAAGGCGTGATGGTCTTTGAGCGCGAAAGACGCCCCCCGCATCCGCGCCCGAGCGCCCCCTGAGGTCCGCCCGAGGCCAAGCCGCCATGACCCTCGACGCTCACCTCGTCCATCTGGCCGCGCTCCTGAGGCAAAACGGCATACCCGTCTCGACAGCCGAACTCATCGACGCGGCCCAGGCCATCGCCCTTGTCGGCCTCGACGATCGCGAACGCCTGCGCGCCACCCTCGCCGCGACGCTGATCAAACGGCAGCGCCATCAGGCCCGCTTCGAGCGGATTTTCGATCTCTATTTCGATGGCGCGGCGCGACTGCTGGACGCCCTGGGAGAGTCGGCGGCCAAAGCCATTGAGCGCGCCGGGTGGCTCGAACGCGGCGAACTCGAACGCCTGGCCACTGCCCTGCAAAAACACGCCCTTGCCCTCAGCGAACTGTCGCGCGCGGCGCTGGATGGCGATGGGGCGGCGCTCCTCGCGTGTCTGCGTCAGGCGGCCCTTCACCTCGACTTCTCCAAGCTGGACGGGCCCGCGCAGCAGGGATTTTTCGCCCGACGCCTCCTGAAACGCGCAGGCATGGACGCGACGCGCCAGGAACTCGCCGAGATCGCCCACCACCTCACCGCCAGGGGACTGTCCGACGAGGCGATCGACCTGACCAACCGCGCGCTCAAAGACGTTCTCAAACGCGTCGAGAGGGCCGCCGCCGAGTGGGTTTCGCAAGAGGTCCGACTGCGAGCGCGCCACGGCGAATCGCCCGACCTCGCCGAACAACCCTTCATGGCGCTCGACGCCGAGGAGTTCGCCATCGTCACCCGAGCGGTGCGCCGATTGGCCGAACGGCTGAAAACACGCCTGACCTGCCGCAGGCGACAGGCGAGGCGCGGACGACTCGACGTGCGAACAACCCTGCGCCGCAACGCGGGCCTCTGCGATGGCTGGCCCAGGCTCGCTTTTCGACGGCGGCGCGCCAGCAGACCCGAGCTCGTCATTCTCTGCGACCTGTCCGACTCAGTCCGGCCAACGGCGCGCACGATGTTGCTCTTCGCCACCACCATCCAGTCGCTCTTTGCCCGCACCCGAACCTTTGTCTTCGTCAACGAGCTGCGCGAGGTCACCCACCTCATCAAGGATGTCGATCCGCGGCGCGGCGGCGACCTCAGGCGACTGAGCGAAGCCATCGATTTTGGCGGCAACTCTCATTACGGCCGCGTCTTCGCCGAACTCGCCGCGCGTGAATCAGCCGCCCTGGGACGCCGAACCACCCTGCTCGTCATCGGCGACGGCCGCGGCAACTACAGCGATCCTGGCCTGGACGCCCTGGACGACATCGCGCGCCGCACAGGCAGGCTTTTGTGGATCACGCCCGAACCCAAATCGCGCTGGGCCGAGAGTGACTGCGAGCTTTGGCGCTACGAAAAACGCTGCACCCGCGTGGCCACCGTCGCCTGCCTCGCCGACTTGGAGGCGCTCGCAGATCTGCTCGTGCCGCGACAGGCCTGCTGACCCCAAAAGTCCCCGCATTGAGTCTTGCATTCCGCCCATCGCTGCACTAAGAGCGCGCGCCGCTTTGGGACCGCCTGCCAGGCTCGCCAAAGCGCGGCAGCAACACCTCTTGGGGCATCGTCTAATGGCAGGACCGAGGACTTTGAATCCTCTTATCTAGGTTCGAATCCTAGTGCCCCAGACAATTCATTCATTCCAACGCGCCCCTCGATAAACGCCAACTATCGAGGGGCTTTTTTATAGCTTTAAACACCCCAAAAACACTCCACACAAATAACGCGACAACAAAACACGCGATTTTTAAAACAAATCAGGATTAAAAAATTTATTCAAAAAAAGATTAACCATCACCAAAACTCGACAATGCCGCGAAACAATTATTTTCCGTCTGTCGAAAACAAATACATCGAGCGCTCGACAGCTGTCTGGCAGGCCCGCAACGTCTCAACGGCCATGCGCGTGTTCCTGAGGACGCGCCTGCAAAATCAAAGGCTTAAAAATGGCCTGAAAGTGTTTGCGCAAAAGAAGCGCCTCTCTATAAGGCGCCCGTTTTTTTATCATTTCGGCATTGCCGAGACATCGAGACCAACGAGCCGGGAGGAGCTCCAAATGATCGTTCAATGCGTGACCTGTAAATCCCGCCTGCGCGTGGCAGACGAACAAATCCCCGAAGATGGGCTCAAGCTGCGCTGCTCCAAATGCAAAACCGTTCTGCGCGTGCGCCGTCCCGCCGCCCCGGCGCCCGCAACGCCGCCCCTTCCTGTCCCGCCCGTGGCTGTGTCGTCGGTTCCGCCCCAGCCCATGCCCGGCGCCGACGATTTGCGTGCCGCCGAGGCCATGCGTCGGGTGACCGCGTTCGAGGAACAACAGGTCGCAGCGTCCTCTCTCGACAGCGCGATGGGCGCACCGGTCAACGCGCCGGTGGGTGTGGGAGGCACCGCGCTGTTTGGCGACCCTCGGACCGAGGAGCCTCACGCCGCCGAGCTCCACACGCCATCGCCGGCCGCCAACTCGACGCAGCTCTTTGGCCAGGGCAGCCAACCGGAGGAAAGCGCGACCGCCAACGACGCCATGGCCGCCTCGCTGTTTGAGGCGCAGATGCGCGCGAATGCTGTTCCGCCCGCGCCGATGCCAGCGCCGTCCATCCCGCCCCTGCCCGCCTCTTCGCTGCCGACAGTGGAAGCGCCCGCCGCGCCAACCGCGCCAGAATCGGTCTCTCCGGTATCGTCAGGGCCAGCGCTCTCGATGTCGGACAGCGCGCCACAGACCATGCCGAGCTCGTCTGAAATTGAAATGGCAGCGAGCGAGTCGCCCACGCCCCCGAGCCTGCCGGTTCCCGAGTCACCGGCGAGCGCGGAGGAAGCGCCCGACGCGATGAATGGCGTCGAGGAGATGTTTGAAGAGGTGGCTGTCGACAGCGCCGCGGGCGACATGGCGGCCGACGCGGCAAAAGAGACGCCCGCGCCGGAAAGCGATGACGCGACGCCTGAGCGCGCTCAAGCCGCGAACGCAGCCGCTGGGGATAACGCTCAACAGGGCGCCATGGCCCAGGGAGACGACAGCGCTGACGTGGTTGAAACGGTTGAGTCGATCGACGTTGAGCCCATCATCGCGACGACAATCGCCCCGCCCGCCGCTGCCGCAGAGGCCAGTGACAAGCCCGAAGGCCAGCCGGAAGCGCAGGCACCCGCCACCCAGGACAGCGCCGCGACCGAGACAGAAGCCGCGCGCGACGCCAGCCGCCCCGCCGAGTGGCAAGGCGCAGACGCGCCGATCAACGCCGAGCCTGGACCCAGAAGGGGCAACGCCGCTGGCACGTTCTTCCTGGTCCTGGGCATCCTAATCGTGCTGGTGACCGTGGCCCTCGTCGCGCTCCATGAGCCGGTCCGCGCCCCGGTGCAGCGCTTCTTCGATCGAAACCTGGGACACCTGATCAACGGGGGCGACAAGGGCGCGAAGCTCCTCATCGACAGCTCAAACTTCCAGCTGGCCGAGACGCGGGCAGGCAAAAAGCTGCTCGTCATCACCTGTCAGGTCCGCAACCGCGGCACCGAGGCCGAAAAGAGCCGTCGGGTGCGCGTCGATCTCGTCGGTCAGGCAGGCGCTGTCGTGGCCCAGACCTCGGTCATCCTCGGGGCATCGGCCACGCCCGAAGAGCTCTACGAGATCGCCGACGAACGCGCGCTCGAACTGTTGCTCCAGGATCAGCAAAAGCGCGGGCAGGACATCGCGCCGGGCCAGACGCGGGAAGTCGTCGCCATCTTCCGCGACCACCCGGAGAAGCTGGACGGGCTCACGCTCAACTTCCACTGGGACGAGGGCAAGGAAGCGCAGCGATGAATCCGGAGGATGGGGCGCGGCAGACGGCCGACGCGCTGATCGCCGCGCTCGCGTCCCTGGAACTTGGACCCATGGCCGATCGCGTGGCGGCCAACGCTCTCCAAAGCCTCTCCGCGCCTCTGGCGGTTCAGGTGCTGGAGGAGATCGCCACGCGAGCCAGCCTCTCTCCCGCGGCGGATCGCGCGCTCACCGCCATGAGCCGTGCCCTGCAGTTCGGCGATGCCAGGGCGCTTTCACAAAAGAGCCGTGACGCGCTCAGGCAGACCGCGAGCGACCTGCGCCTCCCCCTGGCGGCGGGACTTCTCGCCGAGACGCCCGAAGCGGAGAAGACACCCTGCGAGTTTGTGCCGCCGCACGATCCCGAGATTGGCGCGCTCTCGCTCGGACACCAAAAAGCCCTGGCCAGGCGCGCCGACCCCGAACGCATGGCCCGCCTCGCGGCGCAGGGAGATGTGCGCGTCATTCGCGAACTCCTCCTCAACCCCCGCCTGACAGAGGCGCTCGTCGTGCGCGTCGCGGCCCGTCGGCCAGTGCGTCCCGAGGTCCTCGTCGAGATCTTCGCCTCGCCGCGCTGGGGCGTCCGCATGGCGGTCCGCAGGGCCATCGCGTTGAATCCGTGCGCGCCCGCCGAGCTCGCCGCCCGCCTTTTGCCCCATCTGGCGACTGAGGATCTGCGCGCCATCGCCGGAGACGGCCAGCTGAAGGCCTCCCTGTGCGCCACGGCGCGACACATCATCCGGCAACGAGAGCTTTCGCGTGCGCCTGAAGCCGAGCGGTCACCGTCACACGAACCCGAATCAACCACTCGCCGCGCCTGACAGCCGCCCGAGTCAAAGCGCCAAATCGACGCCAGACTCCACTCTGAACCACGCCTGAATATCGCTTGCGGGCAGTGCCGATTCGGGGCAAACCGCGCCGCGCTTTTGGCCCCCAACACCTCCCTACCAACCCGCCGCCCCGAGTCTTCTTTGGGCGGCTCTTCTTTGAGGAGACATGTCCATGCGCGTCATCAACTTCAACGCCGGTCCCGCCGGCCTTCCCCTCCCCGCCCTCGAACGCGCCCAGAAGGAGTTCACCGAGTTGGGCAACTCCGGGATGTCGATCATGGAGCACAGCCACCGCGGCAAGGACTACGACGCGGTCCACAATGAGGCCATCGCCCTGATGCGCGAGCTCCTCGACGTGCCCGCGACGCACGATGTCCTCTTCATGCAGGGCGGCGCGCACCTCCAGTTCAGCCTCATCCCGCTCAACTTCCTGCCCCAGGGTAAGAGCGCCGACTACCTGACCACCGGTCACTGGTCGAAGATGGCCCTCAGCGAAGTCAAGGCCCTCGGCGGCATGGTCGGCAGTGTGCGCGAGGCGGTGAACACCGAGGTCGACGGCAAGTTCACGCGCGTTCCCAAGCAGTCGGAAATCGAAATCGACGCGGGCGCGGCCTACGCCCACTACACGACCAACAACACCATCTACGGCACGCAGTGGCACTACACGCCCGATGTGGGCAACGTCCCGCTCATCGCCGACATGAGCTCCGACTTCATCTGGAAGAAGTTCGACGTCTCCAAATACGCGATGGCCTACGCAGGCGCGCAGAAGAACATCGGCCCCTCTGGCGTGGTCGTGATCATCGCCCGCAAGGACTTCATCGAAAGTGGGCGTGCCGACCTCTCCAAGACGCTCAAGTATTCGACCTACGCAAAGGCCAACTCGCTCTTCAACACGCCGCCGACGTTCGCCATCTACATGGTGCGCAACGTCCTCGCCTGGGTGAAGGAGATGGGCGGCCTCGACGCGATCCACGCCCGCAACCTCAAGAAGGGCGAAATCCTCTACGGCGCGCTCGACGCGATGAGCGACTTCTACAAGTCGCCGGTGGAGAAGGAGAGCCGCTCCTACATGAACGTCGTCTTCCGCCTGCCGAGCGAGGAGTTGGAGGCGAAGTTTGTGGCTGAGGCCAAGGAAAACGGCATGGTCGGCCTCAAGGGCCATCGCGCCGTGGGCGGCATCCGCGCCTCGACCTACAACGCGGTCAGCGTCGAGAACATCGAAGCGCTCGTCGCGTTCATGGAGAAGTTCAAGAAGGCCAACGGCTGATCGACGCGGTGCGATCAGTTCACGCGACACAACAGGCGCGCCCCGAATCTCCTCGGCGGCGCGCTTTTGTTTCAGGCCAAAGGCGGGACAACGCTCCGACGCGGCGAAACGGGGCAGCGAATTGAGCGGACGCGAGGCCGGCGAAAGCCAAAAAAGCCCTCTCAACGCGCCCAAAACGACAACGCCGAGCGACACGGCCCTTCCCCGGCGCGCGCCAAAGGCTCTGTCCCTTCCGAAGATTTGCCCCCTGAGACGCACGCCACCGACGCCAGCCCTCGCGAGGCCCTTCCCCGATGATCCGCTCCCCCAAAGCCCCGACGACGCCGCGCCTTGCCCTGTGGCTGTGGCTCATCGCCCTTGTCCTCCTGCCGACCGCACGCGCCGCCGAACACAGCCTCTACGTGGATCTCGGCGTCGAACAGCAGAAGACGAGTTGGCTCTTTCTGGTGGAGCCAGGGCTGTCGATTCAGACGCGCCCCTTCGCGTTGAGACTGGCCGCGCCGCTGCGCTTCGACATGGAGGATCGGTTCCACCTCTGGTCGCGCGACTGGGACGCCCTCTCTGACGCCGGTCGCGTGCTGCGCGAGCTTTCCCTGCGAGTCCACGACGGCGCCTTTCGACTCTTTTTGGGCAACCTCACGCACACAACCTTTGGCCACGGCACCCTCGTCCAGGGGTTTATCGCCTCGCTCGATCCTGACGCCATGCCGCTCGGCGCCAACGCCCGTCTGCAGCTCGGCCCCGTCGCCCTCGAAGCCATGGTCAGCGATGTCTTCGGCCCCGAGATCTTCGGCGGCAACCTCTCGCTGGAGCCAGTCTCGCTCTTCGGCCCCACCTACGACCGCCTGCACCTGACTGGCACCTTTGTCGCCGACCCCACCGCGCCGGGCGATGCGCGCGAAGACGGCACGCGCGGCGATTCTTCGTGGGTCATCCTCTATGGCGTCGGCCTCGACTGGGCCGTGGTCCGCACCGAGCGCTGGCAAATCGCCCCCTATTTCGACGCCAACTTCAACGGCCGCGGCTACGGGTTCCACGCGGGGCTCCTCGCCGATGTCGTCTTCCGCCCACTGAAGCTCTCGCTCCGGGCCGAATGGCGCTGGGCCCAAGCCCCCTACGCGCCCGACTACTTCGACCTCGCCTACGCCATCGAGCGGCGCGATTTCTGGGCGGCGGGCGAACTGCCGATCTCACAGGCTGAGGCAGTGGCGGCGATCGACTGGGCGCACTCCGGCAAAGTCGAGCTGCGCGCGGAATCGGGCCCCTTGAGCGCGACAGCGGTCCTCGCGGCGATGGGGCAGGACCTCTTCAACGCCAGCGTCGTCGTCAACGCCGTGGCCGGCGACTTCGAGCTCTCCGTGTTCGGCGCCCTGCGTCACTTCGAATTTGGCCACAACCCGGACCGCGCGCTGGGCCTCGCCGAGGCCCGCTACCGCTTCCTCGACTACTTCTACACGTGGCTCTCGGCCGGCCAGCTCTACCGCCTCGACGAGAGCGGCCGCGCTTCAGCGCTCTTCACCTGGTCCACCGGCGTCGGCGTCGCCTTCCTCCTCAACCCGCCGCCCGAGCCAAACCGCTAGCGCCCGAGCCTCAGACGGCAACCGCCCGCCACGCGACCGCGCGCAGAAATGAATGGTCCACTCAGGCGTTTGGCCGCGCCACGCGTTCAACAGCACGCCCGCCCCCCTCGTCCGCCCTTCCCCTGTGTCCCTTGAATTCCGCGCGCCCGTCTGTATCCCGCGCGCTTTTTTTGCGCCGCGCCCCAGGGCGCGAGCGTCCCCTTGAAGGAGCCCAAGCAGCCGATGACCGACACGCCCAAAGACAACGCCACCGCCGTCCCCTCCGTCGCCCAGCAGGTCAAGAGCATGGGCTGGAACTTCTGGATCGCCAACGTCATGGAGGCGTTGGAGAGGCTCGCCTACTTCGGCGTGCGCGCCGTGCTGCCGCTCTACATGGTGGCGACCGACGGCGGCGGCCTGGGCCTCTCCTTCAGCGAGAAGGGCCTCATCTACATGCTCTGGGCCCTCGTGCAGTGCCTGTTGCCGATGGTCTCCGGCGGCTTCACCGACGCCTACGGCTACAAAAAGAGCCTCTACGTCGCCTTCAGCTTCAACATTGCCGGCTACGTCGTGCTCGGCGTCCTGGCCTCGCTCAGCGGCCCCATCCCGCACGCCATCGCCTTTGGCGCCATGCTCGGCGCGGCGCTCCTCATCGGCACGGGCACGGCCCTCTTCAAGCCACCGGTGCAGGGCGCGGTCGCCAAGTCGCTCGACGCGGGCAACTCCTCGCTCGGCTTCGGCATCTTCTACTGGGTGGTCAACATCGGCGGCTTCATCGCCCCCATGGCCGCCGCCTGGGCGCGCGGCGACGACGCTACCCCCACCTGGCATTACGTCTTCTACGGCGCGGCCATCGTCACGGCGATCAACTTCCTGCCCACGCTGCTCCTCTTCCGCGAGCCCGAGCGCAACGCCGAGGCGGCCAAGAAGAGCCCACTGCAGGTGCTCGTCGACACGATGCGCGTGCTCTTCGACGACAAAGGCCTGCTGCGCTTCCTCCTCGTCGTCTCCGGCTTCTGGCTCATGTTCATGCAGCTGTGGGACCTGCTGCCGAACTTCCTCGACGAGTGGGTCGACACGCGCTCGGTCGGCGCCTTCCTCACCAGCCTCCTCGGCGACGGCGCGGCCAGCTTCCTCACCCCCAGCGGCGCGGCCAAGCCCGAGATCCTCATCAACATCGACTCGGCGGCCATCATCCTGCTCGTGCTGCCGCTCTCCTGGTTCTTCGGCCGCTACAAGATGATGACTTCGCTCGTGCTCGGCATGTGCATCGCGCTCGTCGGCTTCGTGCTCTCGGGCATGACCACTTCCGGCACCATCGCCGCGCTGGCGATCTTCGTCTTCGCCATCGGCGAGATCATCTGCAGCCCCAAGTTCAACGAATACATCGGCATGACCGCGCCGCCCGACAAGAAGGCCATCTACATGGGCTTCGTGAACATCCCCTTCGCCATCGGCTGGGCCGCGGGCAACGGGCTGTCCGGGTTCCTCTACGACGGCTTCAGCAGCAAACAGATGCTGGCGCGGCGTTTCCTCGTCGAACACCACGCGGGCGACGCGGCGGCGCTGGCCGAGCTCAAGGGCGAGGCGCTCTACGCCCAGGTGATGGCGGCGCTGGGCGAGGGCGCGGGCATGGCAGAGGTCAACGAGGCGCTCTGGAACGGCTACCACCCCTGGATCATCTGGCCGATGCTCGGCGCGGTCGGCCTCTTCTCGCTCATCGGCATGGTCATGCTCCACGCGGGCAAGAAAGGCGCGGAGGAAGAGGCGGCGCCAACAGCAGCGCAGGGCGAAGGCGCGGCGACAGCGATCGTTCCCGCAGCGAATGGCGACAGCGCGCCCGCCGGGGCCCTGACAACGGTGGAGACTGGCGCGGCGCATGCGGCATCGGTCGCGGAGCTGCCCGCTTTGACAGAGGGCTCTTCCGCGGATTCCACAGAAAGCGGCGAAAAGTCTTCCGGCGCGGCCTGATCGGCGCGCTCGCCGCCTGTTCTCCAAGCCCAGGCACAAAAAAGCCCCCGGCGCACCAGCGGCGTCGGGGGTTGCTCGTTTTGAACGGGAACTTCAGCGCGGGCTTACTCGCGGGGCGTTCGCGTCAGTCGCCTTCCTCCCAGGGACTCGCCACCAAGGTGCCCTTGGGAACGACCAGGCCTTTGGACAGCCGGCGCAGGACCTTTTCGCGCTGCCGCGCCTTGTAGCACTCGTGGCTGTTCTCGCCGCGCTCGTTCTCGATGGCCGTCTCCAGGTCCATCATCTGAAACTCGACCCAGCTGAAGACCGTGCGCGGGCGCCCGGGACGCGGATCGTCGGGCGAGAGGAAGGCGTCGATGCGCGCCGGCATGTCGACGACGAAATTGAGCACGCGGTAGCTCTTGCCCGAGAAGGGATTCATCGTCTGCGAGACATCGCGCCCCGCCCTGATCGGCAGGTGCAGCTTGGGGCCGAGTTCGCGCAGGTGCTCGCTCTGGGCGACGAGTTTTTCGAAGTCGATGAGCGAGTTTTCCGTCTGGCTGGGGACGACGAGCGTGAAGGGGAAGAGCGTCCGCATCAGGTAGTCGAGGACGAGGACCACGTCGTTCCGCTCGCGCGTGATGATGCGGTAGCGCACCTTGTCGTAGACCTGCGCGGCGACCGTGTCCCGCTTGGCGATGAGCTTGGTGATCAGCGAGTGCTGCGTCTTGATGCTGCCGCTCACCTCGACGATCGGCAGGCCCATCCGCTTCATCTCGGCGAAGGTCTTCATGATCCGCTCGTCGACCATCCGCGCCAGGACCGAGGGCGCGATGGGCGTTCGGAAGAGCAGCTCGCGCCCCTCCATGTGGTGGATCACGTGGATCACCTTGAGAATGATGCAGGCGATCTTCTGGTAGAGGCCCGCGCGCCGTGGATGGCGGCCAGAGGCGTAGAGGAAGAGATCCTGAACCTCGTAGGGCTCGGCCACCGCGTCGGCCAGCCGGTAGTGGTAGGTCGAGCGCAGGTAGTCGACCGCCTCCTTGAGCAGGCGGCGCATGAGCGCGCGATCGTTGGCGTCTTCGTGGTCGAGCAGATGCAGCCGGAGGAAATCGTCGACCTGGGCGCGCGTGGCGAAATTGAGATGGCGCCAGTCGACCACCGAATCGCCGCGAAGCACGAGCCGCAGCTGCTCCAGCTCCCGCAGGCCGAGCTCATCCATCGACAAAAAGGGCGGCGCCTCGCCGGACAACAGACGGGCTGGATCGAATGACTCGCTGGCCAAGTGAGCGTCCTCTCTTCGCGGGAAAACGGTTGGGAAGCCTGCTCGTGACAATCTGCAAATGGGGGTGGAACGCCGCAAGTGAGGGGGCTCGGCAGCGATGGTCCAAGGCCTCTGATCAGTATCGTTGGCCGACCAATAAAAAAGGCGACTGCCTCTCGCGGTCGCCCTTTGGGTCCGGGTCTCTCGCCCGACGCGATTGGCGCGCGGTCCTCGATGGCCGGACAATCAACTTCAGGCGCGCTTGTCGCCCGTCCCCCGCCTCGCTTCCTCAGCGGCGATCTGACTCACCGCTTTCTCGATGCGCTGGATGGCCTGATCGAGCTCGTCGAGCTTGCCGCGCAGGTTGTCCACGTCCGAGACGGTGGGCAGGCTCATGGCCGACAGCGCGATGCGCAGGTTCTTGTCGAGCACGCCCTTGGCCTTGAGTGAGTTGTTGACGATGGCCTGCACGGCCCCGACGAACTTCTCGTTGGCGAGGAGCGCCTGGACGACCTTGTTGAGCTGATCTTCGCCCATCTCGAAGACGCGTTTGACGAAAGTGGAGTCGGTAATCATGTCGCTCTGATCCTTGTGGAAAACGGCGGCCGATGGGCCGCGCGGCAGGCCCCTGGGGCCCCCAAAAAAGCGGGGGCAGATAGCCACGGCAGAGGCGAGCGTCAATCGCCGGAGCGCGCTCGGAACGCGGCCAAACCACAGTCTTTGGACCGCGCGTGGACGCTGCGGAAAATTCCCCGGTTTGAGGCGGAATTTCCTGTGGCGCGGCGCACCGTTTGCGGCATTTGTCGCGCCCTTTTTTCGCCGCCTATGGCGCCCCTCCCGGAGCTTCCCGTGCCAGAGCCACTGCGCCCGCAACAGCAATGTCCCATCTGTCGCCAATGGGTAGATGTGTCGGTCTACGTCACGGGCCAGCGCGTGCGTTGCCGCTGCGGCATCCACTTCATGGTTCAGCGCGACGATGTCCGGCAGCCCATCTCCCGCGTTCGCCTCGACGCCCCCCGTCCGCAGCCGGCGCCCCGTCCCAAGTGTGTCGCGCGCGACGAGCGGTTCGAGTTCAGAGCGCAGCCCACGCCCAAGGCGCGCCCCGAGCCAAAGACGCTGCCCGAAACAGCCTGTGAACCGGTGACCGAGCCCGAGCGCGCGCCCTGTCCGCCGCCCCTGCCCGGATCGCCACAAGAGGTGAGGCCGCCGATCCCCGAGGTGACTGGTCCCGCCGCGCCGACGCCCGTCTTTCAGGGTTACGACCTCGTCGAGCGACTGGGTCAGGGCGGCATGGGCGAGGTGTGGAAGGCGCGACGCCGCAGCGACGGCCTGGTGGTCGCGATCAAGGTCCTCTCCGCCGAGCTCGCCAAAGATCAGAGCCTGCTCTTCCGCTTCGAAAAAGAAGTCGCGGCCCTGGCCGCCCTCGATCATCCGGGCATCGTCAAGCTGGTCGGCCACGACTTTCAGCGCTGCCCGCCCTTCTTCGCCATGGAGCTGTGCGACGGCGAGACCCTGCGCGAGCGCATGTCAAATCCGAGCTTCAACGTTGCCCAGCGCCTGGCCGTCTTCTCCGAGCTCTGCCACGTGCTGGCGCACGCCCACGAGCGGGGCGTCATCCACCGCGACCTCAAGCCGGACAACGTCCTCTTCGACGCCGCCGGCCACCTCAAACTCATCGATTTCGGCTTGGCCACCCTCGTCAACGGCGACCCGCGCTACCAGCTGACGCAGACCGCGATGACGATGGGGACGGTCGACTACATGCCACCCGAGCAGCGCACCGACGCCCGTTCCGTCGACGCGCGCGGCGATGTCTGGTCGCTTGGCATCATTCTCTACGAGCTGATGTCCGGCACCCTGCCGGTGGGCCACTTCAAGCCGCTGACCGACCGCATGCCGGGGCTCGACCCGCGCCTCGATCAGCTGGTGCGCGAGGCCCTTGTCTCTGACCGCGAGACGAGGATGCAGACGGCCGAGGAGATGGCGCGCCGCGTCGATCACATCCGCGGCGTTGGTCCCGCGTTTGAGCGACCAGAGCCCCCCTCCCCTTCGGCGAGCCGCTTCCTCTTCTGGCGCAAGCCCAAAGGAGGCTGATCGCGCCAGCCGGTGGTGGCCCCACGCTCAGAGTTCACCGCCCGCCGCGCTTTGCCCTGTGACGCCAAAAGCAGACGCGCGACGGTGGCCACAGCGGGCTTTAGTTGAGCAGGGAGTCGAGCCCGGCCTCGCCCTGGCACACGGTGTAGGCCGCCATCTCGGGCGCGCACTCGTCGAGGATCGTCAACGAGCTGCCGGCCGCGCAGTAGTTGCCGACATTGTCCTCAATGCAGGCGGCGAGCGTGTCGCCCTCGTTCTCGCAGGCGTCGCAGGCGCGCAGGCATGACTCGGTGACCTCCTCAGACTCGCCGCACTGGCCGCAGTAATCCTTGCAGGTCTTGCCGCAGCCGATCAGGGCGAGGGTGGAGCAGAGGGCGAATGTCAGGGCGACGAGATGGCGTTTCATGGGGGTCTCCGTTGAATCGGGTGGTGGGGGCGCCTGGCGGACGCCTCGTGGACAGCGCCTTTGAGAGCGGGACGCGGGCGCGAGGGGAGCCAAAAAGCGGGCGCGCTCTACACATCCGGCGCTGGCAGTCAACGCCCCATCCAGGGGGCATTCAAGGTCGTTCCACCCAGGTGAACTGGCGCCCAAGGCCAGCCAAACCGGCGCGACAGCGCGCCACACAACGCGAGGACACAAAACGCATGGCAGCAGGTTGGGATCACGTCGAAGAGGCGCGCGCGCGACTGGCGGATGAGCGCGGGACCATCTTTCAGGAGGCGCCGCTCGGCGTCGCGCTCTGCTACCCGAGCCCCTACGCGGTGGCGATGAGCTCGCTCGGGTTTCAAACCATCTATCGCGAGATCTGCCGCCACCCCGGCGCCGTGGCCGAACGCGCCTTTCTGCCCGACGACCCCGCGCGCTGGCCCAGGGGAACGCCGCTGTTCACCTACGAGTCGGTCAGGCCTGTCTCGGAACACCGCGTCGTCGCCTTCTCCATCGCCTACGAGCTGGAGATCACCGGGCTCTTCGAGGTCCTCGGCCTGTCGGGGCTGCCAGTTCTGGCCAGCGAGCGTTCGCCGCGCCATCCCATCGTCGTGGCCGGTGGCCCGCTCACCTTCTCCAACCCGCGCACGCTCGAACCCTTCGTCGACGTGGTGCTCATGGGCGAAGGCGAGGAGACGATCCACGCGCTCCTCGAACGCGTCGCCGCATCCGACAGCAAAGAAGCCGCCCTCGACGCGCTCTGTGGCCTGAACGGCATTCACGTCACCGGCCGCGGACTCGACTGGCCAGCCGTGGCCAAAGCGCCCGACGACCGCCTGCCCGCCCACTCGCAGATCGTCACCCCCAACACCGAGTTGCGCTCGATGTTTCTCGTCGAGGCCGAGCGCGGCTGCTCGCGCGTCTGTCACTACTGCGTGATGCGCCGCACCACGAACGGCGGCATGCGACCGGTGCCCGTCGAGCGCGTCCTCGACAAAATCCCGCCCGAGGCCCGACGCGTCGGCCTGGTGGGCGCGGCGGTGACCGATCACCCGCAGATCGAAGAATTGCTGCGCCGCGTTGTCGACTCGGGGCGAACGCTCGGCATCTCCAGCCTGCGCGCCTGCCGCATCAGCCAGCCCATCGCCGATCTCCTCGCCCGCGGCGGCTACCGCACCCTGACCATCGCCGCCGACGGCAGCTCACAGCGACTGCGCGACAGCGTGCAGCGCAACACGAGCGAAGAGCACCTCCTGAGGGCGGCGCGCCACGCGCGGGAAGCGGGCCTCACGCGCGTCAAGCTCTACGAGATGATCGGACTGCCCGGCGAAAGCGAGGCAGACATCGACGAACTGGGCCGCCTGACCACGGAGCTCTCCAAGGTGTTGCCCCTCTCGCTCGGCATCGCCCCCTTCGTCGCCAAGCGCAACACACCGCTCGACGGCGCCCCCTTCGAGGCCATGCCCGTGCTCGAAGCGCGGCTCAAACGGCTCAGGCGCGCGGTCAAGGGGCGGGTCGACATCCGCTCGACATCCACGCGCTGGGCCTGGGTCGAATACAAGCTGGCGCAGGGCGGCGCTGCGGCGGGACTGGCGGCCTGGGACGCCTGGAAAGACGGCGGCGACTTCGCGGCCTGGAAGCGGGCGTTTGAATCGCGCGGGGTCTGAGTCGCCCGACTGAAAAACCGCGACGCGCGCGCAAAAAAACGCGGCGGGCGACCCATCGACAGGCCACCAGCCGCGTTCAGGCGTTTAGCCAGGGCATAAGCCCGCTCACTCTTCTTCGGAAACCGCCTCTTCGACGCGCACGACATCGCGCATCAGCTCGGGGTCGGCGTCGAGCTCGGCGGCCGAACGCGCCACCGCGCCACACGTCTCGGTCGCGCCACTCTGGCTGGGGACGCACTCGATCGAGGAGATCTTCGTCGGCTGCACGTAGAGCAGCTGCTCGTCGTTGAACTTGCCCTTCTGCAGGGGCGCGAGCACGCGCAGCGTCGCCTGATCAACCTCGGTGGTCTTCGTTAGGCCGAGCAGGTCCATCTGGTCGGTCGAGAGCAGCAGCCGGACCTTGCGCACCTGGTCATAGATGGTGCCGCCAATCGGCTCGCCCCAACGCAGATCGAACCAGACGCGGCTGTTGCTGTTCTGCTTGCCCGTGTAGCGCGCCTTGCCCTCGACCATGACGAGCGTGCCGAGGAGGTCGTCTGCGAGGACGAGCTTGTTCGCCTGGTTGACGATCGTCACTTCGCCTGCCGCGATGATCTCGCCGATCGCGCGCTCGCCTGTCTTGCTCATGGTCGGGAAGCCATCCGTCTTGACAAAGGCCATGCCGTCGCTCGTGCCGACTGAAGTCACCGCAAGGTCGATGACGGGGTAGCCGGCGAAGGCGGCGCGCTCGTCCTCGGCGACGATCGGATTCTCGTCGCCCATCCAGGCGCCAGAGGCGGTCTCAAACATCGGCCAGACCGGGATCGAGGGGTAGCGGCCGAGCGTGTTGACGTAGATGCCGACCAGCCGCGTCTCGCCGTCGACCTCTTCCTCGCGCTGAATGAAGAAGCCCTCGTTGTTCGAGACATCCCGGTAGTAGGTCATGGTCGCCCCCTCGATGCGCAGGTTGGTCGCGACCGATTCGCTGTCGTCCGCCAGGCCCTGGGCCAACTCGTAGAGCTCGCCGATCGTCCCCTGGCGCGCGCCGGCGGTGGTGAAGGAGGCGGTGAAGTCGTCTTCGAGCCGGGCGCCGGAGAGGGCCCTGAGGCAGGGGCTGTTGGCCGGGTTGACGGTGTCGGCGCAGCCCTTGATGCCGACGTGGTAGGCGCGGCCGCTGGCGAGGGCGGCGCCGGGATTGAGCGCGAAGGTGGCGCTCGTCATGTCCTCGGCGACGGTGAGCGTGCCCGGCTCGGGGAAGAGGAACGACGCGCTGTCGCTCACCCAGAATGTCCCCTGCGTCTTGGGGCTCGCACCCTGGCCATCGGGCACGAGGTAGAGCGTGGCGGCCTGGATCGGCTGGTTGAAGGTGACGGTGACCCGCGTGGTGTTGGGCACGTCTTCGCTGCCGTCAGCCGGCGTGATCGAGGTCACTTCGAGCGCCTCGGTCGCCGCGTCCGCCGAAGCGGTGGTGAACGAGAAGCTGAAGTCCTCGGCCATGCGCGTGCGGCGCTGGGAGCGGGCCGCGTCGTTCTCTTCGGTCTCGTCGCCGCCGCCGCGGATGGTCAGCGTGTAGGTGGTCTCGGCGAGAAGCGGCGCGTTGGGCGTGTAGACGAAGGTGATCTTGTCCGCGCCGTCCTTCTTGGTGACGGCGACGGCCGCGCCCGACCCTTGAGCTCTGAGGGCGACGTTGTGATCGCGTTCGTCGCTGTTCGAGGACGCTGCGGTGAGGCTGTTGGGGAACATCGCCTGGTTGAAAGTGACGGCGATCGAGGCGGTGAGCGGCACGTCGGTGGCGCCGTCGGTCGGCCAGGTCGAGACAACTTCCACGTCGTAGACGACCTCGTCGCCCGGCTCGTCGATTTCGCCGCTGTCCGGCTCGGGATCGGGCTCGCCACTGTCCGGCTCGGGCGTGATCTCGCCGCTGTCGGGCTCGGGTTCGCTGGCGTCGGGCTCGGGCGCGACCTGGGCGTCTTCGTTCGGCGGCGCGACCGAGGCGTCGCTCTCGACGGGATCGCCGGATTCGCCTTCCGAGCAGGCGGGCGCGGCAGCGAGGCAGAGGATGAGGAGGAAGAAGAGGGCGGGCGGGATGCGGCGTGACATGAAGACCTCTGGAGAGGGCCCGTGGCCGCGCGCGAAAAAAGCCCCGAGGGGGGCGCGTCTTTCGGCGGCGACATGGGCGGGGTGAAGAAAAGGCGCGGCACTCTGGACGATCCGAAACGCGACTTCGAGCGCCGAAAACGTCTTTTTGGGGAAGCCCCCATGCCGAGCGTTGTTGCGGCGCCGCGCCCTGCTCAAAAGGCGCTCTTTCCCTGGGAGGGACCCTTGCGAACGACTCAACGAGCCGCCCGACTTCTCTGCCTCGCAGCCCTGGCGACGCTGGCGTTGCCGTCCATCGCGCGCGCTCAGAGACCGAATCGACACGCCGACGCCAAAGCCGCCGCAAGCGCCCCGACCGCGCGCGAGGCACAGGCGCCAGGACACGCCGACGCCGCGACCGTCGACACATCGCGCCCCGACACCGCGCGCCACCCGCTCCCTGGCGAAGGCCTGCTCACGCTTCGACCGGCGCGACTGTCTCCCGGCGGCATCTTCGAATTCGACATCGCCCTGTCAGGCGCCCAATCGCCCACCCTCCGTCTCGGCAAATCCACCTTCCGCGCCTTTCGCGTCGCAGACGGCCTCTTTCGCGGCTACGGCGCCGTGCGCGTCACCACTCCGCCGGGCCAATCACCGGTCACCATCGAGTGGCAAAGCGCGGGCCAACGCCACAAGGCGGGCGTCCAGGTGGCTATCGCGCCCAAAAAATTCCCTCAGCGGCGGCTGACCGTGGCGCGCCAGTTCACCAGCCCCTCGCCCGAGCAAAAAGCGCGCGGACGCGCCGACAAAAAGGCCTTTGCCGAGGCCTACAGCGCCGCCTTTGAGCCGCCCCTGTTCACGCAAAACTTCCAGAATCCGGTCTCGGACAGCGCCCGCGTCACCTCGGTCTTTGGCGTGCGCCGCGTCTTCAACGGCAAGACCAAATCGCGCCACATGGGCCTCGACCTCGACGGCGACACCGGCACCCCCATCTTCGCCGCGGCCGACGGCGTGGTGCGCATGCGTCGCGGCTGCTTCTACGCGGGCAACGCCGTCATCCTCAGCCACGGCGCCGACCTCTTCACCGCCTACTTCCACCTGAGCGAGTTCGCCGTCGAAGAGGGAGAGCGCGTCAGGCGGGGGCAGCTCATCGGCAAGATGGGCATGACCGGACGCGTCACCGGGCCGCACCTGCACATGGAGGCCAAGGCGGGCGAGACGAGCTTTGACCCGGCCAGCCTGCTCGCCTTCGACTTCTTTCCCGAGGGCCCTTCCCCCTCCCTGGCCAAGGTCCAAAGCGCCGCGCCGACAGCGCACGTCGCCGCTCAAGACGACGCCAGCGACAAGGCGACGAGCGGTCCAACCGCGCCTGCATCCACCCCCGCGCCCCCAAGCGCCATCACCGCCTCTGACCGACGCGACCACACCCCATGAACCTGCCCCGACACCTCTCGCGCGACCTCATCGACAGCCTTCTGAAACGCGTCAGCCTCGACAGCGCGCGCGAACACCGCGCCACCCCCCTGACCGCGCCCTTCACCGGCGCCACCATCGCCGAGGTGCCGCGCTGCGATCCGGACGACGTGGCGTGGGCCGCCCGCCGCGCCCGCCGCGCCCAAAAATCATGGCGCAAGACCTCGATCGCCGAGCGGGGGCGCGTCTTCATGCGCCTGCACGACCTCGTCCTCGATCGCCAGGAACAGCTGCTCGACCTCATCCAGCTCGAAAGCGGCAAAGCGCGCCGCCACGCCTTCGAGGAGGTGCTCGATACGGCCATCTGCAGCCGCTACTCGGCCCGCGCCGCCAGGCGTCATCTGCGCTCCGAATCGCGCCAGGGCGCCCTGCCCTTCCTCACCCGGACGCGCGTCAACCACCTGCCGCTCGGCCTCGTCGGCTTCATCGCGCCCTGGAACTACCCGCTCTCGCTCGCCGTCACCGACGCCATCCCGGCGCTCCTGATGGGCAACGCGGCCCTGCTCAAGCCCGACCAGCAGACACCCCTCACCGCCCTCTTTGTCGCCGCGCTGCTTGAAGAGGCGGGACTGCCAGCAGATCTCTTTCAGGTCGTCACCGGCGAAGGACGCGAGCTCGGCACCCCCCTCCTCGACGCGGTCGACGGCGTCACCTTCACCGGCAGCAGCCAGACCGGCGCCATCATCGCCAGGCAGGCGGGCGAACGGCTCATCGGCGCCTCGCTCGAACTGGGCGGCAAAAACGCGATGATCGTCCGCCGCGACGCCGATCTCGACAGGGCGGTGCAGGGCGCGCTCGTCGGCTGCTTTGCCAACGCCGGTCAGCTGTGCATCTCGATCGAGCGGATCTTCGTCCACGCGGCCATCGCCGACGAATTCACCCGGCGGCTGGCTCAGGGCGTGAACGCGATGCGGCTTGGCGCCGGCTTTGACGACGAGGCCGACATGGGGTCGCTCGTCAGCGCCGCCCAGCTCGACAAGGTGACGCGACACGTGCGCGACGCGCTGGACAAGGGCGCGCGCCTGATCGCCGGGGGGCACGCCAGACCCGACCTCGGCCCCTGGTTCCATGAGCCGACCGTGCTGGAGGGCGTCGACAGCTCGATGGAAGTCTTTGCCGAGGAGACGTTCGGGCCGCTGGCGTCGCTCTACCGCTTCGACTCGGACGAGGAGGCCATCGAGCGCGCGAACGACACCCGCTACGGGCTCAACGCCAGCCTCTGGACGCGCGACACGCGTCGGGCGCTCGACATGGCGCGGCGCATCGAGGCTGGAACGGTCAACATCAACGAGCCCTACGCCGCAGCCTGGGCCTCGGTGGACGCGCCGATGGGTGGCTTCAAGGCCTCGGGACTCGGGCGGCGGCACGGGCGCGAGGGATTTTTGAAATATGCGCAGGCGCAGACCGTGGCCGTGCAGCGGATCATGCCCGTCTCGCAGCTCGTGGGCGGTGACGGAGGGCGCTACCGCCGCTGGATGAGCCGGGCGATCGCCCTTCTCAAATGGCTGCCGGGCATCGACTGAGGCGACGCGTCCAAAAGCGTCTCAAAAGGCCTCTTCCAGCCAAACCGAAGAAGAAGCGCGCGCGCCCTCCTCTGCCTCCCAAAGGCTCGCCCCCGTCTCAAAAGGCACCTCGCAGGCGGGCAATGGGCCACCCGAACAGCCGTAGAGAAAGGCGTCGAGCAGGCAGAAGAGCTCGCGCAGCGTGTCGGTGGCGAAGAACTCGCGCACGCCGGGCAGGAGAACCTCGATGCTCGTCTCGAAGGTGCGCGGATCGGGCGTGTCGTCGAGAAAGGCGGCGCAGATGCGCTGAATCGCGAACGTGCCCTCTGCGTCGGCGCGCATCATCTGCAGCGTCCGCCGCGTGAAGGTGATCATGGCGATGCGATCGTCGACCGCGATCAGCGCCTCCAGGATGTCGACGAGCCAGCCCAGGTTGCTGACGCCCTCGCCCGCGTCGAGTTCGAGGACAAAGCGCGCGATGTCCGAGTCGGGGTCGATGTTGCGCCAGCAGTAGAGGAAGCCCTGCAAGGGGCCGAGGACCTTCCACGGGCCGGCAGGATCGAGCAGGTCGTAGATGATCGGGCGCGCGGCGCCATGGGGCCGCAGCGGATCCTCGTGGCCGCCGATCAGGACGTCGAGCGCCTGCCGCAGATCGCCGTATTTTTCGCTCTCACGCGTCACGCCGGCGCTGGTCAGGACAGCGTTGAGCGGCACCTCGATGCCCTCGTGGTAGCGCGCCGCGAAGGCCTCGCCCTCGGTCGGCAGGATCATGATGTTGTCGATGATCAGGTTGACGAAGGCGATCCAGGCGTCGGTGGTCATCAGGTCCTTGAGCAGCAACAGGCCCGCCTCGGTCCACGGATGGGTGATGGGGGCGCGGATCGCGTCGAGCAGGCGGTGCGGGCGGTCGGGCTCGTCGACCGTCGGTTCGAGGAAGCCGAGAAAGCCGATGATCAGATCGAAGAGATCGTAGGGGTCGCAGACATCCCGGCGGCCACAGCCATCGCCGATGATCGCCAGCACATCCGCGACGCCGACGCGCAGCCCGCCAAACGATTCTTGGCACGCCTCGCCGTCCTCTTCCCCGCAGTCGCCTTTGCCCTCGTCGAGCAGGTCGCGCATCACGCTGCTGATGAGTTCGAGCGAATCGAGCGCCGCGCCCTCGTGGATGAAGAGTTTGAGCAGTCGCCGCGCCTCGCAGAGGCGGTTGGAGTCGGTCGCCGGCGGGGGCGTCAGGTCGTTGCAGCGCTGGCCCTCGGGCGCGCCCGGTTCGGGGATGTCGGCGCCCATGTCGTTGAGCGTGCGCAGGATCATCCAGAAGACGGATTGCAGCGGACTGGGCAGGCCATCGGCGCGCTGCTCTGTCAGGCCGTAGCGCTCGACGATGTCGAGCAGGCGATCGGGGCTGCTCGTATTGAGGGCGTCGGCGAGGACCGGCGCGATCGAGGTGATGGAGGGGCAGCGCGCGGCCACCGGCTCCGCGTAGTCGTCCACGCGATTTTGCGCGCCACACCCCAGGGCGAGGGAGGAGAACGCCAGGGCGAGAGCGACGAGAGGCAGGGCGAGACAAAGGCCGGGGTGGCGTTGAGGCGCGGAGGACATGGTCCGGCGCTTCTTGGCCGCCCACCTCCGGGGGTCAAGACGCAGCGCGACAACACGGGTGCGTCATGCGCGACGACAAGCGACGCGTCAGCCACCGCCCGGCGCCCCCTCCCCCGCGACCGCGCCATCCCCAACCGCGGCGGTCCAGCGCCAGAGGTCCGAACCACTCAGTCCGACACGCGTCATTCCATCGTTTCACTCAGCGCGCGCGACAGCCGATCCTCCATCGCCGGCAGGAGGACCGCCCGGGCGCCCAGACACAACAGGCGCGCCGTCGTCCGCGTGAAGAGGCCGCCGCCCAGGACGTAGCCCAGCCCCATCGCCGCCAGGGCCGCGCCCCAGGGATTCTCCACGACCGCGCCGCGCACATCGTCGACCGCCGCCCGCGCCTCGGCGAGAAGCGCCTGCGACTCGCCCTGAATGGCCTTCGAGTGCGCCGCCATCCTGCGGACGTGTCCGGCCGACGACGCGAGACGCCTGTCGATCCCCATCTCGCCCTCCCCTTCGCGCCCGCCGCCGCTCATCGGCGCGAGGCCATCCGCCCGACGAGGTAGCCCAGCCCCAGCGCGACGAGGATCGTGGTCCCGGGGTGCGCCCGCATCGCGGCCACCGCCCGCTCGTTGATCGCCGTCAGACGCACCCGCGCCACGTCGACGCCCGCCTGAACGCGCTCTTCGATGCTCTCGGCGGCCTCCAAGGCCTCCATCGCTTCCATGGCTTCGACTTCTGCCTCGACCTCTGCCTCGGCGACACCCGCGCGCGCCTGAGGCGACTGCCGATCCACGCGCCCCGACTCCCACGTCTCTCTGTCCATGACTCCGCCCTCCGCAAACGCCGCGCCACGGCGGCGCCTCTCACGCCTTCCTGCTTTCGCCCTTCCCGGACGCCGCGACGCGCCCAAGTCTCAGCGCCTCAGCGCCGGCGCAGCCCCAGCCAAAGCCCCAGGCCAAACGAGACGAAGAACGCCACGCGCGGCCGCGACCGCACAAAGCCGCGCCAGTCGACGGAATCGACCACGCGATCCTTCAGCGCCATCACCGAGCGCGCCACCTCGTCCCGGGCCCGCGCGATCTCCTCCTGAATGACGCGCAACTCGTCCGCCCTGTCGTCGCGCCGAACGCCCCGATACGACTGCTCCCGTTCGCCTGCCATGCCGTGCCCCCTCGAAATTTCGCTCGACCGCAAAGCTGCGCACGCGGCTGCCACCGCGCCACCTCCCGAATGAAAAAAGCGTCCGGGATGCTCCCTTGACAGGCTTTTTCGAGTGGTCCAGAGCGCTCCGCCGCCGCGCCCGCCCCCCTTGGGAGACGAGGCCCAGCCGACGCCTCGACGGTCGCGCGACGCCATCCCTTTTTTCGAGAAGAGGTCAGCCGTCATGACCGTGAAAAAGACCGTCCGCTTCTTTCTCAATGGCCGCGACGAGGAGCGCGCCATCGCCCCTGAGACGACGCTGCTCGAACTCATCCGCGAAGACCTTGAACTGACCGGCACCAAGGAGGGTTGCGGCGAGGGCGACTGCGGCGCCTGCACCGTGGTGCTCGGCGAGCTGGTGGGCGGTTCTGTCCGCTACAAGTCCGTCGTCGCCTGCCTCACACCGGCCATCCAGATCGACGGCAAGCATGTGATCACCGTCGAGGGCATGGCGCAGGGACAAGAGCTCCACCCCATCCAGCGGGCGATCGTCGACGCCCACGCCACGCAGTGCGGCTTCTGCACCCCCGGCATCGCCACCTCGCTCCTCGGGCTCTACCTGACGAAGGCCGCGCCCAGCGGACAGGAGGTCCACACCGCGCTCGCCGGCAACATCTGCCGCTGCACCGGTTACGCCTCGATCCGTCGTATCCCCGAGTTCATCTCCCGCCAGCCTGACGCGCCCGAGGCCATGCGCCCGGCCTATCTCGACGCGACCGAAGACAAGCTGCGCGCGCTTGGCGACGCGTCCGCCCGGGACGACATCCTCATCGAGCGGGAGGGCCAGATCTTCTTTGCCCCGGCGAGCGTGGACAGCCTGCGCACCTTTGTCGCCGAGCGAAAAGGCCAGCCCATCCAGTTCGTCAGCGGCGGTTCGGACGTGATGATCGGCGTCAAAAAGCGCCGCGCGCGTCCGCCCTGCCTCGTCGACCTCACGCGCCTCGCCTCGATGAAGGAAATCCGCGACACAGGCGACCGCCTCACCTTTGGCGCCGGTGTCACGCTCGTCGATCTCGCGGAGGCCACCCGCGCGAGCCTGCCCATCCTCGGCGCGACGATTGCGCAGATGGCCTCCCACCAGGTGCGCACCATGGCCACAGCCGCGGGCAACATCGCCAACGCCTCGCCCGTCGCCGACGCGGTGGTCCTGCTGATGGCCCTCGACGCGACGCTCCACCTCGACGGCCCGGACGGCGCGCGCGACCTCAAGCTCGACGAGCTCTTCCTCGGCTACAAGCGGCTGGCGCTCACGGCAGGCGAGTGGATCTGCGCCATCTCCATCGACAAGGGCCGCTTCGATGCCGTCGACTTCCAGAAGGCCAGCAAACGCCAGGAGCTCGACATCTCGTCGGTCAACTCGGCCCTCGCCCTTGAGCTCGACAATGGCGGCAAGGCGATCCGAAAGGCGCGCCTGTGCTGCGGCGGCGTCGGCCCGACCACCCTCCTGATGAAAAAGACCTCGGCGTTCCTCGCCGGAAGGCCCTTTGCCGAGGCGACCTTCGTCGAGGCGGCCGAAATCCTGGCGACCGAGGCCACGCCCATGTCCGACGTGCGCGGCAGCGCCGACTACCGCCGCGACGTGATGAAAAACCTGCTCGTCAAACACTTCGTCTCGCTGAGCGCCAACGCCGCGCGCTGAGAGCGACCCGCATCGAGGAGAGGCACCGCATGGCTACCCGCAAGGCTACCGAAGAAAAGGCCGAGACCAGACTGGGAATGGTCGGCACCTCGCCGCTCCACCTGAGCGGCCGCGATCACGTGACAGGGCGCTCCGAGTTCATCGACGACATGCCCAAGCCGCGCCATCTCCTGACGGTCAAGGTGCTGGCGAGTCCTGTGGCGCACGGCGAGATCCGGCGGCTCGACACCTCGCGGGCAGAGGCCATCCCGGGCGTCGTGCGCGTGATCACGGCCAGGGACATCCCGGGCGTGAACCAGGTCGGCGGCATCATCCCCGACGAGGTCTGCCTGGCCGAGGACCACGTGGCCTTTGTCGGCGAGCCCATCGCGCTCGTCGCCGCCGAAAGCGACGAAGCGGCGCGGGCGGGCGTTCAGGCCATCGAGATCGACATCGAGCCTCTCAAGCCGTGCCTCACCGTCGCAGAGGCGATCGCGGCCGAAAATTTCCTCTCGCCCGTGCGCAAAATCGAACGCGGCGAGGTGGACGCGGCCATGGCCCACGCGCCGCACATCCTCGAAGGCGTGGTGGTCAACGAGGGCCAGGAGCACTTCTACATGGAGACGCAGCGCTCCCTGGCCGTGCCCGAGGACAACGGCGCCATCACCATCTACTCGTCGACCCAGCATCCGACCGAGGTTCACCGCATGGTCTCCGGCGTCCTCGGCCTGCCGCAGCACAGCGTGACGATCGACATCAAGCGCCTCGGCGGCGGCTTTGGCGGCAAGGAATCGCAGGCGACGATCTGGGCCGCCTGCACCGCGCTCGCCGCGCACCTGACCGGCCGACCGGCCATGCTCAAGCTCGAACGCGAAGAGGACATGTGCTGGACCGGCAAGCGCCATCAATTCGTCAGCGCCTACAAGGTCGCCTTTGACGACGACGGGCGCATCCTGGCGCTGCACACCGAGCTCAACGCCAATGGCGGCGCGGTGGCCGACGCGACCTCGTCGATCCTCGAACGCGGCATGCTCCACTCCGAAAACGCCTACATGATCGCCAACCACCGCGTGATCGGACGCCCCTGCCGCACCAACCTGCCGCCCGCGACCGCTTTCCGCGGTTTTGGCGCGCCGCAGGGCATCTTCATGATCGAGACGGTCATCCAGCGCATCGCCCACGCCCTCGGAAAAGACGCCTACTCCGTCCGCGAGCTCAACGCCTACAGCGAGGGCGACACCGCTCCCTACGGCGAGCTGATCTACGGCGCCGAGCACCTCAAGCCGCTGCTCGCCGAATTGCGCCGCTCCTCAGAGTGGGACGCCCGCCAGAAGGCCATCGCCGACTTCAACGCCCAAAGCCGCTGGCAGAAAAAGGGCCTGGCCATGGTCCCGGTGAAGTTCGGCATCTCGTTCACCGCCGCCTTCCTCAATCAAGGAGTGGCACTCGTTCAGATTTATCCGGACGGCTCTGTGTCGGTGAACCACGGCGCCATCGAGATGGGCCAGGAGGTCAACACCAAGATCGCGCAAATCGCCGCCACCAACCTCGGCCTGCCGCTCAGCGCCATTCGCATCGAGACGAACAACACCAAGCGCGTGGGCAACGCGCCGCCGACCGCCGCCTCCTCGGGCTGCGACCTCAACTGCCACGCCGTGGACAACGCCACCGATCAGCTCGTGCCGCGCCTGCAGGCCAAGGCTCAGGAGCTCTTTGGGGTCTGTCCCGTCTTCTTCGAGGACGGCGTGCTCTACGCGCCAACGGCCGAGGGCCAAATCGACCGCGACCGCCCCCTCTCGTCGTTCAAGGATTTCGCGCTCAAGTGCTTCCAGGGCCGCGTGGATCTCTGCGCGCATGGCCATTACGCGACACCGCGCGTCGGCTTTGACCGCGAGGCGGGCCAGGGCCACCCCTTCCTCTATTACGTGTTCGGAGCCGCCGTGGCCGAAGTCACGGTCGACCTCCTCACCGGGCGCGCCACCACCGATCGCGTCGACATCCTCCACGACAGCGGCCAGAGCCTGAACCCGGCGGTCGACATCGGCCAAATCGAAGGCGGCTTTGTCCAGGGCATGGGCTGGGCCACGACCGAAGAGCTCGTCTACGCCGAGGACGGCAGACTCCTGAGCAACTCGCCGGCCACCTACAAGGTCCCGACCTATGGCGACGTGCCGGCCGACTTCCGCGTCAGGCTCTACGAGGGCAGCGTCAACGAGGTCGGCGTCCATCAGTCCAAGGCCAATGGCGAGCCGCCGCTCGTCTACGGAGAGGCAGTCTTCTTCGCCATCGCCGAGGCCATCCAGGCCGCCACGGGCGAATACCCCGTCGATCTCACGCTGCCAGCCACACCCGAAAAGGTGCTCAAGGCGCTCAAGGCCGCCCGAGATTGAATTTTTCCCTCACCGAAGAGCCATTCACCCCACCGAATGGCTCTTTCTTTTTGTTCAAAGGACGCCTTCACCAAGGAGCCCAAACAATGCCCCGACAATTCTCGTGCATCTTTTCGGTTTTTGTTTTGTCCGTCGCTTCGGCGTTTTTATTCGTCAATTGCGCCTCGACGCCGCAGGGTTCGGGCGACGCGAGCGCTCTCTGACAACAAATCGCCATTATTGTCAGCGAAGGCGATCCGGCCGCGCTGACGCCCGCCCAATTCAAACAGCGCACACAGGTCAAAGACCACATGCAAAAAAATCTGGCCGCGCGGATGAACAAAGCCGGTTTCACCACCGCCAGCCTCAACACCGCCGAGGAGTATTATAATTATCCAGGCGCGCTTTTGCTCATGGTCAATATCGACAATTATGATCCGGGTAACGCGGCGGCGCGCGCCTTTGTCGGTTATGGCGCCGGCGCCTGCGCCCTGGATGTCAGCGCCTATCTCTACAGCGGCGAGCAATTGATCGATTCGTGGCGCGAAAGCGATTATTCGACAATGACCTGGGGAAAAATCGTCAAAAAGCTGAACGTCAATATCACCAAACGCGTCCAGCAAATCATGCAAAACCTGCCGCAGCAGCCTGTCTATCAGCAGCCGGTGGCCCAGCCAGCTCAGGATTATCAGCAGCAAACGCAGGATTATCAGCAATATGTCGACCAGCAGCTTCAGGACAATTCACAGCAAAATGAACAGCCATCAGAAGAAGCGACGACGAGCGCTGAACAGGCCATTCCGGCGGATCAAATGCCGACGGATCAAATGACGGCGGAACAACCATAAAATCCGCCCCGAGATCAATCATCCGCCCTGATCAATAAATTAAATCGAGCGGTTTATCGTCGCGTCGAACAAATTAATAAAAATCAAATCGACGCGATTTGTTTTGAGGAAACACGCCCCATGGATTTTACCCTGAGCCGAGAGCACGAGATGTCGCGCGAATTGTTTCGCCAATTCGCCAGGCGCGAGGTCGAACCTCTGGCGCGTGAGATCGACGAGGAAGAGCGATTTCCGCGTGAAACGGTCGAGAAGATGGCGCGACTCGGCTTTCTCGGCATCCCCATCCCCAGGGCCTATGGCGGCCAGGGCTGCGACGCGCTCGCCTACATCCTCTGCGTCGAGGAGCTCTCCCGTGTCTGCGCGACGACGGGTGTCATCCTCTCGGCGCACACCTCGCTCGCCTGCGACCCCATCCTCGCGCACGGCACCGAAGAGCAGCGCCAGCGCTTCCTCGTCCCCCTGGCCCGCGGCGACAAGCTCGGCGCCTTTGCCCTGACCGAGCCCAACGCCGGCACCGACGCCTCCGGACAGCAGACGCGCGCCATTCGCGACGGCGACAGCTACGTCCTCAACGGCGCCAAGATCTTCATCACCAACGGCAAAGAGGCCGACATCTACGTCGTCTTCGCCATGACCGACCGCGCCAAGGGCACCAAGGGCATCTCCGCCTTCATCGTCGAGAAGGGAACGCCCGGTTTCACGTTCGGCGCCAAGGAGAAGAAGATGGGCATCCGCGGCTCGTCGACTTACGAGCTGTGCTTCGCCGACTGCCGCGTGCCGCGCGCGAACCTCCTCGGACAGGAGGGCAAGGGGTTTTCTCTGGCCATGCAGACGCTCGACGGCGGTCGCATCGGCATCGCCGCGCAGGCTTTGGGCATCGCCCAGGGCGCGCTCGACAAGACCATCGCCTACGTCAAAGAGCGCCAGCAGTTCGGTCGCCCGCTCGCCAAGTTCCAGAACACGCAGTTTCAGATCGCGGACATGGCGACCAGGGTCGAGGCGGCCAGGCAGCTCGTCTACCGGGCGGCGATGGCCAAGGCGACGAAGCGGCGGTTCTCGGTCGAGGCGGCGATGGCCAAGCTCTTCGCGTCGGCCGCGGCGGTGGAGGTGACCTCGATGGCGGTCCAGCTGCACGGCGGCTACGGCTACACCCGCGAATACGATGTCGAGCGCATGATGCGCGACGCCAAGATCACCGAGATCTACGAGGGGACGAGCGAGGTGCAGCGCATGGTCATCTCCGGCGCGCTCCTCTGAACGACCGCGTCGCCACGCCGCCTTGGCGTCCTCCTTCCCTCCCCTTCCCGCGCCCTGTCTTTCCGCCCGTGTCCGCCCCTCTGGACTGCGGCGGGACAGGCCGCCCGTGAGGCCACCTTGAAGATCGTCGTCTGCGTCAAACAAGTCCCGGACACCCACGAGGTCCGCATCGATCCCGCCACCGGCACGCTGATTCGCGAAGGCGTCCCGAGCATCATGAATCCCGACGACAAGGCCGGTCTGGAGGCCGCGCTGCGTCTCAAGGACGAGGTGGGCGCGCGCGTCACAGCCCTGAGCATGGGGCCGCCGCAGGCCGAAGCTGTCTTGCGCGAGGCGATGGCGATGGGCGCGGACGAAGCCTGTCTCGTCACTGATCGCGCCTTTGGCGGCGCCGACACGCTGGCAACCTCGACGACACTGGCCGCCGCTATCCGAACCATGGCGCCCGACCTCGTCATCACCGGTCGACAGGCCATCGACGGCGACACAGCCCAGGTCGGACCGCAAATCGCCGAGCACCTCGGCATCCCCAACGCCTCCTACGCCGAACACATCGAGCTCGACGGCGACGCTCTCAACGTGCGCCAGCAATTCGACGAGGCGACGCACCTGACGCGCCTGAGCCTCCCTTGCCTCGTCACGGCCATCGGAGAGCTCAACCAGCCGCGCTACATGACGCCCGGCGGCGTCTTCGAGGCCTGGCGAGAGAAACAAATCCGCGTTCTCACGCGCGCCGATCTCGCGCTCGACGAGGGCGACATCGGGCTCAAGGGCTCGCCGACCCGGGTGAAAAAATCGTTTCCCAAGGCGCTCAAGCCAGCCGGCGTCACGCGGCGCCATCTCACAGCCGACGAAGCGGCCCAGGCCATCGTCGAGGCGCTCAAGGCGCAGCGCGTCCTCTGACAGCGAAAGTTCGCCCCTTCCTCCAACGCCCCGGCCCCGCGCGGCCCAAGTGGGAGCAGCAACGCATGAACACACAGGATTTCAGCGGCGTCTTCGTCTTTGCCCAGCAGGTCGACGGACAAATCGCCCGCGTCACCTTCGAACTCCTCGGCAAGGCGCGCGAGCTGGCCGCCGATCTCGAAGGCGAGGTCACCGCTCTCCTTCTGGGGCACGACATCGCCCCGCTCGCCCCATCGCTCTGCGAGGGCGGCGCCGACCGCGTTGTCGTCATCGACGATCCGGCGCTCCGGCATTACGCCACCCTCCCCTACGCCCAGGCACTGAGCGCCGCGATCGAGCGCTACCGGCCAGCCATCCTGCTCTTTGGGGCCACCGCCATTGGCCGTGACCTGGCGCCGCGCGTCTCTGCCCGCGTCAGGACAGGACTGACCGCCGACTGCACCGAGCTCGCCATCGACCCACAGACGCGGGGGCTGTGCATGACGCGCCCGGCCTTTGGCGGCAACCTCATGGCCACCATCGTCTGCCCTGATCACCGGCCCCAAATGGCCACCGTGCGCCCCGGCGTGATGCGCGCCATCGAACGCGCCCCCGTCGCCCAGCCGCGCGTCGAATCGTTCCAGCCCGCCATCCCCCCGCCCGAGACCTGCCAGCTCGTCGACGTCGTCCGCCGCGTGGCCCATGAGGCAGAGCTCGCCGACGCCAGGATCATCGTCGCTGGCGGGCGAGGCGTGGGCAGCCGCGACAACTTCGCCCTGATCGAATCGCTGGCCGCCGCCCTCGGAGGTTCCGTCGCCGCGTCGCGCCCCTGTGTCGAGGCCGGCTGGGTCGCCAAGGACAGGCAGGTCGGCCAGACCGGGCGGACAGTGCGCCCCAGCCTCTATCTGGCCATCGGCATCTCCGGCGCCATCCAGCACCTCGCGGGCATGGAGGAGTCCGACTTCATCGTCGCCATCAATCGCGACGAGACCGCCCCCATCTTCGCCATCGCCGACCTGGGCATCGTCGGCGACCTCAACCAGATCGTCCCAGCGCTGATCGCGGGCATCGGCGAGGCCCGGCAAAACGGCTGAACCCCTTCTCGCCCTGTGCCCAAAAGCCCTGGACAAGGCCTTGTCCCTCGACTCGCGGCGAGAGTATGAGCCGCGCCCCTCTCAACCCCCCGGGTGCCGAACATGAACAAGATCGACTGGAACGAATTGATTCAGGCCGCCGAAGGCGTGCGTCAAAACGCCTACGCGCCCTACTCGCGCTTCACCGTGGGCGCCGCGCTCAAGGGCAAATCGGGCCGCGTCTACATCGGTTGCAACGTCGAGAATTCCTCCTTTGGCCTGACCATGTGCGCCGAGCGAAACGCCGTGTTCCAGGCAGTGGCCGCCGGGGAGCGCGAGTTCATCGCCCTGGTGCTCGTCGCCGGTGAGTCGAGTGGAGGCGCCCTCTGCCCGCCCTGTGGCGCCTGCCGTCAGGTCCTCGCCGAAATGTGCGCCGCCGACATGCCGATCGCGCTCGTCGCTGGCCAGAAGCGCTCGATCCACCGCCTCGGCGACCTGTTGCCGCTCACCTTCGATCACACGTTCGTCGATCAGGCCGCCGCCAAATAAACGCGCCGCGGACCGCCCCAGCACTCAGGCCCGATAGGCCGTCACCATCTTCGAGGTCTCTCTCCACGCCGCGAGAGAGGCCTCTTGTCGTCTTCAGACCCGCCCCTTTCGCCCACAGACCTTCAGGACCCGCTCTTGGACCAGCCCTCAGACACCAACGCCACGCCCGACCTGCGCGGCATGAGCCGTGACGCGCTCGCCGACTTCATCTCGCGCCTTGGTCAAAAGCCCTTTCGCGCGCGCCAGATTTTCGCCTGGCTGCACCGACGCGGCGCCCGATCGTTCGACGAGATGACCGACCTCAGCCTTGAGCTGCGCCAGCGCCTCGCCGCCACCGCCCGCCTGAGCGCCATGGACGTGGACGAGGTTCAAATCTCCAGCGACGGCACGCGCAAATTCCGTTTCCGAACCGTGGACGACCACTTCGTCGAAGCCGTGTTCATGCCCGAGACCGACCGCCGCACCCTCTGCGTCTCGACGCAAATCGGCTGTCCCATGGGCTGCGCCTTCTGCCGCACCGCGCGCCTCGGCCTGACGCGCAACCTCACCGCCGGCGAAATCCTGGCCCAAATCTACGAGGTGAACCGCGCCGTGGCCGCGATCGACGAGAGCGACAAACGAGCGCTCACCAACCTCGTCTTCATGGGCATGGGCGAGCCCTTCCTCAACTTCGACAACCTCACCAACGCCCTCGCGCTGCTTCAGGACGACGCCGGACTCAACTTCTCGCGCCGCCACATCACCGTCTCGACCTCCGGCATCGTGCCGATGATCGACCGCTTTGGCGCCGAAACCGACAACAAGCTGGCCATCTCGCTCAACGCCTCCACCGACGCGCAGCGCGACGCGCTCATGCCCGTCAACCGCCGCTACCCGCTCGCCGACCTCGTCGCCGCCTGCCGCCGCTTCCCCCTGCGCCAGGGCCGCCGCATCACCTTCGAATACGTGCTGCTCGACGGCCTCAACGACACGCTCGACGACGCGCGCCGCGTGATCGCCCTGCTCAGAGGCATCGAGGCCAAGGTCAACCTCATCCCCTACAACGAGAGCCCGGACCTTCCCTTCAGGAGCGTGCCCATGGAGCGCGCCGAGGCCTTCCGCGACCACCTGCTGCGCGCGGGACTCGTCGCCGTCATCCGCAAAAACCGCGGCCGCGACATCCTCGCCGCCTGTGGCCAGCTCGCCGCCCAGGGCATCGCCAGGGACCAGGCCACCAACTGACACCCCCACCCTCTGACACTCCCCTCTTTGCCCCGAGACCACGCCGTGATCAGCCCCCACCTCGTCCACTTCGAATCGCTCACCCCAGATCCCCACTCCAACGCGCGCCGCGGTCGCCTCTGGACCCCCCACGGCATCGTCGAAACGCCCGTCTTCATGCCCGTGGGCACCGTCGGCTCGGTCAAGGCCATCGGCCCCGACGACCTCGCCAAAGACGACGTGCGCATCATCCTCGGCAACACCTACCACCTGTATCTGCGCCCCGGTCACGAGCTGATCCGCGACTTCGGCGGCCTGCACCGCTTCATCGGCTGGCACGGCGCGATGCTCACCGACTCGGGTGGCTTCCAGGTCTTCTCGCTCAAGGGCATCCGCAAGATCGAAGAGGATGGCGTCACCTTCCGCTCGCACCTCAACGGCAGCAAACACCTCTTCACCCCCGAGCGCGTCATCGCCATCGAAGAGGCCATCGGCGCCGACATCATCATGGCCTTCGACGAGTGCCCGCCCGCCCTGGAGAGCCGCGACTATTTCGAGCGCTCACTCGCCCGCACCACGCGCTGGCTTCACCGCTGTCAGAGCGCCTGGAAGCGCGAACACAGTTCCCTCTTCGGCATTGTCCAGGGCGGCCTGTTCAAAGATCTGCGCCGCCGCCACATCGAAGAAGTCTGCGCCCTCGACCTGCCCGGCTACGCGCTCGGCGGCTACAGCGTGGGCGAGGCGCCCGAGGACATGCACGAAGGCGTCGCCGACTGCGCGCCGCTGCTCCCCGCCGACCGTCCCCGCTACCTGATGGGCGTTGGCACCCCCGTCGACCTCGTGACCTGCACCCTCGCCGGCATCGATATGTTCGACTGCGTTTTGCCCACCCGCACCGCGCGCAATGGCCTGCTCTACACATCCGTCGGCAAAATCATCATCAAGAACGCCAAATATCAGCGCGACAATGGCCCCCTCGACCCCAATTGCGATTGCTACACCTGCCGCCATTTCAGTCGCGCCTATTTGCGCCACCTTTATGTCTCCAAAGAACTATTGGCGATGCGCCTCAACAGCGTTCACAATATCCATTATTTTGTGACGCTCATGGCCCGCGTGCGTCAGGAATTAGAAAACGGAACATTCGCCACCTGGGCCAAAGAATTCCTGGCCAGCCCCGGCGCCTGCCGATAATGGATTAATTCTCCAAGACCTGCGACCTTGATTATTTTTTTGCGCTTCAGCGCGCGACAATTCAAATCCGCTTCAGCGCGGGGCAGTTTTTTGAATTGGAACTACATAAGCTCGATTTAATTTATTCAAAAACGCGCTTTCTCCCCAAAACGGGCTTCCCCGAATGATTGGCTGATTTTTATGACAAAATCGTCTATTTTAACGGGGCGGGAGGAGCTGGCGGGGAGGTAGCGGGTACCCGCAATTTTCGTGCCAAATCATATTTGTATAATTAATAACATTATTCCAAGAAACCGCTCGGAAAGCGCGGACCGTGAGCGCATTCGGCCGCACTCATCTGCCCTCCATTCACGAGGGGGAAAAACCAATGGTTGTTTCCCCCTCGTGGCTCCTCTTTTTCCTTCCGCAGCCGTCGGTCCTCGCTCCCACCTTTGGTGGGGCCGGCTGCGGGCCGCCGGACAAAGGCCCGCCCTAAGCGCCTCAATGGCCTGTTTTATTTGC
>JAFVYB010000079.1 GCA_017500825.1 Myxococcaceae bacterium | reverse complement strand
GAGGGAAAAAACATGGGTTTTTCCCGATCGCACAATAACGAACTAAATTCGGTCGTTCGGGGCAGAGCGGGCGCCGACACGCGATGTCAATTCAAGACTTTGACGTGTCGACAGCAATGCGGAACGATAACAATCGATTGAGGCCTAAAAATTAAATCGAGCTAATTCGGGTTCCAGTCGACATAAAAATAAAATCAAACATGCCCAGCGCTCAAGCGGCTTTTGAATTGCCGTGCGCTTTAAGCACAAAAAACAAAGGCGTGCGCTAAAGCGCAAAAACAATAAGGAGTGCGCTGAAGCGCAAACAATAAGAAATCGCGTCTTTTTAATGAGGTTGCGCCGCGGGCGTTCTTCGACTAGGGGCGCGCGCTTTTTTCCTCCCAGGCTGTGTTTTTCATCATTTCCCAAAAGAAAAGAGGTCCTGTCCGATGTCCGCCAATTCCACCGCGCCAAAAGATGCCGCGCCGCAGGCAATCCAGGAAACAGCGCCGCAGGTGAGTTCGCCCATGCCTTCGCAGAACGCCTCTGGCGTCGAGGTCCCCAGCGCGCCCGAATCCCAGAACGGGCCGGCGGTGGCGTTGAGCGTGTGGGACGCGGTGGCGATCGCCCTGGTGCTCGGCTTTGTCGCGCTGATGGGCTGGGCGTTGGCGCGCAAGAGGCGTGAGCGAGCGCGCGACATTGGCGCGGAGCCGGATCTGCCGAGACTGGACGAGGGGGAGGCGGGCAAAGGCGCGGGGCAAATCGATGCGGATGGCGATCGGGCGCTCGAATCGGCGGAGCGGACTGCCGAGGCGGCGACTTCACAGGAAACGACCGAGGCGCAACCGGCTGTGCCCTTGTCCAAGGCCGAGCTCGAAGCCCAGCGCAAGGAGGCCTATCGGGCCAAGAAGGCGCGCGATTTGGAGGCCAAGGAGGCCCGGCGCCGGGCGGCGGAGGCGCGTCAGCGCGAGGAAGAGGAAGCGGCGAAGGCGGCGCAAAGGGCGATTGAGGAAGCGGCGGCGCAAAAAGCCGAGGCCGAGCGGCAGAAGATCGCGGCCGAGGCGGGCAAGACGCTTTCCGAGGGCCTGGCGAGGACGCGGGGCGGACTGGTGGCCGGGCTCAACGCCTTTTGGCGCAAGGACAAGGCCATCGACGAGGCGCTGCTCTGCGAGCTGGAGGAGGTGCTCTTTGGCGCGGACATCGGCGTGAAGACCTCGATGCGGCTGATCGAGTTCGCTCGCGACAAGCTCAAGCGCCAGGAGCTCGGCGACGCGGACAAGCTCAAGTCGGCGCTGATGGACGAGATGCGGCGCATTGTCGGCGTCCGGGCCGCTCCTATCGATTTTGAGTCGAAGAAGCCCTTTGTGCTCATGGTCGCGGGCGTCAACGGCGCGGGCAAGACGACGACGATCGGCAAGCTGGCCGCCAAGCTGACAGGCGAGGGCAAAAAGGTCGTGCTGGCGGCGGGCGACACCTTCCGCGCGGCGGCGGCCGAACAGCTGGAGGTGTGGGGCGAGCGTTCCGGCGCCACGGTCGTGCGCGGCAAGGAAGGGGGCGATCCGGGCGCGGTCATCTTCGACGCCATCAAGCGCGGCGTGGCCGAGGGCGCGGACGTGATCATCGCTGACACCGCCGGACGGCTGCACACCAAGGCGCCGCTGATGGAAGAGCTCTGCCGCGTGCAGCGCGTCATGGACAAGGCGCTGAGCGGCGCGCCGCACCACATCCTCCTCGTGCTCGACGCCACCAATGGCCAGAACGCCATCGCCCAGGCGCGGGAGTTCAACGCCGCGCTCAAGCTCGACGGCATCGTCCTCACCAAGCTCGACGGCACGGCCAAGGGCGGCGTGGTCATCGGCATCTGCGACGAGCTCAAGCTCCCCATCCGCTACATCGGCATCGGCGAGGCGGTGGCGGACCTGCGCCCCTTTGACGGCGAGGCCTTTGTCAACGCCCTGTTCGAGTAGGGGCGTGGGCAGTTTCGGCGCTGAGGCGTTGGAACATCGCTGGCGAGCGGCGGGGCGCGTTTCAGTCGACGGGTGGGGGCGCTTCGGTGAGTCCGAACATGCCGAGAAAGCCTCTGAGCGCCAGCGGCAGCCAGCGCGGCCTGTGACCGAGCTCGTAATCGATCTCGTAAAGCCCTTTGCCGATGACGAACGCGGTGAGCAGCACCTCGCCCTCTTCTTCGCTCGACGGCAGGAAGGGCTCTGCGCGCGCCCGTTCGAGATAGCCGCGCAAAAAGGCGGCGCTGCTGAAGCGGGCAAAGAGCTGGGCCATGGCCATTGACCCGCGTTTTTCTTCCTCGGCAATCGCGCGCGTCTCTGCGTTTTGCAGGCTCAAAAGCGGCGCGTAGGCCGCGTAGTGAAACGATCGGATCATCCCGGCCACGTCGCGCAGGGCCGAACGCTTGAGCCGCCGCTCGCTCAGCGAACGCGATGGCTCGCCCTCGAAGTCGACGATCGACAGCTCGTCGCCGTGCCGCAGCACCTGTCCCAGGTGAAAGTCGCCGTGAATGCGAATGCGGCTGCCGGTCAGCGTCATGGCGCGCAGTCGGGAGAGCAGTTCGACGAGGCGCGGCTGGGCGGCGATGAGGCGATCGACCTCGGGCTTCAGCTCGGCGAGCGTTCCACTCGGTCGTTCCACCTGCGCGCTCACGCGCTGCATCGTCGCGAAAAGATGGCCCTGCAGCCCCTGATAAAGGGCGCGCGCGGCGGTCGGACCAAAAGGCTGCGGCTTGAAAGCCGGATCGTCCTGTTCGGCGGCGAGCGTCTGATGGAGCTTGGCGGTGACCTCGCCCAGGCGTCGCGCGCAGTCGAGATAGCCCCCCATGGCCTGAACCACTGGTTCGGGCGGCGGCTGGCGGCTGGCGGCCCAAAATCCGACCTCGCCCAGGCTTTCGACATGAAGGAGCGCCCGCGTCTGCTCCGCCATGCGCGGCAAAGGCCCGATGCGCCCGCTCTGATCCAAGGCGGCCTCGTCCTGTTCGAGCGCGATGCGCTGCGCTCCCCCGCCTGACAGACGCTCGAAAAATCGCCCGGCAGCGCAGACAGCCTCCTCAAAGGCGGTGCCCTCGTTGGGCAAAAACTCGTGCAGGACGCCCATGGTCGCGGCTGGCGCGCGATCGCCGAGACGGTGTTCGATGTGGCCGACGAGCTTGGGCGTCTGAGCGAAGCCGCGCTGCGCGAGCAACTGACCGATCTCCAAATCCGGATTGGGCCCTGCCAGCAGGCGGCGAAAGACCTTGAGGATAAATCGGTCGTCAAACACGAGCGAGGTGTTGCTCTGTTCGCCAAAGACGCGGCGCACGCCCTTCACCATCAACTCGGCGCGTCGCCGTCCCTTCGCGTGAACGCCCGCAATCCGCTCCGCCTGCCCGCGCAGTTTTCGCTGCTCGGCGATCATGCGCATCAGCTCCAGCGCGAAATCGGGATTGTCAAAGGCGTCGTAGAGAATCTGCCGCGTCTGAGGCCCCTGGGCGCGACGGACGCCAAGACGCGCCAGCACCGACTCGGGCCGCTCGCGTTCGATCCGCTCGGCGCGCTCCCCCTGCGCCACGGCCAGAGGCAACAGCCAGCGCTCCTCGGGCTCGCCCCGAATGTTGAGAAACCCCATCAGCACCGGTTCGCGACCGACCCCGATGTGCAGGTGAAACGGCGCGCGAAAGCGGACGTCTGAGAGGGGACCAGTCCTGTGGCCAAACCATCGCTGGCGGCGCAGAAACTGGGGCAGCACCGACTCCAGCGCCTCCCGGTTGGGCGCCAGGGAAAGGCTGAGCCAGTCCCCCTCCATATCGATGTCGGGAATATCGCGACCGCGCGCGGTCATATCGTCGTCGCGCAACAGCGCCTCCTCCTGTTTGAGTGAAAACCAATGAAATTGATGCGGCGCCAGCAACAAAAAATAAGGCGCGCGACCAATCGTCGGCAGCGCCGTGCCTCCAAAAAGCTCGACAGGAATCAATCCCGCGAATTCCGACAAATCCAATTCGACGTGCTGCGTCGTTCGCGCCAGATTGCAGACAACGAGCAATGTTTCTTCCTCTGAATTTCTGAGAAAGACAAAAACGCGCGGGTTTTTGGGAAAAAGCGGCCGCATATCGCCGCGCCCCAGAACTGGATGCGCCTTGCGCAGCGCGATCAATTGTCGCGTCCAGTTGAGCAATGAATTTTCATTATGCCCTTCGGTTTCCACATTCACCGTCTGATAGCTGTATTCCGGGTCGGTGATGACCGGCAAAAAAAGCTGCTGCGGATTGGCGCGCGAAAATCCGGCGTTGCGATCGCTCGACCATTGCATGGGCGTGCGCACGCCATTTCTGTCACCGAGATAGATATTGTCGCCCATGCCGATTTCATCGCCGTAATAGACGACCGGTGTTCCGGGCAAAGAAAAGAGCAGGCCATTGACGAGTTCGATGGCGCGGCGATTGTTGCCGAGCAATGGCGCCAGCCGTCGGCGAATACCGAGATTGATTCTGGCGCGCGGATCCTTCGCATACATTCGATACATAAAATCGCGCTCCTCGTCGGTGACCATTTCCAGCGTCAATTCGTCGTGATTGCGCAAAAAAAGCGCCCATTGCGCGCCAGAGGGAATGGGCGGCGTCTGTGAAAGAATATCGACCAGGGCGAATCGGTCCTCCATGCGCACGGCCATGAAGATGCGCGGCATAATCGGAAAATGAAACGCCATATGGCACTCATCGCCCGCGCCGCTACCCAGGTATTCCGCCGCCTCCTCTGGCCATTGATTGGCCTCGGCCAAAAGCATTCGGCCGGGAAATTTAGCGTCCACGTGCTTTCTCAATTCGCGCAAAAAAGCGTGTGTTTCCGGCAGGTTTTCGCAGCTCGTGCCCTCGCGTTCATACAAATAGGGAACCGCGTCGAGCCTGAGGCCGTCCACCCCCATCGCCAGCCAAAAATCAACAACGCCAAACAGCGCTTTGCGCACATCATGGCTGTCGAAATTAAGATCGGGCTGGTGCGCGTAAAATCGATGCCAATACCAGGCGCCGGCGACTGGATCCCACGCCCAATTCGATGTCTCAAAATCCTTAAAAATAACGCGTGCCTCGCAAAATCGATCGGGCGTGTCGCTCCAGACATAAAAATCGCGTTGACGCGATCCCTTGGGCGAACGGCGGGCGCGCTGAAACCAGGGGTGCTGATCCGAGGTGTGGTTGAGGACAAGTTCAATGATGACGCGCATGCCGCGCGCGTGGGCTTCGCGCAAAAACGTCTTAAAATCATTCAATGTGCCGCATTCGGGATGGACCGACATGTAATCGCTGATATCATACCCATCGTCGCCCAGGGCCGATTTGTAAAATGGCAGGAGCCAAAGTGTGTTGACGCCCAGATATTCGAGATAATCGAGCCGATCGATGAGTCCGGGCAAATCGCCGATGCCATCCGCGTTGCTGTCGTAAAATGAACGAACGCGCAGTTCATAAATGATGGCGTCCTTATACCAGTCGCTCTGAATATGGCTGCCGCGCGAGGATAAAAGGCGGCGCTGCGCGGATGGATTGCGACTCTGAGACGGCGTTTTTCGTGTCTGAGATGGCGGATATCGGCGCTGGAAGGGGGGCATGACCGGCCACTCCTTAAAAGAAGGCGCGAATAAAGGCGCACGGAACGCCTTTTTGAATTGGCGCAATCTAAGAACTCAAGGCGCGCGCGGCAATTGTTGATTTGTGCGCGTCATCGCCCGGCGTTTGTTCGATTTTTTTGGGGTGCCTTTTTCCGGAAAATCCCCCCCCCAAACGGGCTCCCCCGAATGATTTGCAGATTTTAATTTGCCGGACGTGTATTTTAACGGGGCGGAGGTGCTGGAGGG
>JAFVYB010000078.1 GCA_017500825.1 Myxococcaceae bacterium | reverse complement strand
CCCTCCCTCCATCACCTCCCGCCCCGTCAAAATAAATGATTTCAATATAAAAATCAGCGAATCATCCGGGGGAGCCCGTTTGGGGGAGAAAGCGCGGTTTTTGATAAAATTAAACCAAGCGGTTTGGCGTTCAAGTCGAAGGAAGGGTTCGAATCAAAGGAAGAAAACAAAGTGAAAAATAAAAACAAAATCAAATTGCCCCGCGCTGAAGCGGTTTTTGGACGTCGCGCCCGAGTGGAAAAGCGTCTTTCGAGTTCGGAAACGCGTCGTTTTGATGCCGCGCGCTCAAGCGCCTGGTTTCGCGCGCTGTCGAAAGCGGAAGCGTGTCTTTTTGATGCCCCGCGCTGAAGCGGTCTTTGGACGTCGCGCCCGAGTGGAAACGCAATTTTAATAAAATTAAATCGAGCCCGATCGCGTTTAACTCCGCTCGCCAAGGCGGAGGACGAGGAGTGTTTTGTTCAATCAATTCCCAGGGATTTTTTGCACGCCGAGTGGACGCGCTGGGATTGTTTTTTTTGGATTCTTTTTTCAATTGATTCGATGTGTTCGAGGTCTTGGTCGCGCGGCGATTTGTCCCGGCAGAAAACGATCTCCCGCAAGGCCTCTTCCAGTCGACCGGCGCGCTCCAGGGTTTTGACAAAGTTGAGACGCAGGTTCACGTCGTTGGGCTTGAGGTTGACCGCTGTGCGCAGGGCGTTGAGGGCTTTGGCGTGGGCGCCGTCGCGGCGGAAGGAGGCGGCTTCAAGGGTGAGGGCGCGCACCCGCTGGTCGATGCTCATGGTGACGGGGAGCCGCCGCAGCGCCTCGCGGGCGGCGTTGCTGTCGCCCTGGCTGAGTTCCAATTCGGCGAGTCGGAGCGCGACGGCGGCGGTGGGGTGGCGTGTCAAATGGTCGCTCAGGCGCGCGCGGGCGCTGGCGGTGTCGCCGGTCAGGTTGAGCGCGCTCACCTGGTAAAGGAGGCCCTGGTTGCTGTGGGGGCCTTCGAGGTCGGCGAGTTCTTGGCCCAGGCTGAGGAGGCTGGCGCTGTCGCGTTGGCGCGCGGCGAGGCGGGCTCTGAGGCGCAGGCGTTCGGGGGCGCGCGTGCCGCTGAGGGTGTCGAGGTGGTCGAGAAGCTCGAGGGTGGCGCTGTCGCGGCGGTGGTCGGCGAGGCGCTGCGCGAGGGCGAGGGCCGGGTCGGTCGGGCGTAAAGCGCTCAAAGAAGACGCCCGCCCTGCCGACGACAAAGCGCGCCGTGTCGCTCGTGATGGCGAGGCGTCCGTCGGGCAGTTCGATGATGCCGGCTTCCAGCGGAGGATCGGGCGTTTCAGCCTTGGCGGGCAATTCCCCGGGCAGGACGCGCGGTAGCGCCTCGATGTCGTCTGCTTTGGCGCGCGGGTGGCGTTGGAGCCAGTCGGCGCAGTCCTCTTTGATGGCCAGACAGAGTCCGTCGAGCGCGAGGATTTCCACGGAACAGCAAAGCGCCTTGAGACGGGCGGCCACGTCGAGGGCGTATCTTCGGCCCGCGTCGTCGTTGTCTGGCCAGACGCGGATCGCGCGGCCCTGTAGCGGGGTCCAGTCAGCCGTGCGCGCGCTGGAGCTCGATCCTGAAGTCGTGGCTGTCAGACCGAGGCACGTCAGGACATCGGCGCATTTTTCGCCTTCGACGATCCAGACGGGACCGTTCGAGCTGGCGATGGCGTCGAGGCGATAGAGCATTTTTTTGCGGCCCGGCCATTGAGGTTCGCCGCGCACCCATTCGCCAGCGTCAGTGCGATGCATGGGCAGGACCTTGGGGGCCGTTGTGCGCCTCGCTCTGGCGTAGACGAGCGCGCCGGTCGCGTCTCGATACTCATGGACAGCGACGACGTGCGAGAAGAGGCGCCGCGCGGCTTCGAGCACTGGCAGACGCAGAGGAAGGACATTGTCGCTCATGGCGTGCTCCCCATCTCGGCCAGCGCGGTGGCGTAATCGAGGCCGGTCATGGCCATGTGGAAGTCGACCATGGAACCGCGCGCCTCACAGACCGGGCACCAGAAACCGCCATGGACAGCGCTTACGCGCATCGAGGGGCGGTGGTCGTCATGGAATGGGCAGACGGTCGAGCGCCAGTCGCCCGTGCCGCGCAATTCGCACCCGTGCCGGGCATAGAACCCCAGCGGCGAGGGCATTCTCTCCCTCGCGAAACGAACTCTGGAGGTCATGTCAGTCGACCTCCACGAGCGCGATCCCCATGCCGGGCAGAATGGAGAGAGGGATTTGGTGCGACCGTCCGCCGCGGGCGGAGATGGGCACGAGGACCGCCAGAGCGCCGCCCAGGACCGAGCCGGTCAGGTCGACGACGCCGCGCAGCTGCGAACCAGCGTCGATGCGCACGAGGTCGCCGTGGCGGATCTCCACGTCGTGCGAGT
>JAFVYB010000077.1 GCA_017500825.1 Myxococcaceae bacterium | reverse complement strand
CCGCAGCCGGCCCCACCTTTGGTGGGAGCGAGGACCGACGGTTGCGCAAGGAAAAAGGGGAGCCACGAGGGGGAAACAACCATTGGTTTTTCCCCCTCGTGAATGGAGGGCAGATGAGTGCGGCCGGACGCACTCACGATCCGCGCTTTCCGAGCAGTCGCGCGGAGCTCCAATAAAATGTTTTTAAGTGAATCCGCGTTTTCCGAGCGGTGAAGCGGAACCCCAAGAAAACTCAATAAATTAAATCGAGCCAATTCAAGTCCAAATCAAAATAAAAAATCAAATTGCCTAGCGCCCAAGCGTTTTTAAATGGCCCAGCGCTGAAGCGGCTTTTCGATTGCCGTGCGCCAAAGCACAAAAAAACAAAGGGGTGCGCTGAAGCGCAAAAACAATAAGGAGGCGCGTCGTTTCATAAATTCTCCCGCGAAGCGGCCAGGCATGTGAGCCCATGGAAAGTCGGATGCCTCCCCCTTTTGATGGGATGGGCAGCGCCGCCAAGCTCCCCTACCCTTGGCGCAGTGTCAGTCCGACCCGGCGCACGCAAGCATGGCCGGGAGAAATAGGGAGCCACTCATGAAGCGTTTCTTGGCGATGGCGGCAATGGCGGCGATGCTCGGTTTCTCTGGTCAGGCGCTGGCGGCGGACAATGCCAATGCCAACAAAAACAATCAAAACTCCGCCATGAGCGGTGACGCTGCCTCGCAACAATCGCTCAGCACGATTGAAGGCAAGGTCCTCAAGGCCGAACGCGATCACCTGATTCTCGAATATCGCGGCGCCGCTGTGCCGTTCAAAGTCAGTCGCGACACGCAAATTCAGGGCGTTACCTCTGTGCGTAACCTCTCCGAAGGCCAGCAGGTGCGCGCCAGCTTCCAGATGAAGGACAATGAGAATGAGCTGAAGACGATTACTCTGATGCCGTCTTCGGCCTATCCCACCTCGCCTGGCCAGAATTCCGGCTGCAATAACACCAAGTAATTTTGAATGAAATTTTATCTGAAAAAGAGGCGGCACTCAGTCGTCTCTTTTTCTCGTCTTTATTTCGCAAAATCGATATAAAATAAATATATATCAAACCCCATCGTTTCGGCAAATCCTGTAAAAAACGAATCTCCAGACGCCTTCAATGTCCAAAAAGCAACAAAAACACGCCCTCGCCTCTAAAACATTCACCCTAAAACACCAATCGGAAAGCGCGATTTCTCTAAACACATTTATATTCAAAAAACAATTATTTCAAAAAAAACGCAACACAATACGCGGTTACGCGAAGACAAAAGCCGCAGCGCCCAAAACACGCGACACAACAGATAAAGCGCACGCAAACGGACCGCTCAAAGCGCCTCGACAGACCTGTTTTCCTGGCCCGGGTTTATTGTGAACGCCTCGACAAATCTGAGTCAGCGCATGGGCGGACGAACGGCAAACGCGGTGGGTTTTATTGATTCATCCAAAAGCGCCTAAAAACGCGGACAACAGGCAAAGTTCAGCCATAACAATTCATTTCGCGATTAATTCTAAACGGGCGCGTCAAAATAGATTTATTATTTTCCGCTCAATCGCTCAACAGAAGCGCTGACAGGAACAGGGTAAAAATCAGCGTCAGGAAGAGAGCCATGCCCAGGGCGCCGCGCGAGATGCCCACGCGCAGGCGAAATTCGTCGAACCTATCGGCGATGATGGAGACGCGCTGCACGGCGTGAAGGAAACGCGTCCTGGCCCGCAGTTCAGGCAGGCGTGCGCCGCCCAGGCCTTCCCGCGATGCGTTCAAGGGTCCGCCTTCGTCGGCGCTTCCCATCTCTTCCAATCGATCGGCGAGCGACCCACGGGCAGCGACTGGGCGCACAGGCCGCGCCATCTCGCGCGTGGGACGGCGATCGCGATCGTCGACGAGCTCTACCTCGGCGCTGACGAGTGGACGCGGACGGGGCCTGGTGGGGGTTCGAAACGAGGCGGCGCGCTCTCTCGACGATGAATCGACGCGACCACCCACGCCTGATGTCGGCAGAGTCCTTGGCGCGGAGCGGCGGCTGTTGACCGTGCTCGTCGCCGTATCCTCTTCCTCGTCGAGCGACGACTCGCCTGTGCGCGGCCAATTGTCGCCGTCCAGATGGTTGGTCCACAGCGGTGACGATTCCTCGCGCGACGGGCGGCGCGTGGCGCTCTGACTCGACCAAGGGCTGGGCCGAGGACGCTGCGCCGACTCGGTCGTCGTCTCCTCATCTTCGTCGTCCTGTGGCGCGGTGGGCAGAGCCTCGATGTCGACGCGCGTCTCCTCGGCGAGGCCTTCCTCGTCTCCCGGCGGATACACGCGGCCAGCTCTCCCGTCTTCCTGGCGAGAGTGAGTCCGCGATGGCCTCTCCGCAGGCACTTCTCCCGCTCTCGCGCGCGGCATTGATGCGTGCGGCGGAGAAGGTCGATTGAGGCGCGCGATCAGCTCGTGCGGCATGGGGGCGGGGGCATCGAAGGGATCCTCCTCTTGGGTCGTCCCCTGGCTCAGCCGAGGCCTCAAAAAGGCGTTGGAACGCCGCGACGTCGACACCGCGTTCACCCCGGAGTGCACGCGAGCGCTCAGCGACTCGGTCACCTGTGTCTCTTCGTCATCGCCAACGGCCGCGGAGGACGCGTCGCGCAGGGCATCGAGGCGCGCTTCCAGTGAGTCGTCCCTGGCGAATGAATCCGCAGCGCGCGGACGCGACAGTGGCGACAGACGGCTGCTGACGGTCGACTCCTCGTCATCGAGCCGCGCGGCGTCATCGCGGACAGGTTGCGACGCGGGTGAGCGCCTGGACCTCGCCTGCCCCCATGCCGACCAGGTCGAAGACTCCTCCTGTGACGCCCGGGCCTCGATCGGATGCACAACGGCGGTGTCATGCCTCACCGGTGACAGAACGCGCTCTGCGCCATCGCCAAAGCGCGCGGACGCAGGCTGCTGTCCCAGCCCAACCTTGAACTCGGCGGCGAACAACTGGCGCATGGTCCTGGCGAGCGCCTCGCGCGTGCTCTGTGAAGCGCATTCGGGAAGGAATCGCTCGATGGCGCGCGCAAACGCGCTGGCAGAGGCAAACCGCGCCCTGGGATCGCGGGCGACAGCCTTGAGCACGATGGCTTCGAGCGCGTGGGGCAGCGGGACAAAGCGGCTGGGCGGCTCAATGGCGCACTCGATCGCCGCGCGCAGGGTGATCAGGTCGTTGCCACGCTTGAATGGGCTGTGGCCCGTGAGCAGTTCGTAGAGCACGAGCCCCAGGGAAAAGAGATCGCTGCGCTGGTCGACGCCGCTTCCCCGCGCCTGCTCAGGGGCAATGTAGGCGTATTTGCCTTTGATCTCGCCGGTCTGCGTCGTGGAAGTGAGGTTGGACGCGCGGGCAATGCCAAAGTCGAGGAGCTTCACCTCGCCGTCAAAGCTGACCATGACGTTCTGCGGCGAGATGTCGCGATGAACGAGATGAAGCGGCGCGCCGCGCTCGTCGGTCAGGGTGTGGGCGTGGCTGAGGCCGAGGCAGGCGTCGCGGATAAGGCGCAACGCCTGTGGCAGGGGCAGGCGTTGATCGCGCGCTGCAAGGCGGTTGACGAGAGCGCCCAAGTCATCGCCGTGAATGAATTCCATGGCGAGGAAGTAACTCTCGCCCTCTTTGCCCAGGTCGAAGAGGCGGACGATGTTGGGGTGATTGAGCCGCGCCGCCACCCGCGCCTCGTTGAGGAACATGGTGACGAAGTGCGCGTCCGCGGCCAGGTTGGGCAGAATGCGCTTGATGACGAGACGGTCTTCCTCCCGGGCACGCCCATTTTGGGGAAAGGCGAGGAAAACCTCGGCCATACCGCCAACGGCGAGCCTCTTCAGGAGGATGTAACGTCCGTAATGCTCCAACGATTGACCTCTGCCTCGAAGCGCCGCGAACAAAGCGCCCGGTCCGAGTTTTTGCCCCGCTCCCGCCGCGTCCCTCGACGCCTGTCGACTGCAGATGCCTCGAAAAAGGCGCTGGACGCGTCGCCTTTGCCCCAGAGCGGAAAACCCTGCGCCAGAGAAAGGCGCGCGACACTAGGCACTTTGCGCCGCGAGGGAAATTTCCTGCCCTGCGCGGACAGCCAAAGCGCCGCGATGACACCCTCTGTCAGCCAGTGGCCTCCCTGTCTGCGCGCAGCGAATGCGTTGTTGGCGTTCCCAATGGCCTCAGTTGCGCCTCGATCAGCTCGAAAAAGCGCAGCGTGAAACATCGCGTCGCCAGGTCGAGATCGAGGCGCGCGAGCGTGCAGGCATGTCCCGCGCGTCCATAGCCGCCCGCGCTGCCCGGGTTGACAAAGAGGCAGCCATCGACCTCCTGCGCCGAGGGAATGTGGGTGTGCCCGTGAATCACGACATCCGGCCGGCGCGCCTCGATGATCGGTCGAATGACGGGCGACGGCGTCAATGGCGACACCAAGTCGTGGACCATGGCGATGGTGAGTGGACCGATCTGGCGCACCAATGACAGCGGCGTGTCCATCGTGTGGTCGTTGTTGCCACGGACAGCCGCGATGGGCGCAAAGGCGCGGAGGCAGAGAAGCGTGTCGAATGAAGTGACATCGCCCGCATGGAAGACTTCGTCACAACCGTTGAGGAAGCCCTCAAGCCCCGGGGCAAAGCGCCCGTGCGTGTCCGAAATAATCCCGAGCTTCACATTCCCCTCCTTTGTCGGACGACGAGGCGCTCCGGCGCGAACACGACCTGTCCATGTATCCCCATGTCGCATTCATGCCGACGCGCGCCGCCACTGTTAGAAAACGCCTTCCGCGCTCCTTTACCGTTAGCCAATGCGCGTTCCTGGCGCGATTGCCTCGCTCACTTCGAGCAGCGACAGGCCGTTTTGAGGGTCACCGGCAGCCAAAATCATGCCGCACGAGACAATGCCGCGAATTTTGCGCGGCGGCAGGTTGGCGAGCACGGCGACTTTTTTACCGACGAGGATCTCGGGATTGGCAAATGCCTCGGCAATGCCTGCGGCAATGGTCCGCGGGGCTTCTTCACCCACATCGACGCTCAGGCAGAGCAATTTGTCCGCCTTGGGAACGCGCGCCGCAGAAAGAATCCGTCCCACGCGCAAGTCGAGCTTGCAAAAATCGTCGAACGTGACCTCGGCCTTTGGCGCGTCTTCGCGCGGTGCCGCCGCTGTCTTGGCGGCTGTCCTGGTCTGCGCATTCTTCGCGGGCGCGGCCTTCTCTGTCCCGGCAACCGCCACGTCGCTCTTGGGCGCTTCAGTCTTGGGCGCGGCGATCAGGCTGTCGACGACCGACGCCTCGATGCGGCCGATGAGCGGCGCCGGCGTGCCGACTTGATGCCCTGCCTTGAGCAAGGGGCCCGGCGCGCGAACAAAATCCTCCAGATCACGGAAGGAGTAAGGCCGCGTGCCCAACTGCGCGAACAGCGCCTCGGCGATCGAAGGCACCACAGGGCTGAGCAGGGCGCCGATGACGCAAAGAACGTCGGCCACCGTGGACAAATCGCGGCGGGCGACATCGGGATCGCTTTTGGCCGTCTCCCAAGGCTTCTTGTCCTGAACGAACTTGTTGGCCTTTTCACCCAGCTCCACAATGGCGCGAACAGCATGCCGGGTGTCGAGACCAGCGAACGCCTCGCGCGCTTTGCGCACCGCCAACGCAGCCTCCGCGAGCAGCGACGCGTCGCGCGATTCGCCCACCTGGCCATCGAGCTTGCCTTTGAGCATGGCGAGCGAGCGATTGCAGAGGTTGCCCAGATTGTTGACCAGCTCCGCGTTAACCTTGAGTCGGAATTCATTGAGCGACAGGTCGATATCCTCTGGGCTGCTACCCAAGTTGGCCGCGTAAAAAAATCGCAAATAAGCCGGATCAAAAAGGTCCAGGTATTGACGAGCGTTAATGAAGGTGCCGCGCGACTTCGACATCTTCTCGCCGTTGACCGTGAGCATGCCGTGAACCGCGAGCTTCGAAGGCAGCCTGAGTCCGGCGCCCTTCAGCACCGCCGGCCAGAACAAGGCATGGAAATTAATAATGTCCTTTCCAATAAAATGGACAATGCGCGCGTCTGAATGCTCGCCCCAATAATCGAGCGCGTGTTCGCCATTGCCCTCGGTCTGTCGCTGATTGGCGAGGTAGCGCTCGGTGGCACTGATGTAACCAATCGGCGCATCCAGCCAGACATAAAAAAACTTGTCGTCCTCGCCCGGAATTTTGAATCCGAAATAAGGTCCGTCGCGGCTGATACACCAATCGGCGAGCCCAGTTCCAAGCCAACCGCTCTTGAGGTTGTTGAGAATGGCCGCGTCGAGCGTCCCCTCCCCTTCGCTCCATGTTTTGAGGAAATCGGTAAAGTGCGCGAGCCGGAAAAAATAGTGATCCGAGGCGCGGCGCACAGCGGGCGTGCCACAAATCGAACAGCGAGGCTCAACGAGTTCGGTAGGCGCGTAGGTGCTGCCGCACTTTTCACAAACATCGCCGTATTGATCGGACGCCTGGCATTTAGGGCAGATGCCTCGGACAAATCGATCCGGCAAAAAGCGTCGATCCTTCTCGCAAAAGGTCAATTCAACCGCGCGTTTCTCGATATGGCCGCGTTCGAGGAGTTTTTTGAAGATGCGTTCGCTGTAACGGCGATTTTCCTCGGAATTGGTCGATCCAAAATAATCGAATGAAATCCCAAAGGCATCGAAATCGCGGCGGTGTTCGTCATAAATTCGGGAAATAAAATCGTTTGGATCAATGCCCTGGCGCCGCGCGTTCAACTCGATGGGCGTTCCATGTGTATCATCCGCGCACATATAAATAACGCTCTCGCCACACGAACGCAGAAATCGAACATAGATGTCCGTCTGGATATATTCGACGAGATGGCCGAGGTGAATGCTGCCATTGGCATAGGGCAGCGCGCTGGTGACGAGTGTCTTCTGAGTCAAGGTCTTACTCTCCCTAGAGATGCCTCGGGGCGGCCCATGGGTCACAGGACGCCGCCGGGCGTGAAAAAGGGCGCGCTCTTTAGAGGATGACAAAGTCGCGGGCAAGGGACGATTCCCCCGCTTTTGAAGTCACAAAAAATCATTCTTGAACTGTCTGCTCTGATTCAATCCGAACAATTAGAACGGACGCGGCGTCATATGCCGTCGCTGTTTCATATCTCTCGCAAAACGCATTGACCAACTATTGATTCGAAGCTCGAACAGACGACCAAAATCAATCCCCGAAGCATTCTTTTATTTTCAAAAAACATGTTTCGGCGCCTGCGGAGCGATTGCCGTCTGTCGTCACGGCTCAAAGGAAGGCCCAACGTGACTGGTCGTGGACCTCCCCATGTATTCACGCTGTCGACAGGGATGATTTTCCCGAACGCGTGACCTCAATTCAGGCGCATGGCCTTAGGCGCATTCAAGCGCCGCCGGTTCTTCTCGAATGGCCGCGCCCCCACCAATCCGCGCGATCAAATCATCGGTCACCGCCGGTCGCTCACGCAGCCACTCAAGCGCTTTTTCGCGTCCCTGCCCCATGCGCTCGCCGCCCATGGCAAACCAGCTGCCATTCTTTTCGATCCAACCGCGCTGACAGGCGATTTCCAAAAGCTCGGCCTCGCGGGCAATGCCGCTGCCAAACAAAACTTCGAATTCTGCCTCGCGAAAGGGCGGCGCGACTTTGTTTTTCACCACGCGGACGCGCACGCGGCTGCCCACGACCGACTCGCCCTCCTTCACATGACCCAGCCGTCGCAAGTCGAGCCGAACACTGGCGTAAAACTTCAGCGCATGGCCGCCCGTCGTCGTCTCCGGATTTCCAAAGGTCACGCCAATTTTCATGCGGATCTGATTGATAAAAATGACGCAACAGCCGCTGCGCGAGACCACGCCTGTCAGCTTGCGCAATGCCTGGCTCATCAACCGCGCCTGCAATCCGACATGCGTGTCCCCCATGTCTCCTTCGATTTCAGCCTTGGGCACGAGAGCCGCCACCGAATCGATGATCACGAGATCAATGGCGCTCGTCCGCACCAGCTGCTCGGCAATCTCAAGCGCCTGTTCGCCGGTGTCTGGCTGCGCGACCAGAAGCTCATCCGGATTCACGCCGAGCTTTTTGGCGTAGCTGAGGTCGAGCGCGTGTTCCGCATCGATAAACGCCGCCACGCCACCGCGCTTTTGCGCCTCGGCAATGGCATGCAGCGTCATCGTCGTCTTGCCGGACGACTCCGGACCATAAATTTCGATGACACGCCCGCGCGGATAGCCACCCACGCCAAGCGCCAAATCAAGGCCAAGAGAGCCCGTCGGAATCGCCGCGATGGGACTGACTTCTGACTCGCCGCCAAGTCGCATGATGGCGCCCTTGCCAAACTGCTTTTCAATCTGCGCGATGGCCGCGCCAATGGCCTGAACCTTCTCCGTCACCTTCTCACTCAGTCGCGCCATGTCTCTCTCCTTTGCTCGCCTGCGCTGAAGCGCCGTGATGGACGCGACCCCATGTCACGCCCCTCCGACGCCAATTGTTCGATGGCGTTCGACAGCCCAGCCCTCATTCATTCCAGTCGGCGGTCGAGCGATCGGTAGCCAATGGCCTCGCCAATGTGGCGCGCCTCAATTCCGGGACATGACTCCAGATCGGCGATGGTGCGGGCCACTTTGAGAATGCGGTCGTGGGCACGCGCGCTCATGCCGATGAGATCAACGACTTTCTGCAACAGCGACGCGCCCTCGGTATCGACGCGGCAAAAATGCTGAATCGCCTTGGGGCCCATCTGCGCGTTGCAGTGAATGCCGTTCGCCTTGCCAAAGCGCTCGCGCTGAATGTCGCGGGCGCGCTCGACCCGCTCTCTGAGCACCGCGGAACTCTCCCCCACCCGGTCCGGCGTCAAATCGCTGTAGCGGACAGCCGGCACCACAACGTGCAAATCGATGCGGTCGAGGAGTGGACCGGAAATGCGCGACTGATAGCGGCGCACATCGATGGGCGCGCAGGAGCAGCTCTGGCTGGGATTGCCCGCGTGGCCACAGGGACAGGGATTCATGGCCGCGACGAGCATGAGCCGAGAAGGAAAGGTGAGCGTCTGCATGGCGCGCGCGATGGTCACGACGCCGTCTTCAAGCGGCTGCCGAAGGAGCTCCAACACGTGCTTTTTGAACTCGGGCAATTCATCGAGAAAGAGCACGCCATTGTGCGCCAATGAAACCTCGCCTGGACGCGGAATACTGCCGCCGCCGATAAGCCCCGCGTCACTAATGGTGTGATGCGGCGATCGAAATGGACGCTCGGTAATGAGCGATCGCGCGCCCATCATGCCCACGGCCGAATAGACCTTGGTCGTCTCCAGCGCTTCCTCAAAGGCCATTCGCGGCAAAATCGAGGCAATGCGTTTTGCGAGCATGGTCTTGCCCGAGCCCGGCGGGCCAATCATCACCGCGTTATGTCCCCCAGCCGCCGCGATTAACATGGCGCGCTTGGCGCCTTCCTGGCCACGCACCTCGTTAAAATCGACGAGATCCGCCATGCCGCCGCCAATCTCGACAACCGCCCTTTCCTCCATCGGCTTTGGCAGCTGGCTCTGACTTAATTTCTCGGCCAATTCTGAAAATTGACTGACCGAAATAATCTCCACCCCATCGACCACCGATGCTTCCTGGGCATTTAACCTCGGCAAAACAACGCCGCGAAGCCCCGCTTTACGCGCGGCCACGGCCAATGAAAGTGCGCCGCGAATCGCCTTAATGCTGCCGTCGAGCGCGAGCTCCCCGGCAAAAAGAAAATTCTCGACCAAATCGGCCTCAAAAATACCCATGGTGGCCAAAACACCCAACGCGATGGGTAAATCAAACCCAGTGCCATCCTTGCGAATATCAGCGGGCGCCAAATTGACCGTCATGCGACGCGCCGGGAGCTTATAATTACAATTGCGCAAAGCGGCATGAACGCGCGCCTTGCTCTCGCGCACGGCGTTGTCCGGCAAGCCAACGATCTCAAAACAGGGCATACCCAACGACGCGTCAACCTCGACATCTATTTTCACCGCGTCCACGCCCATCAAAACGCCGGAATGAATGCGCGCCAGCATGAATCCCCCTTTTGAGTCCATTATGCCGCGTCCATTGCCTCGGCAGGAGGACTCGCCAGACGAATTAGCAATGCTTGTGCCAAATCATGCCCATAGGGAGGCCTCCACACGACTGTCTCAAAATGGAACACTTTTGTTCCAAGATGGAACACCTCTGTTCCAAAATGGAACACTTCAGCGCGCGATGCGACCTCAGCCAGCCAAGCGCCCACCCTTCCATGTCAAAATCTGTCGAGCTGGAACGATCTTCGCATACAGCGCCATCGATTAATATCGACAACATTGATCCAATCATTAAATGACTTAAAAACTCGAAACATTCACCTCAAAACCAATACAAATCATTCAATCAACTCTCTTCGTCCATCCACAAGCTCGATTTAATTTATTCACCGACATCAGCCAGCCCATTTACCAACAAACCATCAATCCCCAGATTAACCATCATCAAGCGCAAACAAATTGTTCACTCAGCTTGCGTCGAACATCCATAAACTTCGCTCCATTTTCCAAAAATATCTATTTACTGGACTTCAAAAACAAAATCTACTTTCGAAAAATCTAAAAAACGCCCAACCACCTTGCGTCGACCATCATAAGCTCGATTTAATTATTTAAACACACCCCGAGCAATAGACACATTGAAACTCGTGTCTCTTGCCACCGTTCTCATTCATTGAAAAACGAGTCACAGCATCCCTCATCAGGCGTTCGAAATGGATTGGCATCCAACAAATCAAACCATTCCCACCAGAATGGTCTGACCCAAGACGCCAAATAACTCGCGACAAACTCATCGCCATCACGCCGCTACGACCTCATCATTTGGCTTTTTCCGAAGACGCCATCTGCTGCCAATGGCCAACGCGATAATCGCCAGCCAACCAATGGCCGATAGGACGAGCCCGACGCGCAATCCCGGCGTTTTATATGTAAGCTCCACGCGATGTTCACCGGCGGGAACAGGAATGGCGCGGCCAGCAATCAGACCGGGATAAATCGGCACTTCCTCGCCATCAATTTTGGCGCGCCAGCCATCAGCAAAGGCATCAGCCACAAAAAGCGTCGTCGCCGTCTCTGAATAAGATTTCACATCAATATATTCAGGCGAATACGTCACCACATCGACCTTAGCCGCTTTGGGTGCCTCAGTCGGATACGCCGCATCCTTTGTCTCCACCGGCACCACCTTCACCGAATCAAAATGAGGCCGATTCGCCACCTCAATCGCCTCTTCCATCGTCCCCACCGGAATCCCCTGAACAAGCCGAATGCGGTCGCCGGCGCGCTTATCTTCCACAAGCACTAAGGCATCTTCAAGGTCAGTCACATTAGGGTCAGGATTAATTTTCGTTGAAAAGTTCACACTAAATCCTTGACGAAAACTCAAACGCAAAAGTTCTTTTTTCGAAACAAAGAACCTCCCTTGCGTCGTCAACGGCAAGTAACCAATACAATTTTCAATCCCAAAAAGAGCATTTACTCCGTGATCTAAAAAAATAATTCTAGCCCTAACACTCGAACCATCTCTTAAATCCTGCGAATCATCCTTATACAATTTTGAATCTACATAAATGCGTCTTCGTCTATCATCGCCATCATCGCGAATCATCTTAGGGGGTAAAAATACAAATTCCTGTCCATCCCTATACACCCTAAACTGCTGCGCACAGACACACAAAGGAATAAAAGCTCCACAGAACAAAAATAATCTCACCAAGTCGAACCTAAGACTCGCCAAAACAAATGAAAATGATAAAACTGTTAATAGCATGCCAATTAAAATATTTTCTTGAAACACAGACTGAAGCCGCCACCATTCTTCTCTCGCCTCATCTAAATCGCCTATCGGCCCGGCCAAGACGAGTAAAACATCCTCCATTGCAGGCAATGCTACAAAAATGGCAAAGAGAATAAGCATGTAAATAAGAAGAAGTCTTGTGAGGGTACGCTTGATAATGTCTCGTCGCTCTTGAAGAAGCGCTTCTGCACCAATTCCTGCGAGCATGCTTGCTGCAAAGGTCACAAAAACAAAGGTCTTTTCTGGATAGCGCAGGAAGGAAAAGCCGGGCAGCCAGTGCTGCAAGAATTCATAAGCAGGGGCGTGATGACCAGCGCCAAGTGCCACCATAAGCGTTAACGTTCCCAAACCAGCCAACAGGCGACAAATTCTGCGCTGTTTTGAAAAGCGCAGGGCGATCACAGACTGCGCCAAAACAGCTGCGCTGATATAGAGCGAATTCGCCCAAAATGAAGAAAATTTCTCCTGTGAATAAATCTTTCCCGGAGGAAAACCATTTGACAGGCGCAAAAAACCGGGAGATAATAATTCAAATAGGCGCAAAGGGTTGAGCGGCCAGATGCGATTGGCATGCAAGGCAGCTGCGCCGCTGTCGCGCACTTCCGAAGCAAAAATGGCCGGCAAGAGCTGCGCCGCACTCGCCAAGAGGGCGATCGCACCAGCAGCAACTAAAACCAGCATTGCCTTTTGGCGCGTTCGATCTTTGAAGAATGCTTTGATTAAATCAGGAAAGCTATTTACATGGTTCATAATCAAAGAATGCGTGTCACTTGGCGTCTGTCGCGTCATGGCGCAGGCAACTAGAAAAATCGATGTGAAATACAGTGCCTGTGGATCGCCGCTCAGCGCCATCAAGGCCATGGCCGCGCCAGTGAGAGGAATGCTCATGCGCTCTATGCCGAAAACGGCCCAAGGAATGGCAGCACCTGCGCAGAGATAGGGCAGGTTGCCGTCCATGCTCATCATGTAACCGCTGAGCGAAAAGGCGAAACCACCGATGAATGCTGCTGTTCGGCCACAATGCCAATGGCGCAAAAGGAAAAACGCACCGAGCGCTGCCAAATAATGCATTAAAACGACGCTGAGATTGAGCGCCAAGGGGTGAGGCAAGATGAGATGCAATAAAATCGTTGGATGCAACAGCGAGGTGACAACATTGCCGATATAACTGCTGCCTAAACCGTCAAAGGGATACCACTCGGGAAATTCACCGTTCAATAAGCGATCGGCGAAATGCATGCGCGTCGGCAAATAGACAAAAAGCATATCTCGATAAGAAATGACGAGATCGCCGAAGAGCACATCTGCATAGAGAATGAGAAAAATGCCTCCCAAAACAAGAGGCGCCAACCACTGGCTTAGCACCATGGCATGCCAGAGGCGGACGAGACGAGATATGGTAGAGGAAATAAACTCAGGACGAAGATTTATGATTTTCATATCATTTTTTTACTCACCGAAGCCGCCTCTTTATTAGGGCCATCTGCCGATAATTATGAAAAATCACACACACAAAAAAAAAAAACGAGTCGAGGAGCGCCAACTAATAAATCAAAACGACGCTGAGATTAAGCGCCAAGGGATGAGGCGAAATGAGATGCAATAAAACAATCTGATGCAACAGTGAGGTGACAACATTACTAATGAAAACTAACATTCAAACCATCAACATAATATCATCCAAGAAACTTGCCGTTCAACAAGCAATTGATAAAACACCTGCGTTCCCTCCCAAGAACATCAATTTCACACATAACAATAAAAATGGTTACCTTCTCATTGATATGAGAAGGTAACCATTTAACAGCACATAAAATCACAAATTTTTCTCGGTACTTGTATTTACACCAAAGTTCTTCAAGCCTCTTTTAGCCACACTAGCCTGCGACACACCTTCGTTTGCTGCATTGGTCGCACCGCCCAATGCGTTCGCTGACGTCGCAAACAAATTCCTCAAGTTATTTCCAAACACAGTAATGACGGCAATAGCGGCGATGGCGATGAGGGCGACGATGATGATGTATTCGGTCATGCCTTGGCCTTCTTCGCTGCGGATGAGGCTATTCATTTTGTTCATCATGGCTGAGCTCCTTGTGGGAAGTGCCGGGCGGAAAGTCGCTCGGCGGGGTTTGGTGAAGCGGGGGCAATGTCGCTGGGGAGGGTGGGGCTGTCCATCGGTAGATGGGCTGATGGTGGCAGAAAATTTGGGCGGAGCGCGGGCATCGCCAAGACGCCCTCTGAACTCTGGAGAATTTTGGCCGCCGCTGAGGTGGCGCGTCTTTGGCAAGAGCAAACGACGACGCTGGCGCCAAGGTTGTGGTCCGCGAAAAGCCGTGCTGCTGGGCCGCTAGGGCGCGACATGAGGTCGAATGCGCGAGCGATGCCGACATGAAGTCCCTGAGCTGATCAGAGGCATCCCCATCTCGTCCTGAAAAGGTGTCCCCCCCTTTCTTTCCCACGTGAAGTCTCTGCGCCGATCCGAGGCCTCCCTGTCTTTCGCGATCGATTCGCGGCGACGCGGCCCCTGAGGCAATAAAGCGGTCGCCACTTTGCCCGGGCAGCGCGTCTTTCGAGGTTCCCGTCACGCTGTCCTTCTGTCTGGCAAGGCCGTTTGTCTGGACGCACTGCCTGCGACTGACCGGCGCCAAAAGCGTGCGCAACGCAGGCGCATTCCCAGACGACCGCGCGTTTGCCGTGGCAACGCAGCGCCAAGTCGATCGAGCCGTGAGTTCCTCGGTCGCACCTGTCCACTTCAATCAGCTGCCGACCGCCTCGAATCCGAACGCCGCTTCATTAATCCTGTCTCGTCAACTCGCTGGCCTCGTCAGTCCGAACATCTGCGGACTGACAACGACATCTCATCGGCGCGCGCTCGTCCATCGGACTGTGTCTCGACGCGGTCTGTCGCTTCATCATCAACGCCGATTGGCTCAACGCCGCATGACCTCGCGGGGGCGCGTTGCGTTCGCGCGCGTCTCATCTTTGCGCTGCGCTTGATCGACCATGGCGACCAGGCCTGACTCGTTCGCGCCGCGGGGCGGAGTGACGCGATGTCTTGTCCGCTTCGTCTCCTGGGCTGTGGATGGGCAAGGCGCCCCATTTTATGGAGCGCGGGTAGGGGCGGAACGACGCGTTCAGGCGCAAGGCCGCTTGTCCATCAGAGGCGTCGGGAACAGCGCGCGGATGACGGAAGTCGCCGCATGATTGGCACCAGCAAACCGCCCCGACATGGGCCCAGACAGCGCTGGCCGCGTTCGCAACGTCTGGCGCGTTCAGGCAATGACGCGCGAATGAGGCCAACAGCAGGCGAACTGCAGCGGAGCGGTCGGCAGTGATTCGCGTTGGCGGCCCTGAAGGTTCACGCGTCGGCGCGAGATGGCGTTGGCGATACCTGGGCGAGTCGAACAGCGGGAGGCGGCGCTCTGAATCATCGCCTCTTGAGGGAAGCGACGACTGGACAGGCCAAAGCGGCGCGCGGCCGGTGAATTCCCGGTGTCTTGTCAATCGTCTTGTCACCGAACAGCCGCCTGGTCCTGTGACGACGCGCGCGGGCGCGAAAAATCCGGCGAAAAGGCACTGCCCAAGCGGGCCAAAGCTGTCCTAGGTTGCGCGGCTTTTTGATCCGTTGATTTAAACACGCGCATGTTCGGAATTTACCGACAAGCGATGCAACCACCCGCCAATGACCTAAAATCAAATCAGGGAACGGCGATATCATCTGGGGAGAGTCACCATGGACGAGCGACGCGTTGCCGGGGAAGATTACCGCTGGACAGATGATTTCGCCGATGTGTTTCCAGAGGACAGCGCGCTGAATTACGCGCTCATCGATATTCGCGGGATTATTCGTTATCATTCCCCTGGCCTTGGCGAATTGACCAGCGCGCGCCTCACCTCGCTCGTCGGCACGCGTGCCGATCAATTGTTTTTACGTTTTATGTTGCCCACGACATCGCGCGGCGAAGGCATAATGCGGCTGCGCAGTCCCAATGGTTGTGACAAACTCAAGGCGTTCTGGAAGCGGACGCGCGCCGGGTTTCTCTATTTGTTCGTCAATATCGAATCATTTTTTATGGAGGCATTGCCGCGCGGCCTTTTGTCGGTCGCGCAGACACACGATTTGCTCCACGATCTGCGCACCACGCTCACAACCATTCAATTAGCGGCCCATGAGATAAAACCCGTCAATCCATTTGACGAACGCCAGGGCGAGCGCGTGCAGCTGATTTTGCGGGAATCGTGGGCCCAGGAGCGGATTTTTACCGCCGTCGGCGCCCTGACGCGTTTTTCTCAACCGCGTCCCGTGTTTTCATTCAATGATTATCTGCAAAACATTTTAAATAATTTTGAATATAATTTGCAGGCGCGCGGCAAAAGTTTCGCCGCGACGATTTCTTCCCGTTTTCCCACGGTCCATTGCGATCCCAAGCGCCTCGAACAATGCCTTTGGCAGTTGATCTGTCTGGCGGGCAACGACCGCGAGGCGCGCTTTCTCCACCTGGCCGTGGCCCTCTCTGAAGACGAAAAGCGCGTCGAATTCGATCTGCGCGTCCAGCCGCCACGCGCTCATCGCGTCTGCGCCGAACAATTCTCCCTTGCCCTGATTCATCAGGTGGCCTCGGAGCACAGCGGCCAGCTCACCGCCTTTGAAGACGGCTATCTTTTGACCATCGCGATTCTTCCTGACGATTACGATCCTGATTGTCTGGAGAATACCGATATATCAACGCCCTAAACCTCAGATGGACGGCCGCCCGCGCATGGCGCGCCTTTGGTCCGAGCGGCAGAGCGAACTTTTGAACGTCGCCCCTTTGTTCATTCATCGCCAACCGCCCTGTTTGACCGCGCCAAATAATTAAATCGGCGTGTTTGCCGAAATCCTCAAAAGAAAGGTGCCCCATGTCGACGACCACGGATTCCAAAGGCCAATACAAGCGCGTTTTCACGGTCCTCTTTCAGCTCACCAAAAAAGTGAATGAAGGCGGCGCGCTCTCTGATCTTCTGCGCATGGTCGCCCAGGCCGCCACCGAACTCACCGACGCCGACAGTTGCTCGATCATGCTGCTCGACGATTCAGGGCGCGAATTGCTCTCCAAGGCTTCGCACGGCCTGAGTCCGGAGGAAGAGGCGCGCATCAGCTTTCAGGTGGGCCGCGGCGTGGCCGGCTGGGTCGTCGAACACGGTTCGCCCGCGCTCGTCGCCGATATCAGCCAAGACCCGCGCTTTGAGGCGCGCGAGGAACAGGAAATCACCATCCGCTCGCTGCTCACCGTGCCGCTCGTGACCAAGGAGGGCATCATCGGCGTGATCAACGCCACCAGCGCGCGCGTCGGCGCCTTTCAGGTCGAACACGAGGAGCTGCTCACCTATCTGGGCGCGTCGATCGTCAAGGACATCGAGAACGCGCGCCTCTACTGCCTCTCGATCACCGACTCGCTGACGCGGGCCTACAACCGCCAATATCTCTTTCAGCACCTGCCGCAGGAGATCGAGCGCGCCCGCCGCTACCAGTCGCCGCTCAGCCTCATCCTGGCCGACATCGACCTCTTCAAGCGCTTCAACGACACCTACGGCCACCTGGCTGGCGACTTTGTGCTCAAGGAGGTCGTCCGCCTCTCGAAACGCCAGATCCGCGAGATCGACATGCTCGTGCGCTACGGCGGCGAGGAACTGCTCTTTGTCCTGCCCAACACGCCGCTTCAGGGCGCGGTGATCACGGCCGAGCGCGTGCGCCAGGCCATCGAGGGCGCCGAGTTTCCCTGGAGCGACAAACGGCTGCGCGTCACCGTGTCGATGGGCGTCGCCGAGTTTCACGAGGGCGGAACGGACGAGCTCTTGCTGCAGCAGGCCGACCAGGCGCTCTACCTGGCCAAGAGCGAGGGGCGAAACTGCGTGCGCACCTTCGAAAAACCGCAGGCGAACGGCTGAGGGTGAATGGCAACGGCCAGATCCGGGCGCGCCCGCGCGAGCGAAGCGGCACGAAACAGGACGCCTGTCTAAAAACCTGGGCATGAAGTCTGGACGCCCGTCTAAAAACTCGGCCCTTGAATTGGACGCTCGTCTAAAAACTCGACGTGGGCCGCGTGGCGGACGGGATGCCGGGCGCGTCTGGAGAATGTCGCGTCGCGCCGGGTATTTGGCGTCGGACCTGCCAAATCGCGCCTTTTAAAATCGCGCTGATTCGGCCATGGGCGCGCGCCGCCTTGCGCTGCCTGTCGTGTCGCGGGGTGCACCGCCTGCCCAGAGGAAGACCTCCACCATGAGCCAACCGACCACCGATTCGACGACAAGCGCCGCGAAGAGTGCCCAGGCGCCCATGCCTCCGAGGCCCAACGCCGTGATTCGCTTCTTCAAGCGGCTGTTCGTCTCGATTTTCCTCCTCGCGCTCGCCGCGCTGATCTTCTTCCTCCTGAGCGAGCGCAACGCGCGCCTGTTCAAGCTCGAACTGAGCGAGAGCGGTGAGTTGACCGTGCTGCGCGGCCGCCATCTGCCCATGGGGTTTACGCCCTGGACGCCGCAGGACCTGCAGCTGGCCGAGACCTACGCGCCCTTTGTCCTCGACGAGTCGGCGCGTTCCGGACTCGATCTCAACCGCGTCTACGACGAACGCGACGCGCTCGACCGCGCCCTCTTTGACGCGCACCGGGAGGCCATTGAGCAGCGCGCGGGCCAAAGCGACGCGGCAACGCTTGAGGAAGTCGTCCGGCTGTTGCGCCGCGCCGAGCGCCTGCCCGGACTGTCAGACGATCAGAAGCGACAGCTGCGCGACCTGCAGATCCGCACCGCCTATTTTGAGGGACGCCAGCGGCTCAGAGAGGCGGGAGCGCTCCTCCAGCAGGCGATTTCGAAGCTGCGGCTGGCGACCGAGGGCGAGAAGGGCCGCTACACGTCGGCCGCCGAAGGATTGCTGAACGCCATTCAGGACAGCGCGCGGCACATCGCGAGCGCGGTGCACGAAGAGGCGCCCCTGACGCCGCCCGCAAGTCCCAAAGAAACCGCTGACGCGCCCGCCGGCACAAGCCCCAAGCCCTCTGTCCCGCTGCCCCAAAAGCTCGAACCAGAAGCGCCCAGGCCTCCTGACGCCACGGTCGACGCTGTCCCGACGAACGCCGACGCGCCCGCGCTCCCGTCCGCCAGCGAAAGCGCCGCGCCCGCAGAGTGATCGACTGGTCCGCGTGCCCAAGCGACGCTCCCCTGCCCCTGACTTGAACCACCGCTCCCGCGCCATGCCGATCGCCGCCACCAACGCGAAGATGTCCCTGCACGCGCTCGAATTCGCCGAACGCCGCGCGCGCTACGCCTTTCTTTCGGAACTCCTCGACGGCGCCGACGCGCTCGAAATCCTCGCCCCCGGGACGTTGCGCGAACCGGGCGCGGACTTTCTCACCTCGCTGGGCGCGCAATCCGCGCGAACGGTTTTCGTGAATCCCGGCAAGGGCGACCTTGGCGCCGCGATCGACGCTTTTGCCTCCAGTCTGGACGACTCGTCACAACCACTCGTGATCCTCGACGACGGCCTGAGCTGGCTCAGCCCGCCAACAGCCCTCGACGCGCTCCTGAAAACGCTTGGCGACGCGCCCGGCAAAGCGGCGGGCAGAGCGCGTTTCGCGATTTGTCTGCGCAATCCGGCCGGAACCTCGCTGGCCGCGCTCGACGGCGCCTCACTCGCGACTCAACCAGCCGCCCGCTTTCGCTTTCCCGACATCGAGCAGGCGCTCGCCAACCGCTTCGACTCGATCGCCTTCGCCACCCAAAGCCCCCTGTTCGGATCGCAGCTCGCGCCCCTGACCCGTGAGGGCGAGGAGCTCGATTGCGCGGTTGATGGCCGCCTGAACGCGCCGGGGGCCGCGGCTTTTTTCATCGCGCTGTGCGCCCAGACCCAGGACGCCCTGCCGTCGATGCGGGAACTGACGCTGGTGCCGCTCGATCCGCGCCCGCTGTCGCGCTGCGCCGGACGGTTCGCCAGGATGGCTGATGATTTGGCGCGGGCCGAGGCGGACAAGTCGCGCGCCGAGTCGCTCCTCACCATGCGCCGCGATGAAAAGCGTCGCCTCGACGAGCTGGAGCGGCAGTTCTGCGAGGCGAACGCTGCCAGAAGCGAGTGGGAAGCGCGCTGTCAGAAGGCGGAGGCCAAGGCGTCTCGCACCGAGGCCCTGCTCGACGAACTCGCCGGCGAGCGGACAAAGCTCATCGCCGAAAACGACAAGGCCAACGCCCAAATCGCCGCGCTTCAGAGCGCGCGGGAAGCGAGTGAAGCGGCGAAGCGCGAGGCAGAGGCGGCGATGGAGGCGGCGCAGCGGGAGCGTCAGGCGCATCTGCAACTGGCCAGGACAGCCACGGATCGGCTCCAGGCGCGCGTGCGCGAGTTGGAAACGGCGCTGGAGGCGGAAGAGCTCAAGTCGCGCCAGGTGGCGAACGAACCGCGCGCCAAGGCCAAAAAAGAAAAAGCATCGGCGGCGCAGGTGGCGGCCCAGGAACAGCTGAAGCGCGAACTCGAAACCCAGGCGGCACGCATCGAGGCGCTCGATCGACTCGTCGGCGAACAGGACGCGCGGCTCGAAGCGTTCGAGGCCATGGAACAAAAACTCGCGCTGGCGCACGCCGAACAGGTCCAGCTCCAGGCGCGCGCTTCCGAGATGGAAGCCAAGCTGATCGAGCGCTCCTTTCTGGTCGAGGCGCTCGCCGAAGAAGTCTGCGCCCTGGATCAGGCCGTGAGCGCGCTGGCCAAAAAGCGCAACGGCAGGGCCATCGAGGCGCTTCTCGAACTGCACGCGCGCCTCAGTCTCGACCGGCCCACAGAGGCCATCGAGCAGGCGCGGGCCGAGGATGCGACTTTGGCCAACCAGGCGGGCGACATCGACGGCGACGAGGATGAAGAGGACGACGAGGAGGCGATGTTTTGAGTCGGCGGCGCCTGAAGAACCTCCTCCTCGCGTTCGTCGGCGTCGGCGTCCTCCTCCAGCTTGGCGGCCATCTGCGCCACATCGTCCAGTCACTCCAAAACGACGCCGTCCCCCATGCCAGGACCACTGCCGCGACGCGCCCCGTCACATCGCCGCGCCCGCGCGCCACCGCCCTGAAGTGGACCGCCACCCTCGCCGGACGCGTCGTGCTCGAAGACGGCCACCCCGCTGCCAACGCGCGCGTCTTCCTCGAAGGCCCAAGCGCCCAATCGACCGAATGCGACGAGTCGGGCGCCTTCTCCTTTGGCCAGCTCAGGCCGGGCGACTACCAGCTCTTCGCCCTCCTCGAACCTTTGGCCAGCGAACGACTCGGTCCCCTGCCCCTGGGCGCTGGCGAAGACCTGCGCGATCTCACGCTCGAAGTGCGCGAGGGGGCTCTCCTCGAAGGCGTGGTCGTCAGCTCGACAGATCGCCGCCCTGTCTCTGGCGCCACCATCCACGCCGCCGGCCTCAGGACAAACAGCGACGACACCGGCCACTTCTCGCTCGTCGGCCTGCCCCGCGGACGCCTCGTCGCGCTCGTCGAGGCTGAAGGCTTTGTCCCGCGCCAAATCGCCCTCTCGCCGCCCGCGCAGCGCCTGACGCTCGCCCTCGAACGCGGCGCCAAAGTCTTTGGAACGGTGCGCGCGCAGGGCATGCCCGCCGTCGGTGTCGCCATCGCCGCCCGCCGCTACGACCCGACGCGCCAAAGCGACCCGCTCCCCGTGGCCTTCACCGACGCGCGGGGCCACTTCGCCGGATTTGTCCCGACCGGTCCCATGGCGCTGATCGCCGGCGGACAGGGCTGGGCCGAGGCGATAAGCGACACGCTCGATCTCAAACCGGGCGAGGAACGCGGGATCGACTTCGAACTGCACCAGGGCGGCGCCATCGCCGGACGCGTCCTCTCCGCTGATCAGACGCCACAGTCGGCTTGCCGCGTTCAGGCCCGCGACGCCTCGCACGATCACCCGGTGGCCACGGCCACGTCGGGCAAACACGGCGAGTTCTGGCTCACCTCCCTGCCGCCCGCGACCTACAGCGTCCTCGCCCAATGCCCCGAAGGCGGCGCCGAGCTCACCCACATCCAGGTCAGCCGCGAAGAGGAATTGCGCCTCGACATCGTCCTCGGAGCGGCCCGGATTGCCGGTCGCGTCGTCGACGCCAGCGGCCACCCCGTCGCCCAGGCCCGCATCGACGCGCGAAGCGAAGGCAGCGCCACGCGCGAAAGCCCCTTCTGGACAAGCGACATCAACGGCCACTTCTCGCTCACAGGCCTTGCGGGCGAACGCTTCACCGTGACCGCGCGCTCAGGCGAGGGCGAAGCACAGCTGCGCGGCGTCAAAGCGGGCAGCGAAGACCTCATCCTGGTGCTCACCACGAGCGGCATCGAAGGCGTGGCGCGCGACGCGTACGGTCAAAGGCTCGGCGACTTCACCCTGGCGGCCATCCCCACAAGCCCCTCGGGCCGCGAACGCCCCACAGCGCCGGGCCGCCCCCGCAGCCAGCGATTCGTCTCGGCCGAGGGACGCTTTCACCTGCCGCTTTTGCCCGGTCTTTATGAGCTGAAGGTCGCTTCTCCAGGCATGCGCGGCGTCTCCATCGAAGGCGTCGACGTGCGCCCCAACCGCCTCGAACACCTCGACCTCGAACTGCCCGCGGGCATGGACCTCTCCGGCGACATCCTCTCGGCCGAGGACGGCAGCCCCGTCGCCCACGCCATCGTCGCCAGCCATCCCCACCTCCTCACCGCCTTTGGACGCGCCGCGCCTGTCAGCGACGGCAGCTGGACGATGAGCGATGAAACCGGCGCCTTCACCCTGACCGGCCTTGTGCCCGACGCGCCGATCTCCCTCTTTGTCGACGCGCCCGGCTTTGAACCCAAAGTCCACCGACTCGATCCGCCCGTCACCGCGCGCCCCCGCATCCGGCTCACCCCCAAGTCCGCCAGCGACAACCAGGACAGCGCCCCAGACGCCATCGCCGGCATCGGCCTCAGCCTCTCCCCGCGCGAAGGCCGCCTCTTCGTCGGCAGCGTCCTCCCCTTTGGCCCAGCCCAGGCAGCCGGCGTCCAAGTCGGCGATGAGCTCTTGCGCGTCGACGGCCAGGTCCTCTCCGGCTCCCCCCTCTCCGCGGCCATCAACGCCATTCGCGGCCCTGTCGGCAGCGCCGTCACCCTCACCCTCGAACGCCAGGGCACCACCTTCGACATCGCCATCCCACGCGTCGAAATCCGATTTTAACGCATGGCGCCGGTGGCACCTCAATCGCCTCGATTTAAACGCATCGCGCCAAAACAATTCGAACGACTCAAACAAAACGCGTTTCATCAATTCTGTTTTAATCACCTCGATTTATTTTCACGCGTTTCACCAAAACAATTTCAAACAATTCCAACAAAACACCTCGCGCCAAAACAATTCGGACGACTCGAACAAAATCAATGGCGCCACAGCCCATCATTCAGGCTGGATTTTGCACCGCCGCCGCAAGTAGGTTGCGCCGCCTTCCAAACCGGAAGCCCACCCGCGCGCCCTCTCGATGTCCGACAGGGCGCCTCTTTTTTGTTTGCCCCCACCCACAGCCGTTCCACCCCCACCATCCCCCACATCGAGGCCCCCATGGAAAAACCGTTCCGTCCACTCCCCTTGAGCACCCTGGCCCGCTGGATCTTCCGCGATCTCGACGAGAGCGAGACCGTCCTCGGCATCCCCAAGGCCAACTTCAAAATCCCCGCCGCCAAGCTGGCCATGACGCGCATGGGCAAGACCTTCGCCTCTCCACTCGGCGTGGCGGCCGGCCCGCACACCCAGCTCGCGCAGAACATCATCGCCGCCTGGCTCGTCGGCGGCCGCTTCATCGAGCTGAAGACCGTCCAGGTGCTCGACACCATCCACGTCTCCAAGCCCTGCATCGACAGCGAGGACGCCACCTTCAACTGCGAGTGGTCGCAGGAACTGACGCTCGACCAGTCGTTCGACGAATACCTCAAGGCCTGGGTGCTGCTGCACGCCATCGCCCACAAGATGGGCCTCGCCTCGCCCGGCGTCTTCTTCAGCATGAGCGTCGGCTACAACCTCGAAGGCATCCTCAGCCCCACCGTGCAGCGCTTCCTCGACCGCATGCGCGACGCCTCCAAAGAGCTCGCCGTGGCCATCGACGAAGTCGCCGCCGTCTATCCGGCCGTGCGCGAACTTGCGATTCCGACCCAGCTCTCCGACCAGATCACGCTCTCGACCATGCACGGCTGCCCGCCCTCCGAGATCGAGAAGATCGCCAGCTACCTCATCGCCGAGCGCGGCGTTCACACCATGGTCAAGCTCAACCCGACGCTGATCGGCCCCGAGCGCCTGCGCAAGATCCTCAACGAGCAGTGCGGCTTTGACATCGAGGTGCCCGACATCGCCTTCGAGCACGATCCCAAGTTCGACGACGCCATGGCCATGATCAGGAACCTCAAGGCCCTGGCCAAAGGACGCGCCAACACCTTCGGCATCAAGCTCTCCAACACCCTCGAAGTGGTCAACGGACGGCCCGTTTTCCCGGCCAACGAGAAGATGATGTACATGTCCGGCCGCTCGCTGCACCCGATCACGCTGAGCCTGGCGCACCGCGTCACAGAGGAACTCGACGGCGACATCGCCATCTCCTTCTGCGGCGGCGCCGACGCCGACAATTACGTCGACCTGATCGCCGACGGCCTGGGCCCGGTCACCCTCTGCAGCGACCTGCTCAAACCCGGCGGTTACGCGCGCATGGGCCAGTTCCTCGACAACCTCGAAGCGGCCATGACCGCGCACGGCATCAGCGATGTCGACGCCCTGCCCGCCAAGGTGGCCGGCAAGAACAACGACGGCGCCCGCGGCAACCTCGCCCGCCATGTGGCCCGGGTGCTCGACCAAAAGCGCTTCCTCGCCCGCGAACGCCCCATGGACACCAAGGGCAAGCGCGCCCTGAGCTACTTCGACTGCAGCAGCGCCCCCTGCCAGGAGGCCTGCCCGGCGCATCAGGACGTGCCCGAATACCTGCGCCTCGTCGCCGCCGGAAAGACCGACGCCGCCCTCGACGTCATCCTCGCCACCAACGCCCTGCCCTGCGCCACCGGCAACGTCTGCACCCATCCCTGCATGACGCGCTGCGTGCGCAACCACTGCGACGAGCCGGTGCAAATCCGCGCCATCAAGCGCTTCGCCGCCGAACACGGCAAAGCGAGCGCGCGCGCGGCGGCCCCCAGGACCGACCTCAAAGTCGCCATCATCGGCGCAGGCCCGGCCGGACTTTCCGCCGCGAGCTACCTCGCCGACCTCGGCGTGCAGGCGACGATCTTCGAGGCGCATCAGGACCTCGGCGGCATGGTCGCCAGCGTCATCCCCGCCTACCGCCTGACTCGCGAAGCACTGAGAAGCGACCTCGACCGCATCGCGCAGAAAGGCGTCGAGGTGAAATTCGGCCAGAAGCTCGGCGACAACATCTCGATCGAGGGCCTGAAAAAGGCCGGCTTCGACGCCATCTTCCTCGGCATCGGCGCCGCGGCTGGCAAAAAGCTCGGCATCGACGGCGAAGGCGCCCAGGGCGTGCTCGACGCGCTCGTCTTCCTCGACAAGGCCAAGAAGGGCGAATCGATGGACCTCGGCGACAAGGTGCTCGTCGTCGGCGCCGGCAACTCGGCCATGGACGCCGCCCGCACAGCCCGCCGCCTCGTCAAAAACGGCTCGGTCGACATCGTCTACCGCCGCACCCGCGCCCAGATGCCCGCCGACCCCGAGGAAGTCGAAGCCTGCGTCGAGGAGAAGATCGGCCTCAAAACGCTGCTCGCGCCCAAGTCGGTCCAGGTCAAAGACGGCCGCGCCACCGCCCTCGTCTGCGAAGTGATGAAGCTCGGCGAAAAAGACCAGAGCGGCCGCGCCCGCCCCGAGCCGACCGGCCAGACGCAAACCATCCCCTGCACGGCGATCATCTCGGCCATCAGCCAGGCGGTCGTCGTCGACTTCACGACCGGCACCAAAATCGAAGTCGAGCGCGGCGCCATCAAGGTCAACGCCGACGGCGAAACTGGCGAAGCGAACGTCTTTGCCGGCGGTGACGCGGTCCACGGCCCCGCTTCGGTCATCCAGGGCATCGCCGACGGCCGCGCCTTTGCCATGACCTTCGCCCGCCGCCACGGCCTCGCCCTCCCCGCGACCGAACAGAGCGATCGCAACGTCTCCAGCGCCGCCAACCTCGTCAAAAAGGCCGTCCGCACCAGAGCCGCCGCCATCCCCACGCGCGCGCCCGACGCCCGAGACGGCTTCGACCTCGTCCACGACTGCCTCAGCGAAGAGGCGGCCCGCGCCGAGGCCAGCCGCTGCCTCGAATGCGACAAGCTCTGCAACATCTGCGTCACCGTCTGCCCCAACCGCGCCAATCAGGCCTACCGCGTCACCCCCATGGCCCTCACCCTGCCGCGCTACGAGGTGAAAAACGGCGCGCTCGTCCAATGCGGCCAGAGCGAACTCAAAATCAGCCACGCCGCGCAGACCTTCAACCTCGCCGACAGCTGCAACGAATGCGGCAACTGCCAGACCTTCTGCCCCACCGCCGGCGCCCCCTATCAGGACAAGCCGCGCGTCTGGCTCGACCGCGAGGGCTTCGAAGAGGGCAAGGGCGACCGCTTCCACTTCCACCGCATCGACGGCGCGCTCGAACTCATCGCCTGCCTCGACGGCGCCCTGCACCGCCTGACCATGGACGGCAGCAAGGCCAGCTACGTCGGCCCCAGCCTCTCGGCCACGCTCGACCTCGCCAGCGGCACCGTCGATTCCGTCAAGCCCAGCGCTGATCTCGGCGAAGGCACCACCCACAGCCTCGACGCCGCGGGCAAACTGGCGGCGCTCTTCGCCATGAGCACCGTCCTGCCCGTTTAAGGCTGCCCCACCCCCGACACCCAACACCCCCAATTCCTCCCCGAGGGATTGGGGGTTTGTTTTAATAAATTTATTTTGAGGAATCTCAGCATGCTGCCGACCTACCACCAATTAATGTTCCCCATGCTGAAACACTGCGCCGACGCCAAAGAACATGGCATCTCTATTCCAGAGCTCCTGACATTACTGACACCTTATTTTAATCTCCCCAGTGAAGTCATTGAGGACATGCTGAAGACCACCAAAAGAGCCGTCTTTTACGCGCGCCTTGGATGGGTCAAAACAACCCTGCTTTCAGCTCAACTTATTGAAAACGTCCCACAGTCTCAAAAACGAATCCGAATCACCGAGCGCGGCATTGATTTTCTCAATCGCCATCCAAACGGCTTTGAAGAATCACATCTCGCCGAATTTGAAGAATACCGAAAATTCAATCCAGGCGCCGCCAACGTCAAAACGATCAAAAGTCCATCCACCACAGATTTCACCGGCGCGCCCTTAGACATCCCACATTCCGCGATCAATGAATCCCCCGACGAGGCCATTCTCGAAGCCAAAGATCGCCTGCACGCCGCCCTCGCCCTGGACCTGACCGATCGCGTCCTCAAACAAACGCCCGCCTTTTTCGAAAAACTCGTCGTCGATTTGGTCCTGGCCATGGGTTACGGCGGTTCGCGCGAAGAATTCGGCGAAGTCGTCGGCAAAAGCCACGACGGCGGCATCGACGGCATCATCAAACAGGACAGATTAGGGCTCGATTCAATTTATATTCAGGCCAAGCGCTGGAAGGGCACGGTCGGCCGCCAGGAAATTCAGGCCTTTGTCGGCAGCCTCGAAATGCATCACGCCTCCAAGGGTATTTTTATAACGACCAGCCAATTCTCCAAAGAAGCGCGCGATTATGTCGAACGCATTGGAAAACGCGTCGTTCTCGTCGACGGCAAAGATTTGGCCGACCTGATGATCGAATACAAAGTCGGTGCCACCATCAAAGAAAAAATCGAGATCAAAAAAGTCGATCTCGATTATTTCGAAGGAGAATAAACGTTCACCCACGCGCCCCGGCGGCGCTTGTCACTTTTCGCTTCAACGCAATCAATAAAAATCATCCTCCATAACTCTCATCCTGTTCAATCCGCGAAAGCACCCAGTCAAAATTCCCGGAAGTCACTTTGGCCTGACAATAGGCGCAATTACCTGTCATCGAAATCTCCAACGGGCCGCCGCAATTGGGACATTTGGTCGAATCGCGCGGACTTGTCTGACAGGCGCGGCCGCGAATCAGCGTCCAATACTCGGAATACTCGCGCGGGCGCGTTTTGCTGCCGCTTAAAATTTTGCCATCGTCAGAAATTGTATAATCGAGCCCGGTGGCGAAGAGGCGGACGGTTATCGCGTCATAGGTGGCGTCGCTCGTCACATCGACGAGGACAAGGCGCGTCACGCTGCCGTTTTCATTCACGTTGCGGCATTTTTGCGCGCGATAGAGATCAATCCAATAGACCATTGATTGAAATAAATTGTCGGAAAGATAGGGGCGGAATTGATGAATATCGCGCTCTGACCAACCTTTTTGGAAATGGCTCCAAATATCGCGGACGCGCTGCGCGAAAAGGTCCCAGTTGAGGCTGGGGTCGCGCTGAATCAGGGCGGCAAAATCCGCCTGGGCGCTCGGCGTTCGCAGCGTCGGCAAATCGGTGCCAACCTCGGGGACATCTTCGGTGAGCAGAGGGCCGCGCCGGTCGCGCCGTTCGGTCGCCAGATTGGTCACAAACCAGTCAAAACGCCCCTGGGAGAGTTCCTGGCCGCAATAGGTGCAGGCGCTGCCGCGAATGGCGTCAAAGGGCGCGCCGCAGTTGGGGCAGTCGAGCACTTGCGCGCGTTCAGCCGGACGCGATTTGGCCGAGGCGTCCCGCATCAGGCGCAGCCGCTCAACGAGGTAATAGCGATGCTCCACGCCTGTCTCGGCAGAGACCTCGACGACGTTTGACTCGATGCGCACGTCGACAGCGATGCGGGGGCCCCCGAGGCCGTGAACGTCCAAAATCCGCATGCCGCCGATGATGACGCCGCGAACTTCGGCGAGCGTCCGGTCCGCGAGCGCCTCCAGGACAACGGGCGAACAATAGGCCGCCATGGCCGGATGCGGCTTGGCCCGCGCGCGCTGCAGCTGGGCGTAGAGCAGGTAGACGAAGTCCTCGAAGAGGGCGCGCGAGAAGTGGGGGTCGCTCTGGCGCAGCGTCTGGAATTTGTCGCGCAGCCGCGTCACTCGAAGCGCCTGGCCCGAAGCGCCGCTGCCCCGCGCCTGTGTGGACCACGCGTCGTCGTCATTTTGAGCGGTGTTACGCATGACGATCACAGTGATCCCGATGCAAATCACCAGCGGGATGCCGATGATCGGGTGCTCGAAGCACAGCCAGAGGATCAGGCGCACGACGAGCGCGATGAGCTCACCGCCGCCACTGCCTCCTCCTCCGCCGCCTCCGCCTCCCCAGCTGCCGCCGCCTCCGCCGCCAGAATAGCTGCTGCCACCGCCCGCCCGCGCCAACGCGTCCGAGGCGACAAAGAGCGCGCCAAGGCCAACGACAAGCGTCAGCGCGAGTTTGAATCGCGGCGAATTCAGCAGGGCACGCCATTGGCCAAACCAGGGATGTCGGGAGAAGCGAGACATCAGCACACCTCGTCGGACAGCTCGTTCACGTCGTCTTCCATCCGCGGCATGGCCTCGCCGAGAATCGGTCCCATGCGCCGCATGGCCTCAAAAAAGGCGTCGAGATCCGTCCGCGCCACGGCCGCTGAGAGCGCCGACTTCACCTCCAGCCATTTTTCGCCGAGCTGAGCCTCGTCAATGCCGATGTCGGGCACCACCACGCACTGCCGCTCGAACAGCGACACAAAGACGAGGATTCCATTACGGCCACTCGTCCGCGAAACGCCCTGCTCATAAAAAAGGGCATGGGCCAGCGTCTGGCTGTTCTGCTCGCGTGTGGCCTTGCGGACAAATCGCCGCAGCAGAGGCGGGACAAGATGCGCGACGAGCGTCATCGCCAAAAACGCGCTCAGGCCATGGAGCAGGATGCTCTCCAGCGGGAAGGTCCACGGCACGATCAAAAGCGCCAGAACGACGACGACCATCGCGCTGATTCCCAATTGATAGGCAGCCAGGCGGTAATCCGCCGAACGCGTGCGGACCGAGACGACGATTTCCGCCGAAGTCGCAAGCTCGATTTCTTTGATGGCCGCCACGGCCCGGGTTTTGGCCTCTTGCTGAAGAAACTGACGCTGACTCATGGGAATCCCTCCAAAAGGTGAACGCAAACGCGGCCTGAATACCGACGCGGGCGCCCTCTAAAGTCTTCTGAATTTGTTTTCAAACCTTAAAAACGCGATTCCTTATTAACTTTGCGCTTCAGCGCACGCCTTTGTTTTTTTGTGCTTTGGCGCACGGCGTTTGTTTTCCGCTGTGCGCTTTTTTGTTTTCTGCGCTTGAGCACGCGCACCTTTAAAAGACGCGTTTCCACTCGGACGCCGCGCAAAACAATGCGCTTGAGCACGCGCCAACCTCAAACCGCTTCAGCGCGGCGCAATTGTTGATTTTCGCGCTTCACCGCCCGGCCTTTGTTCAATTCTCCACGAAATTCCTCCCAAAACACCCCCCAAACGGGCTCCCCCGAATGATTGGCTGATTTTAATTTGGCCAACGTGTATTTTGACGGGG
>JAFVYB010000076.1 GCA_017500825.1 Myxococcaceae bacterium | reverse complement strand
GCGTTTTTGAATAAATTAAATCGAGCTAATTTAGGCTCAAATCAGAATAAGAATAAAATCAAACCTGCCACGCGTTTAAGCGTCTTTAAAATGCCGTGCGCCGAAGCACAGAGAATAAAACCTGCTCCGCGCTGAAGCGGTCTTTGAATTGCCGTGCGCTTTAAGCACAAAAAACAAAGGAGTGCGCTGAAGCGCAAATAAAAAACGCCCCGGCCAATAGGTGGCCGAGGCGTGCGAAACCCAATGACTTGTTAGGGGGAGAGTTAATTACTTCAGATACGGCGAATAGACGCAGCGGAAGCGATAGGTGCCCGTGTGGGTGACATAGCTCACAAAGCTGGTCGAACCGATCCAGGCGTTTGTTCCGGCGCCGCTCCATTTATAGACCCTCAGGCGGTAGGCGCTGCCCTCGTATGTCGGCTCGTTCGACCAGAGCCAATTGCCCGTTCCATTGGGCGCGCCGCCGTGAATGGCCTCGTAGATTTCCGGCATGCCGGGGATTTGTCCCTTGGAATAGGCGCATTCGAATTCGGCCGCGGAATAGGTGACTGCCGGACGGTCCCATTTATCCATGGTCAGGCCGTTTTCGGTGACAAGGCATTCGTCGCCCGCCGGGCCATAACAATTGCGCCCCTGCAACACGTCGCCGCGCTTGTTGGGCCAAATGCAGCGATAGGCGTAGCTCGACGTGTTGGCGCTTTGGGTGGTGGCGCCGTCCGAGAGGCGTTCGACGAGGTGGTTGTTGGTCTGGTTTCCGACGGTCATGCTCCAGTGGTAGGTCGTGTCGGTCGACGCCGTGCCAATGCAGCGGCCCGATTCGCAGCCGTAGCGGACGCCCCAGAGCTCGGTCACGGTGGGCAGGCGGGCGCCGAGTTCTTCGCAGGTTTCGCTGGCCACCGCGTAGGTCGCCGCTGTGCGCAGGGCGTAATCCCAGGTGTTGCCCCAGGCGTCAGTGACGCCGTCGGCGAGGATGCCGTGGGCCTGTCCGTTGGCCGAGCCGTCGCCGCCGTTCGCGCAGACAAAGGCGCCTTGGGTGGCGTCCCATTTGACGATCTTGGGCGAGGCGCAGGTGGGCCAGGCGGGCTTCTTGGCGTGCCAGACGCAGCGGTAGGGGTAGTTCGTGCCCACGGCGGCGGAGGTGTCGGCAGAGCTGAAGCCCCAGTGCTCGCCAGTCGAGGCAGCCGCGCCGGTCGTCGCATACCAGCGGGCGCGGTGATCGTTGCCGGCGCTCCAGGCGTTGAGCATGCGCAGGTAGGTGTCGCCGGTGGCGCTCCACTGGCCGCTGTGAACGAGGTCGGTCGCCTCGGCCAGGGTGGGCAACATGCCGCCGCGCGAGAGGCAGTCCTGGATGGCGAGGGCGGTCGTCGTCGCGGTGGCGTTGATGTTTTCGGCCACAATCGGGGCGCGGCGCTGCGTCATGGTCAGGCAGTCGTCGTCGGCGCACTCGGCCTCGGGCAGGGCGAAGAGGGCGGGATCCTTGAGGCCGACGCAGCGGAAGGTGCGGCCGCTGGTGCTGCGCGCGTCCTGGAGGCCTTCAGCGGTCGAGATGTTGCCGGGGTTGAAGCTGTAGTTCCAATAGGGGCGCGTGGCCTCGGTCCACTGGATGACGGCCTCGTTGGCGCCGCTCAGCGGGGTGGAGGTGTGGTGCCACATATTGAGGGTGCTGATGGTGGCGGGGGCCGAAGTGCCGACCATGGCCGCGTTCGTCGGCAGTTCGCCGCGGATGAGGCGCGTCCATTCGTTCACGGTGGGCACGCCCGCGCCGTAGAAGGCGCACTCGTTGGCGGCGGCCACGGCGTTGATCGGCGCGCGGTCGGCGGTGTCGACGCTGTAGAACCACTCGAACTCGTGACAGCGCGTGGTGCCGGGGATGCCGTGGCAGTGCTGTTCGCCGAAGCCGGTGTTGCGCGCGGGCTGCCTCGGCCAGACGCAGCGGTAGGAGAGGGAGCTCGTCTTGGCCAGTTGAGAGATGTGGCCGTCGCTCAGGCGGACGGTGATGTAGCTGTTGGCCAGCGTGCCGTTGGAGTTGGCGATGAGCGTCCACAGGTAGTTCGTGTGGCTGAGGGTGCCGACGATGCCGTCGCTCCAGGTGTAGAGCGCGTTGTTGCGCCACAGTTCGGTCGCGGTGGGCAGGCGGCCGCCGAGTGATTCGCAGGTGTCTTTGGCGGTTTGCCAGGTGACGGCCTTGCGGTCGGTGCCGTCCCAGGTGTCGCCCCAGGGGTCGACGACCGAGTAGCCCTGGTAGCCGGAGACCTCGGCCAGGCCAAAGCTCGCCATCGCCATCTGGCAGCCGTCGGTGGCGGTGATGGTCCAGCTGAAGTCGCTGCCGGCGACGATCGGGACGAGGTCGTAGACGATGGTCGTGACGCCGCCCTCGGTGGTGTTGGAGCGGGCGCGGATCGAGGCGCCGTAGCCGGAGATGGCGTGCGAGATCGTCTGGCCCGCGTCGGCGTCGGTGATGGTGACGGTCAGGGTGTAGGTCGAGTTGATGATGTAGGCCGAGCCGCTCGCGGGCGCGGAGACGGTGGCGCTGACGGTGGGCGCGGTGTTGCCGGCGCACGAGGCGTCTTCGCCGTCCTGGCCGTCTTCACCCTGCGGTCCCTGGGGGCCTTGCTCGCCCTGCGCGCCGTCCTCGCCCTGGGCGCCGTCGGCCGGGTCGCAGATGTAGCTGGTGGAGCCGGCGATGACGTTGGTCGGCGTGTCGTAATAGGCCCAGATCTTCACGCCGGAGCCGGTCTCGACGCAGGCGTTGTTGCAGGTGTTGGCGCAGCGCTCGCTGGCGATGATCGGCGTCTTGCCGTCTGTCCCGTCTTCGCCGTCGCTGCCGTGGCAGAAGTTCCAGGAGGTGCCGCTGGTCAGCTGGATGTGCTGGCCGCCGTTGTCGCACTCGGGGCATTCGAGGGTGCACTCGGTGATGCTGGAGACGCTCGGCGTCGAGCCCTCGGTGACGACGTTGCACAGGACGTTGGTCGTGTTGGCGATGGGCGTCTGGGTCGAGTCGTCCGTGTAGTAGGAGAAGACCTTGATGCCGCCCGAGGCGCAGGCCGCGCAGACGCCGCCGCTGAGATCCGCGCCGCTGCAGCTTGAGCTGGCGACCGAGACCGTGCGCTTGGCGTTGCAGAGGTAATACTTGATGAACTGGTCGTTCGAGGTGGCCGGGTATTGCGGGTTGGGCGAGAGGATCTCGATGCCGCCGTTGCCGGTGGTGGCGCAGCCGCTGTTGCAGGTGCCGTTGCAGTAGCTCATCGTCGGCGAGGTGCCGGTGGCGCCTGTCGCGCCGGTGTCGCCCGTCTCGCCCTTTTCGCCGTTGCAGACGAAGAAGGGGCCGCCGGTGATGGTCGAGGGGGAGGAGGCGTCGTAGGTCCAGACGCGCAGACCGCCCGCGGCGCTCTGGCAGTTGCCATCGCAGTCGCCGTCGCAGGCCTGGGTGCCGATGGCCGCGCTGCTGCCGCCGCCCGAACCACTGCCGGACTGTCCGTTGCAGATGGTGAAGCTCTCTGTGGCGATGTCGCCGCCGTCGCTCAAATCGCTCGTGGTGACGGTGACGATCTGGCCGCCAAAGCCGGCGCAGCAGCTCTGAGAGGAGATGGCGCATTCGCTGACCGAGACGACGCTCGTCCGCGCGCCCGACAGATCGACCGAGGCGCCGCCGCACAGCTCCGTGGCCCTGCCGTCGACAGTGATGGTGTAGCCGCCGTTGCCGTCGCAGCACGATTCGCACTCGGTGACGACGACGTTCGACCCCGAGCCCGTGCCCGAGCCGTTGCAGACAAAGGCCGCCGACCCGGAGGCGTAGCTGGCCGTCTCGGCGTAGTAGCCCCAGAAGAGGACGCCGTCGGCGCTGCCGCAACGCGCCAGACAATCGGTGCGCTTGGCCTCAATCTCCGGCTCCAGTCCGCTCGTCTCAGCTTCGGAGCAGGCCACTGTGCGCAGCGAGGGGGGTGCGGCCGTCGCCATCGGGCCCCTGTTTGCCGTTGCAGACATAGGCGCTGGCGCCCGCCACGCGGACCGTGGTGCCGTTCTTGTCGACATAGGTGACCCAGATGCGCAGGCCACCGGCGCTGCCGCAGCTCTGCAGGCACTCGGTGTCCACACCGTCGGAACCAATCGAGGTCGCCGTCTCGCTCAGCCCTTCGGCGCAGGCGCGCGCGTTGAGCGTGGGCACCGTGAGGCGATCGCCGCACAGATAGGTGCCCGACTCGGCCAGGGGCGCGCCGCTTTCGTCCTCGCCCCACCAGAGCTTGGTGCCGCCGACCAGCCCGCAGTCCTGCTCGCAGAGCGCGTCAAGGGCGTCCTGTCGCGTGGCGCCCGCGGCCATCAGCTGGCACTCGGCCTTGTGAATCTCCGGCGTCTCGCCGTTCTGGCCGTTGCACAGGTCGAGCGAGGTCGTCACAGGCGTCGATCCCGCCTCGCTGGAGGTGACGCTGAGGACGACATGGACGCCGCCGTTGTCGCCGCATTTTTGCGCGCACTCGGAATCCGAGGCGCACGGTGTCGAGCTGTCGATGGCGATGGACGAGGACGCGCCCGCCGGACCTGGCTCGCCCGCGCCAGTCACGCCATTGCAGACGATCTGGGGCGTGCCGACGATTTCGTCCGCGTCGAGGACGCCGTCGTTGTCGGCGTCGATACCCGAGGTGAACTTGAAGCCACCGGCGCCGCCGCAGAGCTCGTCACTCTCCGCGATGGGCTGAACATCGATGGCCGCTGCCTGATACTCGACTTTCTCGATGACAGTTTCACTGCCGGAACAGGCCAAACCGCTGACGGTGAGCAGGGCGGCTATACACGCCCCCCCCCCGCATATGCAGTTTTTTATGCATTGTGACTCTCCAAAGTCATTGGGTGGATAGACGGCTTATGTGCATGGACTGACGCATAAGTCTGTTGATGAAACCGCAGCCGGTTGCCTGTCGAACGGTTGGGTTTATTGTCCGCCGGCAGGCGGGAGGACGAAAAGGAGTGGGAATAAAAATTGTCAAGCGAAAGTCGCGTCTTTCAATCAAACCGGTGGCGGGTGAACAGATGGGGGTATGGGGGTAAATTTGTTTGCTGAACAGATAGGGTAGGGGGCTGTGGTGGAGGTTGTTTTTTTTTGATTTGTTTTTAAATTATTTATATAAAATTTATTTAAGTTTTATATAAATTTTACGCGATGCGGAATAAGCGGGCAATCAGGCGTTCGCTAGCGCGCAAATAAAAACCCCACCCGGAAAAGAAATCCGGATGGGGTTTGTCGTGTCTGGCGTTTGTTTGAATTTTGACCTTGGGTTTAATTTTCAACAGCCCGGGTCAGAAACAGAGGGGAACGCCGTTTAATTATCCATTTGGATGTCAGCTGTTGGGCGCGGGGACGGGTTTCACATCCCAGATTTCATCCGCGTATTGCTGAATGGTGCGGTCGGAGGAGAATTTGCCGACGCGCGCCATATTAAGGATGGCCATTTCGGTCCAGCGCTCGGGCTCGCGGTAGAGCTTGGCGACCTCTTCCTGGCACTTCACGTAGGCGTCGAAGTCGGCGAGCAGCATGTAGGGGTCGCCGCCGTTGAGGAGCGAGTCGACGATGGGCCTGAAGAGGTTGGGGTCCTCGGGCGAGAAGGCGCCGCTGGCGATGGCGTCGATGACGGCCTTGAGCTCGCTGTTCGAGCGGTAGAACTCCCAGGGGTTGTAGCCTTGGGCCTTCATCGCCTTCACCTCTTCGACGGTGAGGCCAAAGAGGAAGAAGTTCTCGGCGCCGACTTCCTCGCGGATTTCGACGTTGGCGCCGTCGAGCGTGCCGATGGTCAGCGCGCCGTTGAGGGTGAACTTCATGTTGCCCGTGCCCGAGGCTTCCTTGCCGGCGGTGGAGATTTGCTCGGAGAGGTCGGCGGCGGGGAAGAGGCGCTCGGCGAGCGAGACGCGGTAGTTCTTCATGAAGACCACGCTGATGCGCCCGCGCACGTCGCTGTCGCCATTCACCACGTCGGCCACGGAATTGATGAGCTTGATGATCTGCTTGGCCATCCAGTAGCCGGGCGCGGCCTTGGCGCCGAAGATGAAGGTGCGCGGCGTGATGTCGGCGCTCGGGTCGGCCTTGATGCGGTTGTAGAGCGCCACGATGTGGAGCACGGCGAGCAGCTGGCGCTTGTATTCGTGCAGGCGCTTGATCTGGATGTCGAAGATGGAGTCGACGTCGACCGTGATGCCGTTCTCGCGGCGGATGATCTCGGCGAGGCGGGCCTTGTTCATGCGCTTGACGCCGCGGAAAGCCGCCTGGAAGGCCGGATCTTTGGCCCACTTCTCCAGCTTGCGCAGCTCGTCGAGGTTGGTGCGCCAGCTCTCGCCGATCTTGCTGGTGACGAGGCGGGCGAGCTCGGGGTTGGACATGAGCAGCCAGCGGCGCGGGGTGACGCCGTTCGTCTTGTTGTTGAAGCGCTCGGGCCACATCTCGAAGAAGTCGTGGAACAGGTCGCGCTTGAGGAGCTCAGTATGCAGCGCGGCCACGCCGTTGATGGCGTGCGAGCCGACGACGGCCAGATGGGCCATGCGCACCTGCTTCTGATCGCCCTCCTCGATGAGCGACATGCGGCGGACGCGGGCGTCGTCGCCGGGGTAGCGGGCTCGCACCTCGTCGAGGAAGCGGGCGTTGATCTCGTAGATGATTTCGAGGTGGCGCGGCAGCACGCGGCCGAAGAGGTCGACCGACCAGCGCTCAAGCGCCTCGGGCAGCAGCGTGTGGTTGGTGTAGCCAAAGGTCTTCTGCGAGATGTCCCAGGCCTCGTCCCAGCCCATGCCGTGCTCGTCGACGAAGATGCGCATCAGCTCGGCGATGGCGATGGCCGGGTGGGTGTCGTTGAGCTGGATGGCGACTTTGTCGGAGAAGGTGCTGAAATCAGGGTGAACCTTGAGGTGGCGGCGCACAATGTCGGCCAGTGAACAGGCGACGAAGAAATACTGCTGCTTGAGGCGCAGCACCTTGCCCATCACCGTCAGGTCGTTCGGGTAGAGCACCTTGGAGATGGTCTCGGAGTCGTTCTTGTCCTCGACCGCGCCCAGGTAGTCGCCGGCGTTGAAGTCGGCCAGGTCGAGATCTTTGGAGGCCTTGGACTGCCACAGGCGCAGCGTGTTGACGGTGCCGTTGCGGTAGCCGGCGATCGGGGTGTCGTAGGGGATGCCAAGCACGGTCTGGCCGTCGACCCAGACGCGCTTTTCCTGGCCGTCGACGACGCGCTGCTCGGTGTGGCCAAAGAAGCGGACCGGCACCTGATATTCGGGGCGCTCGATTTCCCAGGGGTTGCCAAAGGCCAGCCATTCCTCGGGGCGCTCGACCTGGTAGCCGTTGCGGATTTCCTGCTCGAAGATGCCGAACTCGTAGCGGATGCCGTAGCCGTAGGCGGGCAGCTGCAGGGTGGCCATCGAGTCGAGGAAGCAGGCGGCCAGGCGTCCGAGACCGCCGTTGCCGAGGCCAGCGTCGGGTTCCTGTTCGAGGAGGTCGGTGAGCGAGAGGCCCAGCTCGGCCATGGCGGCGCGCGTCTCTTCCTCAATGCCGAGGCTGATGAGGTTGTTGCCCATGGCGCGGCCCATCAGGAATTCGAGCGAGAGGTAGTAAACGCGCTTGGCGTCGGCCTTGTAGTAGGCCTGCTGCGTCTGAATCCAACGGCGCACGAGGCGGTCGCGGACGGCGTGGGCCAGGGCCTGGTAGCGGTCGAGGGCGGTGGCGGAGTGCTCGTCCTTGCCCTGCGTGTATTGCAGGTGCTCGGCGTAGGCGCGCTGGAGCGTCTCTTTGTCGAGACCGGTGCGCGTGCCGGCGCGGGCGCGGACGCTGGCCAGTTCTTCGACCTCGGCCGGACAGGGGATGGGGGTGTGCGTCGTCGCAGCGGCGGCTTTTTTGGCGGCCCTGGGCGCGGAGGTCTTGGAGGCGGCCTTGGTGGTCTTGGCTGCCTTGGTGGTCTGACGGGATTTGGGGGTCGATGCCATGGGGGCTCCTTGCTGAAAAAAGAACGATCCGCGGCGGCGCGGCATTCATCGGCCGACCGGCGCGGACCCTGGGGCGAAAGCGGCGGCGCACTATTCACAGGGGCGCGAAAAAGCAACCGCGCGAGGGTTTCGGCGAACGACCGCTTTGACTTGGCGCGAACGGGCGCGAAAAGGCCTCGCGTGGGACATCGCCAGGCGCGACATGTCTGGCAGCGTCGACCGACCGCTGAAGCGGCAACCCCGCCCCCTCTCCCTCTCGAAGGAGCCCTCCATGGTCCATCCACGACTTCTTTTGACCGCCCTCTGCCTCGCCGCCCTCTGCCTGCCCCGGAGCGCCCTGGCCACCGAGACGTGGACCACGCCCTACGACGGCATCCGCCAGCTGGTGAAGACGACGAGCTCGCCGCGAACCCTGAGGATTTACGCGCTTGAGGTTGACCTCTCGAACCCGCGCGTCTCGCTGCGATCCACGGCGTCGAGTGAGCGCAAGCAGTCGCCCGGCAACTTCGCCAAGGCGGTCGGCGCGCACGCGGCCATCAACGGCGATTTCTTCGAGTGGACCTATTACAACACCAACGGCATGTCGGCCGGGAACGGCGCCTCCTGGGGCATCGTCGACGGCGCCTCGATGGCCAACTTCGCCTTTGGCACGGGTCGCGCCGAGATTTACCCGCAGGCCGAGGTGGTCGCCTTTGACCCGAGCTGGATGCTGGGCGTGGTCTCCGGCTTTCCCGACATCGTGCGCGACGGCCAGGTCGTCTCCAGCTACGCCTACGACCCGGGGCACTGCTCGGGGCTGCACCCGCGCTCGGGCATCGGCCTCTCGCAGGACAAAAAGACGCTCTTCATGGTGGTCGTCGACGGGCGCTCCACGACGAGCAAGGGCGTCAAGTGCTCGGAACTCGGCCAGATCATGAAGGATCTGGGCGCCCATCGGGCCATCAACCTCGACGGCGGCGGCTCGTCGGCGCTCGTCGTCAAGTCGGGGTCGAGCTACCCGGCGATCAACCAGCCGAGCGATGGCTATCAGCGCGCGGTGGCCAACCATCTCGCCGTCATCGTCTCCGACAAGGTGATCGAGACCACAGGCGGCATGAAGGTGGCTGTCATCGACGACGAGACCGAGGCGCCACTCGCCGGGGCGACCGTCAGGCTCAGCGGCGCGGCCAACGCCCAGGTCAGCGACAGCGACGGCACGACGACGTTCGCCTCCCTCTCCCCCTGCGACGGCTGCTACTCGGCCACCGCCTCCCTGGCTGGCTACGAGACGGCGACGCGCACGGGCGGCAGCGTCGGCGTGGGCGCCACCTGGACCTTCACGCTCCGACTCAAGCGCATCCCCGGCGGCATGAAGGTGGTGACCAAGGATGTCGATTCGGGCGCGCTCTTGCCGGGCGCCAGCGTGACGCTCGATGGACCGACGGCGAGCTATGGCCCGCAGGTCACCGACGCGATGGGCGAGACCTTTTTCACCGATCTTCGGCCCGGACAGTCGGCCTACAGCGCCACCGCCTCCCTGGCTGGCTACGAGACGACGACGCGCGCGGGCGGCACCGTGGACGCCAACGCGACCTACACCTTCACCGTCTCGCTCAAGCGGCTGACCGGCGGCATGACGGTGGTGGCGCGCGACGCTCAGACGGACGAACCGCTGGCCAATGTCCGCGTGACGCTGCGCGGGCCGACCGAGACCTATGGACCGCAGCTGACGGGCGAGGACGGCGTGAGCGCGTTCACAGGGCTGGAACTGGGCGAGGGCAGCTACACGGCCACTGGCGAACTCGACGGCTACGAGACGGGCACGCGCACGGGCGGCACAGTGCGGGCGGGCACGTCCTGGCAGTTCACGGTTTGGCTGCGCCATCAAAGTGCCGGGGACGAGGCCGGGGACGACTGGGACGGCGACGGCGTGGCGGACGAGGCGGACAACTGCCCCTTCGCGCCCAACCAGGATCAGGCGGACGGCGACGGCGATGGCGTGGGCGATGTCTGCGCGCCGACAAGCGAGGATCAGCCGGCGGATCCCTCCACGGGCGAGGGCGAAGGAAACGGCGACGGCGCGGGCGATGGTTCGGGAAGCGGTTTGGCGGGCGGCGACGGCGAACTCACCGGAGGGGACGGCCCAGAAGAAGGAACGAGCGGCACGGTTCCCACGGGCGCGCCCGACATGGGCGGCTGTGGCGCGGTCGGTGGCGCGGATTTGAGCGGTTGGCTGATCGCGCTTGCGGCCTGCCTGGCGCTGGCGTGCCGTCCCGCGCGGCAACGAAAGGAGCACTGAGATGAGAAGCGCGACGCGACACCTCATGGCGCGGCTGACCGCCCTCTGCCTTGTCACCGCCCTCGGCCTGCCCCTGACCGCCCTGGCCGGCGACACCTGGACCACGCCCTACGCCGGCATCCGCCAGCTCAAGCGGACGACGAGTTCGCCGCGCACGCTCAACATCGTCGCGCTCGAAGTCGACCTCTCCAACCCGCGCATCTCGCTGCGCTCCACCGCGTCGAGCGAACGCAAGAAGACGCCCGGCAACTTCGCCAAGGCGGTCGGCGCGCACGCGGCCATCAACGGCGACTTCTTCAGCTACAGCGACTACTCGACCACGGGCATGGCGGCGGGCAACGGCGCCTCGTGGGGCAAGGCCGACTCGACCTACATGGCCACCTTCGCCTTTGGCTCGGGCCGCGCCGAGATCGCGCGCCAGTCGGCGGTCATCTCCTTCGACAGCAGCTGGATGAAGGGCGTCGTCTCCGGCTACCCGGACATCGTGCGCGACGGCGTGACCATCAGCAGCTACCCCGACGGCGATCCCGGCCACTGCGGCTCGCTCAACCCGCGCTCGGGCATCGGCCTCTCGCAGGACAAGAAGAAGCTCTACATGGTGGTCGTCGACGGGCGGACCTCGGCGAGCAAGGGCGTCTATTGCTCCGAGCTGGGCGACATCATGCGCGGCCTGGGCGCCTACAACGCCATCAACCTCGACGGCGGCGGCTCATCGGCGCTCGTCGTCAAGTCGGGGTCGAGCTACCCGGCCATCAACACCCCGAGCGACGGCAGCCAGCGCGTCGTGGCCAACCACCTCGCCGTCATCGTCTCCGACGCGGCCGTGACCACCGCCACCCTGCGCGGCGTCGTCTTCGATGCGGCCGACAGCTCCATGGCCACCCGCGTCAGCGGCGCCACCGTTCGACTCAACAGCGGCCAGAGCGTCACCACCGACGCGAACGGCAACTTCTCCTTTGATCTGCCGCTCGGCACCTACACGCTCACCGCCAGCGCGGCCGGCTACACCGCCAACTCCCACCAGCGCACGCTCTCGACCTTGGGCGAGACGGTCTGGGGCAGCCTCGGCATCGCCAAACAGGGCAAGCTCAACGTCGAGGTCAGCGACGCCTCGGACGACTCGCTGCTCGAAGGGGTCGCTGTCTCCCTCGGCGGCGGCGCCACCCAGACGACGAACGCGAGCGGCATCGCCAGCTTTTCCAACCTCGACGCGGGCAACTACACGGCCAGCGCCTCGGCCACGGGTTACGAGTCGGGCAAGGGCACGGCCGCGGTCTCTTCCGGCGCGACAGCCCAGCTCGCCATCGCGCTCAAGCCACTTGTCGTGGACGCGGACGGCGACGGCGTGGCGGACGAGGCGGACAATTGCCCATCGGCGGTCAATCCGGATCAGGCCGACAGCGACAGCGATGGCCTGGGCGACGCCTGCGACACGCCCGACCCCGTTTTGGACGCGGGCCATCCAGAGGACGACGCGGGCGATCCTGTCAGCGGCGACGAGGACGCGAGTCTGCCCGGCGACGACACCGAGGCGGGCGGACAGCCAGATGGCGATCAACCGGGCGACGGCGAGTCAGGCGAGCTTCCGTCCGACGGCGATCAGCCCTTCGAGGACCTCCCCGGCGATCTCAACGGCGAGGTTCCGGGCCAGGGCGAGGGCCAGACGCCCGTCTTCTGGACCATCGAAAGCGGCGGCTGCGGCGCGGCTGGCGGCGCTCCCCTCTCCCTGTCGGCGATGGCGCTCCTCGCGCTCCTCCCGTGGCGGCGCAGGCAGTGACCAGGCCCGCATGAGATCGGCGCAAACGGCGTCAAAATCGCCCCAAACGCGCGTCGATCTCAGCGCCTGCCCATCGCCTGCCAGAAAGTGGTGGACATCTTTTTATACCGTTCGGTAAATTTATTGGCATGAACGACGCCAGAACAGCCCTCCTCGACACGGCCCTCGAGCGATTTGTCGAACGCGGTTACGAAAGCACTGGCATTCAGGAAATCGTCGACCGCGCGGGCGTGTCCAAACCGACGCTCTACCATCACTTCGGTTGCAAAGAGGGGCTGCTCCTCGCGCTGCTCGCCGAGTCGCTGGAGCCCTTCCAGTCCCGCCTTGAGAGCGCCGCCAACCACCAGGACGATCTGCCGCTGGCGCTCAATCGCGTGACGCGCGCCTTTTTTGATTTCGCCGGGCAAAGCCCCCAGTTTTACCGATTGGTCATCTGCCTGGCGTCCGCCCCCTCGGGAAGCGCTTCAGCCCGCGCCTTTGCCCCCTACGCCGCACGCTGGCACGCGGTGCTCAAGCGCCTTTTCGCCGCCGCCTCCAACCCGCGCGTCCATAGTCGATCGGCCCAGCTCGCCGTGACCTTCCTCGGCGTCATCAACACTTGGATCTCCCTCGCGCTCAACGACGCCATCGCGCTCGATCAGGACCTCGCCTTTCAAGCTGTCCACCAATACATGCACGGCATCTACGCCTGAGGCCTGGCCGCGCGCGGGGCAGCTCCTTTCGCCCTTCAGTGTGGCCCATGCGCGGGCGGCGAAAGACAGCGCGACACGCCCGTGGCTCCCCCCACTGTCTTTCCCCGGCCAGAGCGCGCGAGGCGACTCTGCTGCTGGCCTGAGAACGTGCCACCGACCGCTCTTCCCCTCACCTTGAGGCGCTTTGTCGCCTCTTTTTTAGGACAATAATTTACCGATCGGTAAATAGTGTCAGGAGTCGAACATGACCGCCATGAGCCACTGGATTTGGGACAGCGCCATCTACCACCTCTACCCTCTGGGGGCCTGTGACGCGCCGCGTCGCAACGACTTCGCCCGCCCTGTCGAGCCACGCCTGGAACGACTCTTTGACTGGATCGAACGCTGGCGCGCGCTGGGCGTGAACGCGCTTCTTATCGGCCCCATCTTCGAGTCCACCGCGCACGGCTACGACACGGCCGATCTCTTCCGCGTCGACCGCCGTCTCGGCGACTGGGCGCTCTTTCAGCGCTTTGCCCGCGCGCTCAAAGACGCTGGCATCCGCCTCCTTCTCGACGGCGTCTTCCGCCACGTGGGGCGAGACTTCTGGGCCTTCCGCGACGTGCGCGAAAAGCGCGAGCAGTCCGAATTTTGCGGCTGGTTTTCGGGCCTGCGCTTCGATCGCCAGAACGGTCGCGGCGACGGCTTTGCCTACGACTGCTGGAACGGGTGCGACGACCTGGTGAAACTCAACCACGCTCATCCCGACGTGCGCGCGCATCTCTTCAGCGCCATCGAGGCCTGGGTGCGCGACTTCGACATCGCTGGTCTTCGCCTCGACGCCGCCGACGCCATCGAGCTCGGCTTCCTCTCCGACCTCTCACGGTTCTGCCGAAGCCTGAGGCCCGACTTCTTCCTCATGGGCGAGGTGGTTCATGGCGACTACCGGCGCTGGGCATGCGACGAGCGCCTCGACGCGACGACCAACTACGAGTGCTTCAAGGGGCTCTATTCGAGCTTCAACGACCGCAACCTCTTCGAGATCGCCTACTCGTTCAGGCGCCAGTTCGGCGACGGCGGCCTTTATGTCGGGCGACCGCTCTATGCCTTTGCCGACAATCACGACGTCAACCGCGTGGCGAGCCAGCTCAGGAATCCGGCGCACCTCTTCCCACTCCACCTCCTGCTCTTCACCATGCCCGGCGTGCCCTCGATTTATTACGGCAGCGAGTGGGGCATCCGCGGCAGGCGAACGCGCGATGGCGATCACGATCTGCGCCCCAGCCTCCCGGCGCTCGATGAGTCGGTCATCCAGTCCCTGCCCGCGCCCTGGCTGGAAGGCGCGATTCGACATCTCATCGCCCTGCGGCGTTCGAGCCAGGCGCTCTGCCGGGGCGATTACCGGGAAGTTCTGGTCCGCTCAGAGCAACTGGCCTTCACGCGCACCTGCGGCAACGAGTCGGTTCTCGTCGCCGTCAACGCCGCGAGTCAGGAAATCGGCATCGAGTTGCCCCCGGACTGGCGCGATCGCCCGCTCGACGATCTGCTCTGCCAGGAACGCTTACAGGCAGGCGGCGGCGTCCTCCTCCCTGCCCATGGCGGTCGCGTGCTCCGGCGCGCCTGAAACGTCGCAGACGTTGCTCCGGCTCAGCGCCGCGCGACTTCTTTTTCCAGGTCGGGGATGCCGATTTGGGCGGCGATGGGGCGCCCGTGCGGACAGCGCGTGTTGAAGTCGACCCCGTCGAGCGCGTCGAGCAGCGCGCGCAGTTCCTCGTGACTGAGCGCCTGATGGGCCCGCACCGCCGAGTGACAGGCCATCGTCGCCAGCGCGTGGTCCATGGCCTCGTCAAAGGCCCGCCCCTTGCCCACCTGCAAAAGTTCCCCTGCCAAATCGGCGAGCATTTGCCTGTGATCGCCGTCGACGAGCTGGGACGGCACCGCCTTGAGCGCGATCGCGTTGCCGCCAAAGGGCTCCAGATCAAACCCGACATCGCGCAGCGACTCGGCGTGCTCGGCCAGGGCGCTGGCTTCGGCGGCGGAAAGTTCAATCGTCGTCGGGATGAGAAAGGGCTGCGCCACTGGCTTTCTGGCGCGGAAAGCCTCGCGCAGGGCGTGGAATCGAACGCGCTCGTGCGCCGCGTGCTGGTCGATCACCACGAGCCTGGGTCCGGGCGCCTCGCAGACGACATAGGTGGCGGCGAATTGTCCGATGACGGTGAGCGAGCGGAAAAAGCCGCCGGTTTCTGCCTTCGCGACCTCCCCCGGACGCTGAGGCGCGCTGTCGGCGTTCGCAGTCTTGGCGATGGACGCCTCCGCGGGCGCACTCTGCGGCGCGATGACGACTCCGGGACGCGGCCTGAACGAGAGCGGAATCGAGGCGTAGCTGTGGCGGACGAGGGGGACGCTCCGATCCTGCGCGTCGGGCGACTTGCCCCAGATCGCCTCGGGCGAAAGCGCGGGCTCCGCCGTGGGCGTCGCGAGCGCGTAGTTGGCGGACGGTTCGCCGAGTTCATTTTTGACCTCGGCCTGTCCCGCGAGCCACGGCGACGGCCGCAGCGCCTCCTGCACAGCGCGAAAGACGGTCCCGGTCACGGCCTGCGCGTCGGCAAAGCGCACCTCCAGCTTTTGCGGGTGGACGTTGATGTCGACCTCTTCGAGGGGCAGCTCGATGAAGATCACCGCCGCTGGATTGCGCCCGGGCATGGTCACGTCGGCGTAGGCGCGCTGAATCACGGCGACGAGGCCGCGGTCGCGCACAAAGCGCCCGTTGACGAAGGTGTAGATGCCCCGCGTGGTCGAGAGCGTGTGATCGGGCGAGGTGATCTGGCCATGGACGCGCACATGGCCGCGCCTGAGGTCGAGCGGCAGGAGGTGTTCGGCGGCCTCCGCTCCCAGGGCGATGGCCATGCGCTCGCGAACGTCGCGTCGAACGGCGGGCGCCGAAAAAACCAGCCGCCCATTGTTGATGAGGCGAAAGGCGATCTCCGGACGGGCCAGCGCCAGACGCGTCACCGCCTCAATCAGATGCGTGGCCTCGGTGCTGGCGCGCTTGAGGAACTTGCGCCGCGCGGGCGTGTTGAAAAACAGGTCCGCCACCTCGATGCGCGTCCCTGGCGGCGCCCCGACCTCCTCGACCTTCACCAGCCTGCCGCCCTCGACGATGACGCGCATGCCCGACTTGGCCTTGCCCGGCGCTTTGTCCCCGGCGCGAATCGGCAGCCCCTCGTCGCCGCGTTGGCGCTCCCGGTTCGTCTCCCACGACGCCCGCACGCGCGCCGCCGCCGGGTTGAGACAGGTGGTGAGGCTGAATCGCGAGACAGAGGCGATGGCCGGGATGGCTTCGCCGCGAAACCCCAGCGTGCCGATGCGCTTGAGCCCCGCTTCCTCGCGCAGCTTGCTCGTGGCGTGGCGTTCCAGACAGGCCTTGGCGTCCTCCGGCGACATGCCGCAGCCGTCGTCGCTGACCACGATCCGCCGCGTGCCGCCCTCGGCGATCTCGACGGTGATGGAGCGCGCGCCGGCGTCGATGGCGTTCTCGCACAGCTCCTTGGCCACCGAGGCGGGGCGCTCGACGACTTCACCGGCGGCGATTTGGTTGATCAGCGTTTCCGAGAGGCGTTGGACGAGGGGCATGGCGTCACCTGGCGAAGCGGGGCGAATCAGGGGGGCGTCGGCGGGCGGAAATCGTCGCGCGCTCTGGCGTCACTTCCTGGCGGGCGCGGGCCTCTTGCCGAGCTGGCACTCGGCGACCCAGCGCTTGTGACAGTCGTAGTCGGGGCAGAACTGGTGCGTTCCACCGCCGCAGGCCACGAAGAAGAGGTCGTCGCACTTCATCGGGTTGAGCGCGGCGTCGAGCGCGGCCCGCCCGGCGCTGGCGATGGGTCCCGGCGGCAGCCCCTTGATCGTGTAGGTGTTGTAGGGGTGCTTGTATTCAAGGTCGGCGCGCCGGATGTCGCCGTCGAAGAAGCCGTAGCGCATCAGCTTGGCGTAGATGACCGTCGGGTCGGTCTGCAGCTTCATCTTCTTCTTCAGGCGGTTGTGAAACACGCAGGAGATGCGCGGTCGCTCGACGGCCACCCCGGTTTCCTTCTCGATGATCGAGGCCAAGGTCGCCGTCTGGTGCATGTCGAGGCTGATCCCCGCCTGCCGCGACTTGTCGGCCTGGGCGTATTCCTCGCGGAAGCGGCTGACCATCTTGAGCAGGATCGCCTCGGGCCGCGCGCCCTTGGGAAAGGCGTAGGTGTCGGGAAAGAGGTAGCCCTCAAAGCTCTTGTGCGCGCCCAGCCCCGCCCGCTCGATCAGCTTCTGGTCGGCGAGCGCCTTTTCGAAGTCGGCCCGCGCGCCGTAACCGCACTTCTCCAGGACAGGCACGATCTCATCGACCCTGAGCCCCTCGGGCACCGTGCAGGTGTAGAGCTTGACCCGCCCACTGGCGATGCGTTCGAGCACCTCGATAGGCGTCAGCGCCCCGGCAAAGGCGAACTCACCCGCCTTGACGCGCCGATCCAGCCCCCGCGCCTTGGCCATCGCCAAAAGCCGCCGCTCGTCTTTGGCCACCACCCCGGCGTCCATGAGGATTTTCGCCACGCGCTTCATGCCTGCCCCGCGCGGGATCTCGACGACGCGCTCCCCGTCAGCGCCAAAGGCTGTTTCGGCAAAGCGATCGACCGAGGCCTGCCACCACTTCCAGGCGACAAAGGCGGCGCACGCGGCGAGGGCGATGAGGACGGCAAAGGCGCAGGCGATTTTTTTGAGCATGGCGTGTTGTTCCGGGTGGGCCGCCAGAGGGGGTGGGTGAGCGCGGCGGCGGTCGCTCAAGGGCGTGCCGCCAACGCGGACGACGCACCCCGGCATCCACAAGAGAGGCGACGCGTTCGTCAGTCGTCGTCTTCCGGCGGCGCCTCCTCCGGCACCTCGCGGACAAAGAGCTCCTGGATGTCCCGCCGCTCAAAGTAGCGATACGCGGCGTAGAGCAGCCCGAGCGCGAGGACCGTCCTGATCCAGAAGAGGGCGAGGTAGGCAGTGGACGCGCTCTGACCGAGCAGGGCGCTCATTTCGAGAAGCGCGTCACCCGTCACCGGTGCGTCGACCGTCCCCTTGAGCGAGAGCAGGCGAAAGAGCTCCTCCAGCGCCGGACGCGTGTTGACGACCACCGCCAGCTCGACCGCCGCCACCGCCACGCGGGCGGGCATGGCCACGAGCGCCGCCTTGGACAGCCGCGCGACATTCTCGTTGCCCAGGCGAAAGACCCGCGCCGCCAGAATGAAAATCGCCATGTAGGCGACGGCGAGCAAAAAGCTGAACACCGCCAGCGGCGTCTCAAAGCGCGATCGCGTCCGCTCCTGCGCCCGCAAAAAACCAAGCGAGGCCTCGGCCATCTCCTCCAGGTCCTCCTGGGCAATCTGGCTCTGTTCGAGGAGGCCGGTGCGCTCCAGGCTGCGCAGGTATTCGGCCTTGGTCGGAATCGGCGTCGCGACTGGAAACACGTCCTGCATCGCGCATGGTCCGCCCAAAAAGCCGAGCAACGTCACAGCCAGGAGCAACAGGCGCGCGATCCTGGCCCGCGGGGAGCGCTGCGGCAAAAGTTGCTTGAGGGAGGGGGAGTCCGACGATTCCAAAAGAGACCTCCAGAAGGGGCGCGGGGAAGAAGGCGTGGGGGACGGGCAAAAGAGCGGCGAAGGCCGAAGGCGAGAGTCGGAAGAAGGCGCCGACTCAAAGGCGGGCCGGGCGCAAAAGGGCGCGCTCCATAGCAGAACAGATTGGAGGCGCCACAGGGCGGGGGAGGGGACAAAGACATTCTTCGCGAATGAATTTATTCCTGATTGGAATTTAATTGTTTTGGGCGCGTCGGAATTGTTCGCAGAGGTGTTTTTATTGTCGCGACGCCAAAACAAGGCGGTTTGGCGCGTGGTTTGTCAAAAGGCGCGGTGAAAAAGACGCGGTTTTTGTCGAAGGCCGCGCGCGGCGCCGCGTCTGAGTCGCCAACAATCAGTTGGAAACTTCTCTGATTTCAAAGGTTCCCAGCGTTGAAATATCGTCTTTGACGCCGCCGTCGGTGTTGGTGAATTGATTTCCAAACAATCGATCATAGGCCAGCATAAAGAAATCGTCGCGGACGCGCTGAGCGCCTTCTGGCAAATCCGGATCGTCGACGCCCTCGAACCAGACGCCGTCCGCCGTCTTGAGGCGCGTGTGGCCCAGGGCCGTCACAGCGCGCATCAATTGGCCTGTGCGCTGAAAATAATCGTCGGGAATCATGCGCGCGGCTTTGAAAATCTGGTGGCCGAGGTAATTGGCGCCGAATTGTTCTGGCGGTTCAATGTCAATTTTTTCATTGGACCAGAAAAAGACGGGGACTTCGTATTTTTTGATGTCCAACGGACCAAAATCCATGCCGGCGGCGGCGTAGGTGTCGGCTGTCATCGAGGGCAAATGGTCGCCGAAAAAGACGACGAGGGTGGGACGGGAGCGCTTTTTTAATTGATCCATAAAGTGGCCAAGGGCGCGGTCGGATCGGAAAAGGGCGTTGGAATAGTTTTCGAGCTCGTGGCGCGCGGTTTCGGGCAGGGATTCATCGAGGATGTCGATATCGGGCGCGGGAAATCGATCGCCCTGATAGCGGCCGTGGCTCTGCATGCTGATGGCGAAAATAAATTGCGGCGGCGCCTTTGTTTCGTCCGCTTTTTTAAGTTCGTCGAGGACGCGTAAAATGAGCGGTTCGTCGGATGGGAATTGGCCGTCGAAGAGCGCGTCATAATCGCCGCGGCTGATATGGCGAATGGCGCGCATGTTTTGTTCCCGCGTTGGCAATTGTCCGTCGAGGCTCTGCGGGGTGAGGTCTTCGAGGGAAATAAATTCGTCAAAGCCAAGTCGCGGATAGACGGCGAAACGCTGATAATAATAATTAAAATAATTATGAAACGCGCGTGTTTGGTATCCCATGTTTTTGAGAATGCTTGGCAATGCCTCGACGGGGCGGATTAAATAATTGGAATAGGGCGTGGCGTGTTGCGGCAGGACGGCGAGGGGAATGCCGGTGAGGATTTCGAATTCGACGTTGCCCGTGCTGCCGGCGAACGAGGGCGAGAGCATGGTGCCGAAGACAAAGCCGTCTTCTTTCTGGAAGCGGTGGAAGTTGGGGACCGGGTCGCGGCTGAAGCGGACATTGAGCGCGGTCGGGTCCCAGAACGACTCGCCGAGAAAGAGGATGATGTCGGGGGCGTCGGCGGGATGGCGGGGGCTGTCACTGCCGCCCTGCGCGGGGGGACCGAGTGGGCTGGAGATGTCCGGGGGGGGGATGTCGGCGTCCGGCGCGAGCGCGTGGAGGGCGGCCGCCCGCGAGTAGCCCACTGGCCTGTAGATGACCTGGCGCGCGTCGAGTAGCAGGCCGAGCAAGAGGCCGTGCCGTCGCAGGTTGAGGTCGTAGTTCCAGCCGACGGTGGTGAGTTTTTGCGCGGCGAAGACGTGTTTGAGCCAGGGCGCGCGCGTCTCGGCGAAGAGGGCCAGCGCGAAGGCCAGCGCAAAGCCGACGCGCAGATAAGGGTTCAGGGGCCAGCGCGGGCGGCGCGTCAGGAGGAAGGCGAAGGCGCCGAGGCAGATGAGGAGGCCGAGGCAGATGAGGACGACCTGGAGTTTGTCGCCGGCCAGGACCGCGTCGATGACGCCGAGGACTTCGCGGATTTGGGTGAAGTCGCCGGGGACGAGCGGTTTTTCGAGGACCTCCATCTTTTTGAGGTGGGCCACGAGCAGGGCAAAGGCGCCGGTGAGCGTGAGCAGCGTGGCGCCGAGGAGGCGTCCGGTCAGGCACCAGAGGAAGAAGAGGGCGAGGGCGAGAAGCGGGCTGATGGTGAAGAAGGCGCGGCCTTTGAGGTCGGGCAGGTAGTCGGCGATGGCGATGCCCTCGATGGCGATGCGCGTGAGCTCCATGGCGACGAGGATGAGGACGGCGATCGCGTAGGCGGCGCACAGCTGGAGCAGGGCGCGGACAGGCGGCTTTTGCGCGAGGGGGCGGGCGCGTTCGAGGAGGCGTTCGAGGGCAGGGTTCATGGCGTGAAGCAGAGTGGGGGTCGGCGCTTAGGCGGCTGGGCCTGGGAGGCGGGGCGGCGTCACTCGCGCAGGACGAGTTGCAGGACGTTTTCGCGGCGCGCGTCGAGCAGGGCGGCGGCGCGGGGCGAAAAGAGGGCGTAGAGGGCGGCGCTGGCGAGGGCGATGAGGGAGAGGAGGGCGAGGGTGAGGGCGCTCGGGCCGTCGCGTCCCATGGCGTGGAGAACGAGGGCGGAAGGGGCCAGGGCGAGGCAGACGGCGACAAAGCCGACGAGGGTCGAGAGGAGCGGCGGGCGGTCGCGGCGGCGCAGCGAGGCGTGGAATTTGCGCGGGGCGAGGATGGAGAGGGCGTTGCCGACGATCAGGAGCAGGGGCAGCTGGCCCGCCACCGAGAGGACGCCGACCCAGAGGCTCGGGCCAGAGGGGAGCCCGGCGTAGAGCGCGTAGAAGAGCGTGAGGCCGAGGGCGGCGGTGAGGGCGACGAGGGCGTGGACGAGGTTTTTGGCGAAGAGGAGTTCGCGCGTCGGGGCCGGGGCGGCGAAGAGGAGGGCGAGGCCGGCGCCGTCGTAGCCAAAGCTGTTCTGGCTGAAGTTGGTCGTCACCACGACGCCGGCGTAGGCGCACAGGGCGTAGATGAGCCAGGCGTCGGCGCTTTGATCGAGGAAGGCTTCGGCCAGGCCGCGGGCGCTGACGAGCTTGAGCAGGATGCAGAGGAAGAAGGGGACGGCGAGGAGGAGGCGGGCCTTGGGGTTGCGCAGGAGGTCGCAGAGTTCGCGCTCGGCGAAGAGCCACAGGGGACGGCTGGCGGCGCGGGCGCGTCGGTGGCGCAGGCTTCGCGGCGCGGGGGCGCTCTGGGCAGTTCCTCGGTAGAAGAGGAGGAGCAGGCGCCAGGAGAGCGCGAGGCCGACGAGGTTGAGCAGGTGGAGCGGCAGCGACAGGCGCAGGAAGGCGTGGAGGGTTTGGTCGAGGCCCTGGGCCAAGGTGGCGGGCGGGTTGAGGGCGAGGCGTTCGAGGCTGGTGGCGAGGATGCCGGGGGGCGTGTTGCCCAGCGCGTGGGTGAGGCGAAGGGCGAGCGCCTGAGTGTCGGGGCGGGCCGCGTCGCCTGCGCCCATGGAGCCGCCGAAGAGGGCGTGGATCCAGCCGAAGTCGACCGGCAGCGGTGGCAGGAGGGCGGCGCCGAGAAGGGCGGCGATGAAGAAGACGCCGATGAGTTCCGCCGAGCGCCGGTGCCTGAGGAGGTTGAGCGCCAGGGTGAGCGCGACCGAGCCCCAGACGATGTTGAAGGCGAAGAAGGCGAGCGCCACGGCGAGGCCTGCGGCGAGGCAGAAGGGGCGGTGGGCGCCGTAGCCGAGGAGGAGTCCGATCGCGATGGGCCAGAAGAAGAGGGCGCGCGTTTCGCAGAAGGAGGCGGTGGTCGAGGCGAGGAAGAGTCGGAAGGGGCGGATGGGAAAGAGGGTGAAGCGCGTCAGTTCGCTCTGCTCGTCGACGCCGGCCGAGAGGATGGGCCAGACGATGAAGATGGCGCTGACGAGGAAGGCGCACAGGCGCAACAGGAAGTGCGTCCAGATGGGATCGGCGCTGAGCGCGGGCGCGCTGAAGAGCGAATAGAGGCCGAAGCCGAGCGCGCCGGAGGATCCGAGCAGGGCGAGGGCGCCAAACAGGGCGAGGATGGGGCCCCGGCGGCCGTGGAAGCGGTTGGCCGCGATGGTCAGGCGCAGCTTCCAGACGAGCGCGAGCTGGCGGTGGAGCGCGAAGGGGTGCGGGTGGGGCATCGGTCGCTCGTGTCGTGCCGGGAGGGGGCGCGCGAAAGGTCGTCAGGGGCATGTCCCGACGCGACGCGCGCCTGGCAGCCAAAGGGGCAAGCCAAGGCTGGGAAGAGGCGGTCGACCGTCGGCGGGGCGCTTCAGCTCAGCGAGGCCAGGCTCTCCAGCGCGCCCGGCTCTCCGGCGACGAGCAGCGAGTCGGACTGCGTCAGCTTGCGGTCGGGATCGGGCACCGGGAGCATCTGGTCGCGCAGCATGTCGTGAACGGCCACGACCTGGATTCGATACTTGGTCGGCAGGGCCAGCTCGCGCAGGGTCTTGCTGTACCAGGCGGCCGGAACGGACATCTCCTGCAGGCTGAGGTCGGCGCCCAGCTGGACGTATTGCAGGAGTTTGGCGCTCGTCACGCGCGAGGCCAGGCCCAGGGCTGATTCGCGCTCGGGGAAGATGCACTCGGTGGCGCCCAGCTGCTCGACGATGCGCGCGTGGTCCTCGGAGCGGACTTTGACGAAGGTGTTTTTGATGCCCAGGTCGCGCACCGCGAGGAGCGAGAGGATGGAGGCGGCCAGGTTTTCGCCCGTGGCAACGACCGCCGCGTCCGCGCCTTCAGCGCCAGCTTCGTCCAGGACCTGGCGGTTGGTCGCATCGCCGACGATGGCGCGCGTCACGCGGGGGCCGAGCGCGTCGACGACTTCGGCGCGAACGTCGATGGCGAGCACGTCGTGGCCGAGCTGATGCAGGCGCCGCGCCAGAATGGAGCCGAAGTTGCCGAGGCCGATGACGATGATTCGCTTCATGGGTGTCTCCAGCGTGCCGTCAGCGCGCGTCGCGCTCGCGCGGGCCTAGGCTTTGAAGAAAGGCATGGGCCGATATGAAAAATGGCCGGCGGATCGGTGTCCGTCAGCCATTCAAAGAAAAGTCGTGTCAGCGGTCGCGTTACTGGGCGGCAGGTTCAGCCTTGGCAGGTTCGGCGGCCTTGGCGGGCGCTGCGGCGGGTTCGGCCTTGGCAGGTTCAGCGGCCTGAGCGGGCGCGGCGGCGGGTTCAGCCTTGGCAGGTTCGGCTGCTTTGACGGGCGCTGCGGCGGGTTCAGCCTTGGCGGGTTCGGCGGCTTTGACGGGCGCGGCGGCAGGTTCGGCCTTGGCAGGTTCAGCGGCTTTGACGGGCGCTGCGGCGGGTTCAGCCTTGGCAGGTTCAGCGGCCTGAGCGGGCGCGGCGGCAGGTTCTGCCTTGGCAGGTTCGGCGGCCTTGTCTGTCGTCGTGGTTGCGGGCGCGGTCGTCTCGGCGGCCTTGGCCTTGCCCATCTTGTCGGTCACGGTCGGGCGATAGCTGGCGGCAAAGGAGAGCGCGAACGAGGTGATGAAGAAGATGGTCGCCACCACTGCCGTCGTGCGGCTGAGCAGATTGCCCGCGCCTCGTCCGCCGAAGACAGAGCCGCTGCCGCCACCACCGAACGCTGCGCCCATGCCGGCGTCTTTGCCCGCCTGCAGCAGGATGACGATGATGAGGAAGACGGCGACGATGACGTGGATGACAGTGAAGAGGGTGACCATGGGTTGAACGGCTCCATCTGAGGGCAGACCGGCTTGGCGTCCGGAATGGCAGGCCGGACAAAACGTCCGGAAACAGAAGACCGGACAGCGCTGCCCGGCAAATGCTGGCGTCAGGGGCGGGGGGCCCAAAAAAAAGCGGCGCCCTTTAGGGCCAAAGGGGGGGGCACTTCAACCCCTCTTTCGGGGGGGACGAAGCGTTTTGAGCGCGAACCCAAAATCGCTTGAAAATCGTCCGCGCGCTGCTGGCGCTGGGGGGCGCCTGGTCCACAACCCCGTCGCGGCGGCGGGAAATTCCACCCATGCGGGGGAGGCGGCGCGGTTCAACCGCGGGACTTGGGCTTGGGCTCGGGGCGGTAGCCGACCTTGACGACCTGTCGCCCGCGGCCAATCGCCAGGCTGCCCTCGGGAACGTCCTCGGTGATGGTGCTGCCGGCGCCGATGTAGGCGTCCTTGCCGACGTTGACCGGCGCCACGAACTGGCTGTCCGAGCCGACGAACACGCCATCGCCGAGCACGGTGCGGTGCTTGTTCACGCCGTCGTAGTTGCAGGTGATGGTGCCCGCGCCCACGTTGACGCCCGCGCCGATGTCGCAGTCGCCCAGGTAGCTGAGGTGGTTGGCCTTGGAACCGAGTCCGACGCGCGCCTTCTTGGTCTCGACGAAGTTGCCGACGTGGACGCGCGCGGCCAGCTCGCTGCCGGGTCTGAGGCGGGCAAAGGGGCCGATGAGCGCCGCCTCGCCGACGATGGCCTCCTCGAAGATCGAATAGGGCCGGACCTCGACCGCCTCGCCCACCGTGGAGTCGCTGATCACCGATCCCTGGCCGATATGGGCGCCGCGGCCGATGCGCGTGTCGCCCTTGAGGCGCACGTTGGCCTCGATCGTCACGTCGGGCGCGATCTCGACGCTCTCGTCGATCAGCACCGTGTCGCTAAGCTCGATGGTCACGCCGGCGCGCTGGTGGCGCTCGTTGATGCGGTTTTGGAGGGCGCGGGTGGCGCGGGCGAGCTCGACGCGGTCGTTGACACCGCTGACTTCGCCGACATCCGCCACCACGGTCGCGGCGGGCGTGTCGGCCTCGAAGGCCAGGCGCACGAGGTCGGTCAGGTAGAGCTCGTTTTGCGCGTTGTTGCGATCGAGGCGGGCGAGCGAGCTCCAGAGGAAGGACGCGCTCACGAGATAGAGGCCGGCGTTGATTTCGCCGATGGCCAGCTCCCCGGGCGAGGCGTCGCGGTGCTCGACAATGCGGCGCATGGCGCCTTGCTCGTCGCGGACGATGCGGCCGTAGCCCGTCGGATCCGCGGGCAGGGTTGTCACCAGGGCGATGGGCGATTGCGCGGCGGTCTTGGCGTCGATCAGCGCCCGCAGTGTCTCGGCGCGCACGAGGGGAACGTCGCCGTAGAGGATGAAGACATCGCCTTTGAAATCGGCGAGCGCGCTTTGAGCGCAGAGGACGGCGTGGGCGGTTCCGAGCTGTTCGGCCTGAAGCGCGAACTCGATGTGGGGCGCCCGCGACGGCAATGCCCTGAGAAGAGCCGCCTCGACCTGACTGGCGCCATGCCCGGTCACCGCGACGACGCGTTCGGCGCCGGCCTCAAAGGCGCGCTCCAGTGGATAGCTGCCCATGGCGCGTCCGAGCAGGGGGTGGGCGACCTTGGGCAGGGTGCTCTTCATGCGCGTTCCCTGACCTGCGCACAGCACGATGGCCGCGAGAGGCGCTGTCGGATTGATCGAGTTCGTGGACGGAGAAGTCATGGCGGCTGTCGCTCCAAAAAAAACGGCGTCCGGCTCCTTGGGTCAGGAGGCGGCGCGCCGGGGTGTTTTCCCTGAATCGGGAGTGCGGTGTTTAAGGGCGCGGCAAAATAGGGAGCGCGTCCGACGGCGTCAACGCGCGGCTGACGGCCTCGTCAGAGACATGGGCGTGGCGGCGCGAACGCCTGGCCCTCCTTCAAAAAAAAACACCCTCTCCGGAATTGGAGAGGGCGTCCACCGAGCGCGACGACAGGGAGGGCACCACGCTCGATGCTGCGAAAGTCATTTCATGCGGGCTTCGAGGAAGGGGATGAACTCCTCGGAGAGCAGCATCATCGAGGCGCCGGGCTTGTGGCGATGCATTTGAGGTGGCGGCCGCGGCGGCATTTGCCCGTCGGGCGGGAACGGCGGTGGTCCACCTTGCCAGCCGTCGGGAGGTGGCGGCGGGGGATGTGAGCCGTGCCAGGCGCCAGGAGGCGGTGGCGGCGGGCGCGGGGGACGATCGTTCGCCAGCGGCCTTGGATCGAACGTGGCGAAGGCCTCTCGCTGCTCATCCGTGAGGAGGGCGTCGACTTGCGCGCGCATCGACTCAAACTCCTCGTGAATGGCGCGGAAATCGCTTTTGCCTCTGGCCTCGCGCAGCTTTTGGGCCGTCGACTCCGAGACCTTGCCGTCGCGCTTCAGGTCGTCGCGGGCGGCCGTCATCGCCGCGATGAGCAGGGGTTCACGCGATTTTTTCTCGGCCTCGATGGCGTCTTTGCGGGCCTGCGCCTGAAGAGCGATCGCGTGGATGGCGCGCGCCTGTTCAGCACTCAGGGACAAGGCGAGATCGAGCTTGATCGCCGCGATCTCCTGGCGCAGCGCGAGCACCTCGGAGGGCAGGTCGCAGGCAGGTCCGCCCGGCAGCGGTGGCGGCGGGCCCCGGTGGTGATGGGGCGGCGAAGCCAGGGCGCCACCGGCAAACGCCATGGTCATGCAGAGGGCGCTGAGCGTTGTTTTCAGGTTCATGAGACCGTCCTTTCCAATCGCGTTTCGGGCTTCGCCGAAGCGCTTCTCGAAAGCGCGCGCCAAACACCACCTGCCGATCGCGGTTAAACGCGGCCGAGGGCGCGTGGGGCGGATCAGCGGCCGTGGACGCGCCTTATTCTCGAATGCCGAATCGCGGTCGCTGAAGGCGGGCTGGCGCTGAAAATCAAAAGACGCCGCGCAGGTCGCGCGACGCCTCTTGGAAAGCCCGAAGGTCAGGGGAAGGAGTCGGCCGCTCAGGAACGCATCACCTCGATGACCCCGGGGATGCGCTCGATGGCGTTCTTGAGCTCGTCGAGCTGCTTGAGGTTGGAGATCTTGACCTCGAAGGTGTTGACGGCGCGGTCGTCGGTCGTCACGCGGCAGTTCGCCTGGACGATGCTCACACCCTTTTGGCTGAAGGCGGTGGAGATGTCGGCGATCATGCCGGCGCGGTCGGTGGTCATGATGCGCAGCGTCACGGGGCGGGTGAAGTCGGGCTTGACATCCCAGGTGACCTCGATGCGGCGGTTGGGATCGGTGGCCAGGACCTTGTCGCAGGAGGCGGTGTGGACGGTGATGCCGCGCCCGCGGGTGATGAAGCCGATGATCGGATCGCCCGGCACCGGGCCACAGCAGCGACCGAAGATGACGAGCGCGTCGTCGATGCCGTTGATGCGGACGCCCGACTTGGCGCTGCGGTTCGTCACCTTGTTGATGATCTTGGTGAAGGCGCCCTCTTCCTGCTCTGCGGGACGCGGCACGCCGACCGCCTCCTTGTCCGCGAGTTTCTCCGGCGGGACGTGTTTGGCGAGGATCTGCGTCGGCAGCACCTTGCCGTAACCAACCGCCACGAGCAGCGCCTCCTCCGTGCGGTAGCCGAGCGCCTCCGCCGTCTTCTTGAAGTCGCCCGTCTTGATCAGCTTGTTGAGCGAGACGTTGAAGCGCTTGAGCTCGCGTTCGGTGAGGTTTCTGCCGAGCTCCAGGCTCTGCTCGCGCTGCTGCTCCTTGATGTAGCCGCGGATGCGCGCCAGGGCCCGGCTCGTCTTGACGAAGCTCAGCCAATCCTTGGAGGGGTGCGAGTTGGGGCTCGTCATCACCTCGACTGTGTCGCCGTTCTTCAGCTTGTAGCGCAGCGGGACGATCTTGCCGTCGACCTTGGCCCCGACGCAGCGGTCGCCGATGTCCGAGTGGATGGCGTAGGCGAAGTCGACCGGCGTAGCGCCGACAGGCAGCGACTTCACGTCGTTGGCGGGCGTGAAGACGTAAATTTCGTCGGTGAAGAGATCGCCTTTGAAGGCGTCGAGGAATTCCTTGGGGTCTTTGAGGCCGCGCACCCACTCCATGAGCTGACGCAGCCAGGCGAACTTCTTGGCGTCGTCGCCCGCGCCGCTGGCCCGCCCCTCCTTGTAAGCCCAGTGCGCCGCGATGCCCTCCTCGGCGATGCGGTGCATCTCGTCGGTGCGGATCTGCACTTCGAGACGGTCGCCAAAGGGCCCAATCACCGTCGTGTGCAGCGACTGATACATATTGGGCTTGGGTATGGCGATGTAGTCCTTGAAACGACCCGGCAGTGGCTTCCAGAGCGTGTGGACGAGCCCCAGCGCCTCGTAGCAGGCGGGCATCGACTTCATGATCAGGCGGAAGGCGATGACATCGTGGATCTGGTCGAACTCGATACCCCCGGCCCGCATCTTCTTATAGATGCTGTAGAGGTTCTTGAAGCGCCCCTGGACCTGGAGACACGAGAGGTTGTTCTCGGCCAGCTTGGCGCGCAGGATCGCCTGGACTTCCTCGATGTATTTTTCGCTGGCCTTTTTCTTCTTCTCCACGCGCTCATGTAGGTCTTGGTAGTCGGTTGGGCGCAGATACTTAAAGGAGAGGTCTTCGAGGTCCTGCTTGATCCAGCCGATGCCGAGGCGGTTGGCGAGGGGCGCGTAGATGTCGAGCGTCTCCTGCGCGATGCGCTTCTGCTTCTCCGGGATCATGTGCTCCAGAGTGCGCATGTTGTGCGAGCGGTCGGCCAGCTTGACGAGAATCACGCGGATGTCGCGCGCCATGGCGACGATCATCTTGCGGAAGTTTTCCGCCTGTTTCTCTTCCTGGGAGACGTTGGCGGACAGCTGGGAGAGCTTGGTGACGCCGTCGACGAGCTGGGCCACCTCGGCGCCGAACAGGTCGGTGATGTCGTCCATCGTCGTCAGCGTGTCCTCGATCGTGTCGTGCAACAGGCCGGTGACGATCGACGCCTCGTCGAGCTTGAGCTGCGTCAGGATGCCGGCCACCTCCAGCGGATGGATGAGGTAGGGCTCGCCCGACTTGCGCATCTGCCCCTGATGGACCTTCGCGCTGTAGACGTAAGCCTTCTTGATGATGTCGAGGTCGGCGTCGGGATTGTATTGCTGGACCCGGTCGAGGATGTCGTTGAGCCGGAGCATGGGGCACCGAGGGCTTTAAGGGGAGGGAATGCGGCCCGCTCTGCCTGGGACCGCGCGGTCTTTTGCGTCAAAAAAAGCGCGCACCCTATGGCGCTCGGTTGGCCCTGTCCAATTTCAGCATGGCGCGTGGTGGACTTGGCGGGTGCTGTGGGTCTGTGTGAGTTGTTGGGCGATGTCTTGAAGCGGACGGAGAGAGCGGCGTCACCCGGTCCAAGAGAGGCGATTCGGCGCCAGTCGCCGCTTTGACACACCCAAAGTCCGGTGCTAGGGAGGCGCGCTTTTTTTTGGGGGGCCGATGGCCTCGGCCTGGAACCGTTTGAAAAGGATCCCTTCGTGCGCGCTCTTCCCTCGCTCTTCTTGGCCGCTTGTCTGTCAATCACGAGCGCCGTCCCTGCGCTGGCGGACGAAGCCGCTCATTTAGAGGGCGACGGCGATACCCGGGGCGCGGACAGCCAAGTCGTGACCCAGCAGACGGCTCAAGAGTCGGCTGACGGATCGTCCGGCGAATCGGTGTCCCAGCAAGCCACGCCGCAGCCTGTCGATCGCTCCGCTGGCGACGAGGAGTTTTTGCGACGCGTGCGGACCATGGAGGAGCAGGTCACCGACCTCAAAGAACAGGTCTTCCGCACCAGGGCCCGCCTCTTCCTCCTTCAGGAGTCGATTCTCGGCGGCACCTCGGTCGGGCAGGGGGCGAAAGCGCTCCTCGTCCACCGCAATGAGATGGGCGGCGCCTTTGTCCTGGAGTCGGCTGCCTACGCGCTCGACGGGGCGCCGATCTTCACCCGCGTCGACCTCGGCGATGGCGCGCTCGGCGATCAGGAGGAGATCGAGATCTTCAACGGTCGCATCCTTCCTGGCCCGCATCAGCTCGTCGTCCAGCTCCAGTTCCGGGGACATGGCTTCGGCGTCTTCAAGTATCTCGACGGATACAAATTCAAAGTGCAGTCGAGCCACACCTTCGACGCGGAGCCAGGGCGCGTCACCCACCTGAAGATCGTCGCCTTTGAACAGGGCAACTTCACCACCGATCTGAAGGATCGCCCCGCCATCCGCTACGAAATGAACCTGATCGACGATGTCGCCCCCAAGGCGGCGGACGCGGCGACGGTCGGCGCTGACACGGCCTCTGCAAGCTCGAAGTGACGTGACGCCCCCTTCCGCCAGTGTCCCCATGAGACGATCTCTCTCCAGCCTCGCATTCGCGCTCCTGCTCATGCCCTGCGCCGCGACTTTTGCCTATGCCGCGCCATCTTCTGCCGAGCTGGAGTCCTTCGAAGCGAAGCTCCGCGATCTTGAGCGCCAGCTGGAGATCGTCGAGCGGCTCTACATGGACACGCCCGATGCCGGAGAGCAGGGCGCGCTGCGTAAGCGCTTCTCCGACGCGGAACTGCAGTTCCTGCTGCAGAACTACGAGTCGGCCAGCGTCCTGTTCTACGACCTCGTCGGCAACGAGACCTTCGCGCGCATGCCCGAGTTCACCGAGTCGCTCTACATGCTGGCGGAGGCGCTCTATCAGCAGCAGGGCTTTCAGGGCGCGCGGCTCTACTTCCGCGAATATCTGGGGGTGCGCGGGAAGCGGGGACGGCATTTTCGCGAGGCGCTCCTTCGTTCCATCGAGCTGAGCGCGCGTTTTGGCGACTTCAGCGGCATCGATCGCCACATCCGCCAGCTGCAGGGACCCGGCGGCGCGCTGCCTTCCGAGGTGGCCTACGCCTACGGCAAATGGTTCTTTGGCCGGACTGACCTGCCTGAGAACGAGCGTCAGAGGCGCGCTGAAGAGCTCTTTTCGAACGTCATCCAGGCAGGCGGCGCGTTCGTCCATCAGGCGCACTACTTCCGCGGGGTGCTCGCCGTTCAGCGAGGCGATCTGGAGGCGGCCATTTCGTCGTTCCAGGCGCTGATCGCGCTCGCGCCAACCACACTCGCCGCCGGTCTTGTCCAGGAGCAGGCGCATCTGGCGCTGGGGCGCATCTTTCTGGAGCAGGGGCGATTCAGCGAGGCCATCGACCGCTACCAATACATCGACTACCGCTCGGACGCCTTTGTCGAGGCGCTCTACGAGATTGCGTGGGCGCATGTGCGGCGCGCCAAGGCCGAGGGCGATCGCGAGGATTACCGCAAGGCGCTGCAGGCCTGTGAACGCCTGGTCGCGACGGCGCCCGACTCCCTGATCGCCACCGATGCCCTCGTCCTGCAGGGGCACCTGTATCTTTTGCTCGGCCAGTTCGACGAGGCGGGGACCGCCTACCGCGGCGTGATCGACAAGTTTCAGCCGGCGCATGACGATTTGGCCTCGCGCCTGAACGCCCATCAGGACCCGGTCGAGTTCTTTCAGACGGTCATCCAAAACTCGAACAAGACCTTCGACCTCGAACTCTTCCTGCCCAAGTTCGCCATCCCCTGGGCCACCACCGAGCGCGAGATTGCCGAGGCCGTTCGCATCACCACCGACATCGACGAGACGCGCCAGGCCATCGACGAGTCCTTCAAGGTCGCGAAGCTCCTCATCGAGCGGCTCGAAGAGCGTCGTGGCGAGCTCTTTCCCTTTTTTCAGAAGGGATTTTCTCAGGCGGACGCCGTGGACACGGGGCTGATGCAGCTCCGGCGGGAGCTCGTCGAGTTTGAACAGGCGGCGCTCATGTCACAGGCCAAAGCGGGCGAGGCGCAGGCAGTGGTGGAGCGGTTGAAGGCGCTGCGGGCGACGCGTTCAGAGATCGAGTCGGAGCTTGAGCGGCTGCCGCAGAGCGAGGCCGAGTTCGCCTCCTGGCGCACCTCCCTCACCGGGCGTGTTCGAACGCTCGAACAGGCAGCCCATCGCGTCGGCATTGAGGTGGAGAGCCTTTTCGCCATTCAGACGGCCATCGACAAACTCCTGCGCGACACCAAAGAGCTGCCCGCCGACGCGCGCGCCGATTTCACGCGGCAGCTGACTTCCGAGCGCGCCGTGGCCGAATCCCTGCGCGAAAGCGTCCGCCAGAAGAAGCGGGCGGCGAGCGACGCCAGGGTTCAGATCGACCTTTTGCGGCCAGATGACGCCGCGCTGCGAGGGCGTTACGCCCGCGTCCTCACCGAAGAGCGGGACGAGACGCGCAAGTTGCGGGCGCTCACGTCGGGAGGCGCGTTGCCCGCGGCCGCGCTGGATCGACTCCACGCCGCGATCGACAGCCTCGGCAAGCGCACGGAAGAGGCACGCTCTCTTTTGGGATCGCGCATCGACGCGCAGGCCGCAGAGATGAAGCGCCAGGTCATTCAGGAGGTCAGCCAGCTCGAAGCTTTCCAACAGCGGAGCCTTGCCAACGCCACCGGCGCGCGCGGGCTCATCGGATCCATCGCCTACGAGAGCTTCCGCAAGGTCCTCGGCCGCTTCTACGACGCGATGATCAAGGCCGAGGTCGGGCTCGTCGACATCGCCTGGACGCGCAAGCAGAAGTTCACCGAACAGATTCAGGACCTCTCAAGCCAGAAAGACGGTGAACTCAAGGAGCTTGAGCTCGACTTCAGGGAGGCGCTCACCGAGGCGCAGTGACGCCTGGCCTCGGTCGGATGGAACACACATGAGACGCCTCTTCGCCGACACCCTCCTCCTTCTCCTGATGGTTGCGCCCGCCGTGGCCGTGGCGTCCGATGGCGCGCCCGCCGAAGGGTTGTCCACTGTCCAGAGTGCGGTCGCATCGCCTGACAGCGGGACCGACAAGCGCCCGGTAGTGCCGCAGGATCGCGCCACGCGCCGCTATTTCGAGGGGTTCGCCTCCACGCCCGGACTGGAGCGCGACCTCATCGAGCTGTCGGACGTGGTCGTGGCCTTTGAGACGGAAGCCAGGGACTTCAGCGCCGAGATCGACGCGTTGATTCGCAAGAAATACGGCGACCGCCGCGCTCAGACGATCAACGCCTATGAGCGCGCCGTCTCCGAGATCGAGGTTTCGGAGCGCCGGGAGCGACTGGCGGCCATCGCCGCCTTTGAGGCCTTCCTCAGGCGCTATCCCGACGACCCGCGCTACAGCCCAGACGCCATCTTCCGCCTGGCCGAGCTCTATTACGAGAAGACGAACGACGACTACCTGGTCGCCCTCGCTCAATTCGAAGAGCAATACGCGCTCGCCGCCGAGGGCAAGATCGCCAGCTTCCCCAGGGAACCGCGCCAGAGCTACCAGGGCTCGATCTCGCTGTATCAGCGCCTGATCACCGCCTTCCCGAACTACGCGCACAACGACGCGAGTCACTATCTGCTCGGCTACTGCCTCGAAAAGCAGGGCGAGTTTTCCGAGAGCCGCGACGCCTTCCACCGTCTGATCGCCAAATACCCGTCGTCGCGCTTTGTCCCCGAGGCCTGGATTCGCATCGGCGAGTATTACTTCGACGCGGTGAGCGAGCCGAACGCCCTCAAGCAGGCTGCGGCCGCCTATGCCAAGGCCATCGAGTTCCCGGAGCACCCCCTTTTCGACAAGGCGCTCTACAAACTGGGCTGGGTCTATTACCGGCTCGACGACTTCGGTCAGGCGGTCGAGACCTTCGTCAAGCTCCTCGACCACTACGCGGCCGTGGCTGGCGCCCGGAAGAGCGCGGACGATCCGCTCGGTGGCGACCTGCAGAACGAGGCGCTGCAATACATGGCGATCTCGCTGGCCGACGATCGCTGGGGGTCGATCGAGAGAGCCGAGGCGCTCTTTGCCCGCATCGGCGAGCGGCCATGGGAGGCCGAGCTGTGGCGGAGGCTGGGCGATGTCTATGGCGACCAGACCAAGTGGAGCGAGTCGATCGCCGCCTACCGCAAGAATCTGGAGAAAGCGCCGCTCGCGCCGCAGGCCCCGCAAATCCACGCCAAGATCGTCAAGGGCTACGAGAGTGGCCTGCGCGACTTCGACAAGGCGTTTGAGGAGCGGGAGCTGTTCGTCGAGCGCTACGCCCCGGGCGGCGCCTGGCACGAGGCCAATCAGGGCAATTCGAAGGTCCTCAAGGAGGCCGAGGACCTGACGGAGAAGGGGCTCTACTCGTCGGCCATCCACCACCATCAGCAGGCCATCGAATACGCGTCGTCGGGCAATGCCGAGCGCGCGCGCAAGTCCTTCGAAATCGCCGCCCGCGTCTACGCGAGTTACCTGGCGCGCTTTCCCCACAGCAAGGACGCCTACGAGCTGACCTTCTATCTGGCCGACTGCCAGTATCAGAGCCTCGACTTCACGGCGTCGGCGGCGACCTACGTCAAGGTGCGCGATTTCTCGGGGGAAAAGCGATTTTTGGCCGAGGCGGCGTTTGGCGTGGTGCTCGCCCGCCAGCGCGAATTGGAACTGCGCCAGACCGGGGAGACGCCCGAGATCCCACAGGTCGCGATGTTCACCGCGCGCGATTGGCCCGAGGGCAAGCCTGTCCAGAAGCGCGAGTTGCATCCGATGCAGGCCGAGTTCGTCGCGGCCATCGACACCCTGCTCAAGCTCGTCCCCGCCCACGAGCGCGCCCCGCAGAGCGCCTACCGCGCCGCTGAGCTCTTCTATCTGGCGGAGGACTTCGAGGAGGCTCGCCGCCGCTTTGCCGAGCTCGTCTCCGCCTATCCGGACAGCGAATTCGCCACCTTCGCCTCCAACCTGACGCTGGAGACCTTCCTCATCACCGAGGACTGGGTGGCGGTCACCGCCTTCACAGACGCGCTCACCTCGCCCGACGCCCAGGGCCGCGTGCGCGTCGATCCCAACTCCGAGAGCGGGCGCCTTTTGCGCGACTTTGGCGACAACGCGATGTTCAAGCGCGCCGAGCAGCTGATGACCGCCGAGGCCTGGGACGAGGCTGGCGAGCTCTACGAGAAGCTGGTCGCGCGCAACGAGGCCTACCGCTTCGCCGACAAGGCCCTGAACAACGCCGCCCTCTGCCGCGAGAAGGCCCACCGCTTCGACTCGGCGCTGCGCCTCTATGAGCGCATCTACCGCGAGTATCCCGACTCCGACCTGGCCGACCTCTCGCTCTTCCGCGTGGCCTACAACGCCGAGAACAGCTACGACTTCGACAAGGCGGTCGAGCACTACCAGCTGCTCGTCGAGAAATATCCGGACTCGACGCGGCGCGAGGCGGCGCTCAACAACCTGGCGGTGCTTCTGGAGGCACTGCAGCGCTACGACGAGTCGGCCAGGCAGTTCATCCGCTTTGCCCAGCTCTTCCCCAAGAGCGAGATCGCGCCGCGCAACCTCTACAAGGCCGCGCTCGTCTACCAGAAGATGGGCAACTGCCGTCGGCAGAACCAGGCGCTCGACGACTTCATCAAGCGCTTCTCGCGCGACAAGGAGCAGAGCCCGCTCATCGTCGAGGCCTACAAGAGCATCGGCGACTGCTGGCGCAAGCTCGGCAAGGAGAAGCAGGCGTTGCGCGCTTTTGAGGACGCGACGCGGGAGTATGCGCAGCGCGAACTCGACGCCACCGCGCCCCAGGCTTCCGAGGCTGCCGGCGAGGCGCGATTCCTGCTCGCCGAGGCCGAGTTCGCCAAGTGGGACGCCATGCAGATCACCGGTCGCAGCAAGGCGCTGGAGCGATCCTTCATGGCCAAGCTCACCGCGGCCAAGTCCCTGCAGGAGAGCTACGTCGACGTGCTGCGCTTCAAGAGCGCCGAATGGATTCTCGCCGCCAGTTATCGGCGCGGCTTCATCTACGAGCGCTTTGCCGTGAGCCTCGTCGAGTCGCCCTGCCCGCCCGACATCAAGCGCGCCTACGGCGAAGAGGGATGCGAGATGTATCGCGCGACGCTCGTGGACAAGGTGAGCGGGCTGGAGAACTCGGCTGCCGACCTCTACGAGCAGACCTCGGAGCAGTGCCGTCGTTTCGCCCTCGTCGACGTGCCCTGGTGCGACCGGGCGGAGGAGTCACTGGCGCGTTTGCGCAGTGATCGCGCGGTGCTCAAGAAGGCGCGCGCGCTGACGCGGTCGAACGTGCTCTATCCGACCTCTTTCAGGACGCTCGACGGCAAGCCAAACCCCATCGTGCCGGCGGTCGCCTCGCAGCCAGCCGTGATGGACGCGGTGCCCGAGTCGACAGGCGCCTCGGCGCAGGAGGCGACGGGGGTCTCTCAGTCTACGGAAGGCGATTTTCGGCTGGAGGACGACGGCGCGCAGCCAGTTCAGCCGCCTTTGGAGAACGCGGACGGCGCGCAGGGAGATCGGGCTGAAGGCGAAGGGCAGGCGACAGCGCCTCAGGTCGCCGCTGACGGGGTATCGCCGCGGGAAGCTGGGACGCGGCTCGACGACGAGGTCCCGGACGCGGCTCCGGCCACCACCTCCGACAGCCAGGGGCAGGGCGGTTTCCGCATTGAGGAGGATTTCTGATGAGCCCGACGCGCACCTCCCTGCGGACCCTTTGCGCGGTGCTCTGCGGCTTCACGCTGGCCTGCGTCACCTCGCCCAGGCCAGTTGCCCAGACGACCGAGAGTCAGGCGATCGACTCGACGGGCGCCGCTCGTTCCTCTGTCTCTGCCGAGACTTTGCCGGTGGCCGACGCAAAGGCCGACGACAGCGCCGGACAGGCGCCCGCCACCTCGGAACAGGCTGTCGCGGTTGACGAGAACGCCCAGGCGCCTGCTGCCGATGCCGCGACCGCCGAACCACCACCGCCGCCTCCTCTCGCGCCAGAGGTCGTCGATGCCTTCAGCGAGGCGCTCTCAGCCCTTGCCGCGGACCAGCCGGAAGTCGCGCTGAGCAAGTTTCAGAGCGCAGCGGGCGACGACCCTCGGACCGCCGTGGCGCACCACAACCTGGGCTTGCTCCTGGAGAGGGCAGGGGACATGGCCGCCGCCGAAGAGGCCTACAAGAAGAGTCTCGCGCTCGACCCGAATCAGAAGGCCGCGGCGCAGAATCTGGCGCGACTCCACCTGCGCCAGAACCGCGCGCGGGAGGCGATCGAGTTCTTCGAGTCGCTGCGCTCTCAGGCCAAGCCCACCGGGGCGATCCACGACGCCCTTGCCACGCTCTTTGTGGAGACGGGGCGCGTCGAGGACGCCATCGCTTCGGCCAAGGCGGCGCTCAAGATCGACGAGATGGACACCGCGGCCATGAGCCTGCTCGCCCAAGCCTATTTTTTGCAGGAACGGCATGAGCTCGCGCTTCTCGTCCTGGGCAATGCCCTGGCCATCTCGCCGGGCGACCCGGTGCTCGCCAATCAGCAGGGCATTGTCCTCCTCGCGCAGGGCAAGCGGCAGGAGGCGCGCACGCTGTTTCAGAAGGCGGCCGATGCCCAGAGCGACTTTCCCGAGGCGCAGAGCAACTTGGGGGCGCTTTTGCTCGCGGCGCAGAATTTTCGCGCGGCGGCGGAGCATCTGGAGTTGGCCCTGAAATACGCGCCGGACTTTGTCGAGGCGCGCATCAATCTGGCCAGCGCCTATCGGGGACTGGGTGATTTCGCCAAGGCCAAGGCCCTCTACGAACAGGCGCTGCGAGAAAAGCCCGAGCTGGCGCCCGACATCGAGTTCAACCTCGGCATCCTCCACCTCGACGCCCGCGACACCGGCATGCCGCTGCTCGAACAGCTGGAAAAGGCCAAGGCGCACCTGAACACAGCGCAAGAGCTGCGCGGCGACGAGCTCACCGAGACGTATCTGAAGGACGCCGACAAGGAGATCGCGCGCGAAAAGCGGCGCCTGGCGCGCGAGGAGCGGAATCGACTGCGCGAGGAAAAGCGTAAGGCTGAGGAAGCGGCGGCGCAGGCTGCGGCTGAAGTTGAGGCACAGGCTGCGGCGCAGGCGGGCGAACAAGTTGCCCCGGAGGCAGAGGGGTCAGCGCCCCAGTCCGAGGCGTCGGCGGAAAGTGGGGCGGCGCCTGTGAGCGAAGGCGAGACGGCTGTGAGCGATGACAGCCGCGTGTCTGGCGAAGGCGTAGACGGCGCGGGGGATGGCCAGTCCGGCGCGACAGCGGATGCGACTTTGACCGAGGTCGGCAACCTGCCTGGAACGGCTGACGAGGAGGGGCAGGGCACACCGGCCGATTCGGCCGTGACAGAGGAGGAAGCGCGATGAGTGGTGTGAATCGGAGCGCCTGGGGTCGCCGCGCGCGACGTGGCCTCTTTGCGGTGGTCCTGGCCGGCCTGGTGACTGCCAGCGCGCCCGCCCTTGCCCAGAGTCAGAAGAAGCGCCAGCGCGTGATTCGACTCGACGCGATCACGGTCGAGGGGCGCATCCAGAAGCCGCAGGCCATCTACATTTTGCAGCGATCCATCCTCAATTTTGCCGAGCTGGAGCGGACCGAGAGCTTCCTGCCCAAGATCGTCCAGAGCGTCGACAAGCCCTGTTTCTGAGGCCTCGCGCGCCCGCCGCGACGGGCAAACACGCTTGCCCTTGACGCCTTCGCTCGTGTTAGAGCGCGCCGCTTTTTGAGCCGCCCTCTGGCTACCTCCCCTCCCTATTCACTCTCTGCGCATCGCGCCCCTGCCGCGACACGTCACCACTCGGGGACAACAGATGTCGAAAGACTCCTCCTCCCGCTCAAGCACGCCGAAATGCCTGCGCATTGGCCTGATTCTCGATGGCCAGCTGCGCGACGAGCGCGTCTTCCACGCCCCCCAGACGATCGCGATCGGGCCGGGGCCCGACAGCTTCTTCCCCCTTGAGGACGACCGCTTGAGCGAGCCCTTCTCCCTGCTGATCGCGGGCGAGGACGGCTATCGGCTGCGGGTGGCGTCCTGGATGCGGGGGCGAATCGACTTGGACGCGGAGACGCAGGTCAACCTCGCGGAAAAGCCTGAGGACGCGCGCTGCACGGTGACTCCCGATGGATGCGAGATGGCGCTCAATGACGAATCGCGCGGCAAGATCATCATCGGCGCTCTGACGGTTCTCTTTCAGTTCATCGACGCCCCTGAGGGCGAACAGCGCGCGGACAGCGCCGAGGTGCCGGTCGTGGTTGCCCCGGCGGCGGCACCGGAATCAGCCCCGGAGGCGGCATTCGCGCCCTTGTCGACGGATCCGCTGGCAGAGGCTCTGGCGCGGGCAGAGGCGCACCTCAAGGCGATGGAGGCCAGGCGGCGTTCGGCGCAGGAGGCGGTGAAGTCGGCCCAGGAGCAGTTGCGTTCGGCGCAGGCCTCGGAGGCCCAGTCCCAGGCGCAGGTCAAGGACGCCTTAAGTCAGCTCGAAGAGATCAAGGCGCGCGCGGCGGCGGAACGGGCCCGTCGTGAGGCAGAGGAAAAAGCGCGTCGCGAGGCGGAAGAGCGGGCGCGTCGCGAGGCGGAGGAAAAGGCGCGCCGAGAGGCGGAAGACAAGGCGCGTCGCGAGGCAGAGGTGGCCAGGGAGCGCGAGCAGGCGCGGACAGGAGGCCAGTTCCCGGTCGAGAGCTCGATCGCCATCGCGGTGCCGAAGGGCCAGGCGGTGTCGCGTCCGCAGGCGCGAACCGTGGGACAGCGCGCGGTGTCCTCCGCCGAAGTGATCCTTCCCCCCAGCCAGAGCGAGAGCCCCTTTGACAGCGTGGACAAGGTCTTTCTCTGCGTCCTTCTGGCGACCTTCAGCGTCAACTTCGGAACCGTCTTCGCGATCAGCATGCGGCCGCCTGTCGAGGAGGTTGAGCTGACGCTGGAAGACATCCCCGAGCGCTTTGCCCAGGTCATCATCCCGGACAAGCCCAAGGAGGAAGAGGTCGAGGTCGCCGACGAGGCCGCCAATGAGGAGGCGCCGGCCAAGGAAGAGGAGAAGAAAGTCGCCGCCAAGGAGACGAAGGCGCCCTCCACAGGTCCGACGCAGCCGGTCGATTCGGCGGCGCGCACGGCCGCTATCCGCGAGGGCATTCAGGGCAAGGGCCTGCTGAAGATGCTCGGCGCGCTGGGTGGCGACGGCGAGGGCGAGGGCGCGATTGAGGATGTCCTCGGCGGCGGCAGCGATTCGTCCAACGACATCGCCTCAGCTCTGATGGGCGCCAGCGGTGTGGGTGTGGCCACGGCCGATTCTCTGGCCAAGGCGGCGGGTCAACGTCTGGGCGGCGGAACAGGCGAGGCCGCGGGCATCGGCGATCTCGGCACGTCGGGCGGCGCTGGCGTTCAGGCGCGTCAATTCGCCGAAAAGAAGACGGTCAACATTCGCGGGCGCGTCATCGACGAGGGCCCGGAGATCGACTCTGCCTCCTGCGACCGCGACGCCATCGCGCGTTTCGTCAAGGCGCGCATGAAGTCGATCCAGAACTGTTACGAGCGCCAGCTCAAGCGCAACCCGAGCCTCAAGGGGAAGATCGTGGTCCGTTTCACGATCAACGAGTCCGGCAAGCCGATCGAGCTCGAAATCGAGGAGGACACCATGGGCAACAACAGCGTGACCTCCTGCATCCGCAGCACGATTCGCATGTGGACCTTCCCCATCAAGGACAACGAGTGCCCGGTCGCCTACCCCTTCATCTTCACGCCGAGCAGCTCCTGAGCGGGGGAGGGACGGTCTTCGGTGAGCGCCGTCCGGTCGATGTCGGACGAGGGGTGGGCCGCCTGTTTCGCGCCATCTGACCCGCCGCGTGTCGCGAGCCTGACACCTTCGCGCGCCCCGTCCCGCTGCTGTCCTTTTTCCTGCGCGCCGCGTCCGCCCGCTGCTGGTCGCCCGTTCGCGCGCGGTCGATCACACGAGGCCGATCAGATGACGCGTCCACTTCCTCCCGAGAGTTCTTCCGCTCGTTTGTCCCGCTCATCCTGGCGGCCGAAGGCACTGTGCGTGGCGCTCGCCCTTGTGGCGCTCCTTTTCGGAACCCATGCGCGCGCGGCTCAGAACGCCTCGGGATTTCCGCTCAAGCTGCCGGCGCTCATCTCCAGCCCCATCGCGTTGGGCAACCTCGGCGGCATGCCGCGCCTCTACTTCACCGTGGCCACGCCGGGCGGCGGATCGCTCTTCTGCGTGACGGCCGCGGGCGCTGACTGCGCGGGGTTTCCCCTCTCGCTCGGCAAGGACGCAGCCATCATCGGCGCGCCTGCCGTCGCCGACCTCGACGCGGACGGCGGCGAGGAAATCGCGGTGCTTTTGACCGACGGATCGCTGCGCGCCTTTCGCGACGACGGTTCGGAATTCCTCTCGCTCCCACGCACAGGCGAGGCGAGCGCTTCGACGCCTCTGACCCTGGCCGACCTCGACAGCGACGGGCGGCCCGACCTCGTCTTTGCCGACGCCGCGCGCCAGCTGCACGCCCTGAACGCCCGCGGCCGCTCGCTGCCCGGCTTTCCCCGGCGCCTGCGCGCGCCCGTGACGAGTCCCATCTCCTGGGGGTTTGGGGGCGAGGGCGACAGGCGCGTTCTCCTCTGGGGCGGCGAAGACGGTCGGCTCAACGCCATTTTTGCCGACGGCGCGGTGGTCCCGGGCTTTCCCAAGGCCACCGGCTATCTGATCAGCGCCCAGCCCGCGCTGGCCGATGTCGAGGGCGAGGGGCGGCTCTCGGTCGCCTTTGCCTCGCAGGACTTCAAAATCCACGCGGCGGATCTCGACGGCACGCAGCGTCCAGGTTTCCCGGTCGACACCGGCGCGCGCCTCAAGGATGGCCCGGCGCTGGCGCGGCTGACGGATGGCGTCGGGCGGAGCGTCGTCGTGGCGGCGACGGATGGCCGACTGCACGTCCTCGACGCGAAGGGCAAGGCGCGCAAGGGCTTCCCCGTGACCCTCGCCGAACGCCTGGTGGGTGCCCCTCTGGCAGTGGATCTCGACGGTGACGGCATCGACGAACTCCTCACCGCCTCGGCGGACGGACGCCTGCACGCGCTGCGCCCCAACGCGCGCCCTTTTTCGGGTTTCCCCGTTCAGCTCAAAGGCCTGCCCGACAGCGGCCCGGTCGCCTTTGCCTGGGAGGACGCCATCCTCGTGGCCCAGGGCGCCGGCGAGACGCTGCACGCCTTCCGCGTCCGCCCCAAAACCGCGTCCAGACTGCCCCTGACCTGGCCCGAGCCCGGCCATGACAGCACCCGCAGCGGTCGTCTGACGCCCAACGCGCCCCTCTACCGAGACCTCGTTTTGTCGCCCGAGCGCCCCACGGTTGGCGACGCGATCGAGCTTGGCTACCGCTTCATCGATCTCGACGGACGCCCCGAGCCGAAGCTTGCGGTGCGCTGGCTGCGCGATGGCAAGGTGTTCCCGGAGGCCGACGGGTTGCGCGTTTTGCCCGCGGGCATGGCGAGGAAGGGCGAGCGCTGGACGCCCAAGATTGAGAGCGAAGGCGCGCGCGTGCTGGGCCAGCCGTCCGTCGTGGTGCGCAACACGCCGCCGCCGGCGCCGAGTGTGGTGATCGAGCCATCGATTCCGACGCGCGAGGGAGGAGCGCGGGCTGTGATCGTGAGTCAGGCGCGCGACGCGGACGGAGACGCGGTGAGCTACCGGTATCGGTGGTTTGTGGACGGCAAGGTTTTGCCCAAGGCGCAGGGCGATTCGGTGGGAGCAGGCGTATTGCGTCGCGGGTCCCAGGTGGTGGTGGAGGTGGTGGCGAGCGACGGGCAGGAGAAGAGCGAGGCGGTGCGTGCGGAGGCGATGGTGGGCAACAGCCGGCCT